>CAMLGG010000301.1 GCA_946479475.1 uncultured Ideonella sp. | reverse complement strand
CGGTTGGTGTACTTCTTGGCGATGGAGATCACCAGGCGCAGGTTGGCCTCGATCATCTCCTTCTTCGCGTCGCGCGAGGCCTTCTCGCCCTCGTTCATCCGGCGGTTGATCTCCTTCAGGTCGAGGATGGGCACCACCGCACGCGCCTGCAGGTCGACCAGCTTCTGCTGGAGTTCCTGGATGGCGGGCAGGTTGCGCTGCATCACGGCGCTGTACGGCTTGCCGGCCTGCGCTTCCTTCTCCGACCACTTCAGGTTCAGCGCGTTGGGCGGGAAGGTCTTGATGAAGTGGTCCTGCGGCATGCCGCACTTGTCGACCACGATCTTGCGGATCTCGCGCTCGTAGCGACGCACGTCGTCGACCTGCGAGCGCAGGATGTCGCACAGCTTCTCGATCGTCTTGACCGTGAAGCGGATGGTCATCAGGTCTTCGCTGATCGAGTGCTGGGCCTTGTTGTACGACTGCGACTGGTAGCCCTCCTTCTCGAAGGCGCGGCGCATCTTGTCGAAATGGGTGCGCAGGTCGGTGAACTTGGCCAGCGCGGCGCTCTTGAGCTCCTCGAGCTTCTTGGTCAGGGCCTTGGAGCCGCCGTTGCCGTCGTCGTCGTCTTCCTCGTCGAACTCGTCGAAGTCCTCCTCGGCCACGTAGTCGTCGGCTTCGTCCTCGGCGACGAAGCCGTCGACCACGTCGGAGATCTGCATCTCGCCGGCGGCGATCTTGTCGGCCATCGCCAGGATCTCGGCGATGGTGGTGGGCGAGGCGGAGATGGCCAGCATCATGGCCTGCAGGCCGCCTTCGATGCGCTTGGCGATCTCGATCTCGCCTTCGCGCGTGAGCAGTTCCACCGTGCCCATCTCGCGCATGTACATGCGCACCGGGTCGGTGGTGCGGCCGAATTCGGAGTCGACCGTGGACAGGGCCGCCTCGGCGGCTTCCTCGGCTTCTTCCTCGGTGGCGGTGGAGGTGGCGCCGCCGGCGATCAGCAGCGTGGCGGCGTCGGGGGCCTGCTCGTAGACCGCGATGCCCATGTCGTTGAGCATCGAGATGATGGCCTCGAGGATTTCCTCGTTGACCAGTTTCTCGGGCAGGTGGTCGTTGATTTCCTGGTGCGTGAGGTAGCCACGCGTCTTGCCCATCTTGATGAGCGTCTTCAGCTCCTGGCGGCGCTTGGCGACCTCTTCCTCGGTCAGCGCCGTTTCGTCCAGGCCGAATTCGCGCATCAGCGCGCGCTCCTTGGCGCGCGAGACCTTCATCCGCAGGGGCTTGGCCTTGGGCTTGTCCTCGCCGACTTCCTCGACTTCGGCACCCTCGGCTTCGACCTCGGCCTCGCCTTCGAGGTCAGACTCGATGTCGCTCAGGTCTTCCTCGAGCTCTTCGGGCTTCTTGGCGGCCTCCTTGCCGGCCTTCTTGCCCTTCTTCGTGTCCTCGGCGGCCTTGACCGGCGCAGCCTTGCCCTTGGCAGCGGCGGCTGCCTTCTTCGGGTCTTCGACCACCGTGGTCGCCTTCGTGGCTGCCTTGGCGGCAGGCTTGGACGGCGTGGCCGTCACGGGCTTCGCGGGGGTCTTGGCAACGGCAGCGGGCTTCTTCGCGGTCATTAAGATGTCTCGATTTGAGGTGATCCTTCCAGGGCCCTGGGGTTCCGTGCCGATCTCGCGCGGATGCCGCCGCCGGGGTCGAAACCCGGCAGCGGACGGCCGAATCGGAACAGAACACCCTCCGGCCGCCGAGGATGAGGCGGCGGCGCGGAATCCGGGCAGGCAAGCTGGCGTGAACGTTGCAAAGGGCAGCCGGGGCGAGGAGGTGGCCTGTATGTGCCCCGTTTCGCGGGGGGCCTGGGTCGCCTGGGCGGCTGCTGTCACTCTTGCCGCTGAAACATGGATTATACCCTGAAACCCAGGATTGCGCTGGGGCTTTGGGTGCGGGCGTGAGCTAGTCGGCGGATTGCGAGGTGCTCAGCCGCTCCTTGGCTTCCTTCCAGCGCGGTTCGAGCTGTCGGTACTCAGCCAGCGCCTCGCGCCGGCCCGCAGCCTCGGCGATCAGGGCCTGCAGGCGCGCTCCCAGCTCCCGCACGAGCAGGGTGTCCATTGCCCGGCGCAGGTCCGCAGGCGTGGCGCCCGGGTCCGCATCGCCATCCGCCAGGGCCAAGGCTTCGGCGGCCAGGGAGTCATCGACCGCCAGCGCCTCGCGCAGGACCGCCCAGGGCCGCGGCCCGTGCTCGGCCAGGTCGCGCTCCAGCCAGGCGATGAGCTCGCCGTGCGGGGCGGGCAACTGGTGCAGGAGCTCATGCTCGTCGGCCGGCAGGTCGTGCCACCAGCCGGGCTGGCCGAACAGCATCTGGACCACCCGGTCTTCCGGCCGCTTGGGCGGCTGGCGCCGGCCCTGGGGCCGTGGGAGTCCGTCGCCTTCGTCCCTTCGTTGCCAACGGCGCCGGCGCTCGCCCGATGGGAGGCCACCCTGGTACGAGCCGCTGGCTGAATACTCGGCTTCGGGCGGCCTTTCGGCGGCCGGGTTGCTGCCGCCGGTCTTCCACAGCCGGGCGAGTTCATCCACCGGCAGTCCGCCGCGAATGGCCAGCTCCCCCTGGAGCTGCGCCTTCAGCGCGCCCTCCGGCAGCGCCTGCCAGAGCGGACGGGCCTGGGCCAGCATGCGGGCGCGTCCTTCTGCCGTGCTCAGGTCGCAGTCGGCTGCGGCATGGTCCTGCAATTGGCGAGACAAGGGCACCGCGCCTCGGACGAACGCCTCGAAGGCCTCTGCGCCGAACTCGCGCACATAGCTGTCCGGATCGTGCTCCGGCGGCAGGAAGAGAAAGCGGAAGCTGCGCGTATCGCTGGCGTGGGGCAGGGCCGCCTCCAGCGCCCGCCCGGCCGCACGGCGCCCGGCGGCGTCGCCATCGAAGCTGAAGACAACCTGGTCGGTGAAGCGCAGAAGCTTGTGCACGTGGTCGGCAGTGCAGGCCGTGCCCAGGGTGGCGACCGCATTGGGAAAGCCGAGCTGGGCCAGCGCGACCACGTCCATGTAGCCTTCGGTCACCAGGGCGTAGCCCTTGGCTCGCAGGCCGGCACGGCACTCGTACAGGCCGTAGAGCTCTCGCCCCTTCACGAACACCGGCGTCTCGGGCGAGTTCAGGTACTTCGGCTCCCCCTGGTCCAGCACGCGGCCACCGAAGGCGATGGTCTCGCCCTTGACGTTGCGGATGGGGAACATGATGCGGTCGCGGAAGCGGTCGTAGCGCTTCTGGTCGGCTTCGTCCTCACCCTGCACGATGACCATGCCGGATTCCGCCAGCGCCGGGTCGTCGTAGTGCGGGAACACGCCGGCCAGCGAGCGCCAGCCCTCGGGTGCGTAGCCCAGGCCGAAGCGAGCGGCGATCTCGCCCGTCAGCCCGCGGCCCTTGAGGTAGGCGACGGCGCGCGGACTGGCCTTGAGCTGCTTCCGGTAGTGCTCTGCAGCCTTCTCCAGCACGTCGATCAGGCTGAGCTGCTGCTCGCGCTTCTCGGCCGCCTGCGCGCGCTCGGCTGGGCTGGTCTCTTCCTCGGGGACGACCAGGCCGACCTCCTGCGCCAGGTCCTTCACGGCCTCGACGAAGCTCATGCCATGGTGCTCGGTGAGGAAGCGGATGGCGTCGCCGTGCGCGCCGCAGCCGAAGCAGTGGTAGGTCTGGCGGGAAGGACTGACGATGAAGCTGGGCGTCTTCTCGCCGTGGAACGGGCACAGGCCCTTGTAGTTGATGCCCGCCTTCTTGAGCTCGACGTGCCGGCCGACCACCGCCACCACGTCGGCGCGGGCGAGCAGGTCCTGGATGAAGCCTGAGGGGATCACGTGGCGAACTTCGGAAATGAGATCGGGGCAGCCAAGGCTGCCCCGATACGGGAGTCTCGATCTTCGCACAGGCCGTCGGCGCCGGCCGTGCGCAGAGCGCTCAGATCGCGAAGTCTTCGAGCGACTTGCCGGTGGTCAACGCCGCCTGGAGCCACTTGGGTTTGAGCCCGCGGCCGGTCCAGGTCTGGCCGGTGGAGGGGTCGCGGTACTTGGCAGCCACTTTCTTGCCTGCATCCGCCTTGGGTGCAGCGCTGGTCTTGCCGGCCAGGTCGGCGGCGGTCAGGCCATATTCGGCCATCAGCGCCTTGACTTTGGCGATGGCGTCGGCCTTGGCCGTCCGCTGCGCCTCGGCAATCTTCTTTTCGAGGGCTGCCTTCTGCGCCAGCAATTCTTGAATGGATTCCATGCAAATGCTCCTGAAATACCCGGAGGGCGGGCGCATGATATCTCAGCGGCACGGCCGGGACCGGCTTGGCAACAGTAGATTACCTATATCCGGTACCGGCCGTGCCGAATTCACTGGAACGGGCAGGATGGGCAATCACCGGAAAACCGGCGCGGGGCCGGATTCGCGGGAATGGCGCGGTCAGTTTGCGGCCGGCGGCAGAACGTATACGGGCCGGCCGGTACCCCCGAGACGGTCAATTGCTGGGCGGGACGTAGCCGGTGGGCTGGTCCGCGCCGGCCCCGAAGAGGAATTGCTCCATCTGCCGGGCCAGGTACTGGCGCGCACGGGCATCGGCCAGGTTCAGGCGGTTCTCGTTCACCAGCATCGTCTGGTGGCGCTTCCACAATTCGAAGGCCTCCTTGCTGATGTTGTCGTAGATGCGCTTGCCGAGTTCGCCCGGGTAGGGCGGGAAGTCGAGGCCCTCGGCTTCCTTCTTCAGATAGGTGCATTGAATCGTGCGGGCCATGGCGGTCTCCGGGAATTGGGGTCAGAGTTTCTTGACCAGGACCTGCGAGCGGCGGTCCCAGTTGTACTTGCGCTTGCGGGCCTCGGGCAGCCAGTCGGGGTCGACCTGTGCGAAGCCGCGCTTGATGAACCAGTGCATCGTCCGCGTGGTGAGCACGAAGATGGATTCGAGTCCCATGGTGCGGGCGCGTTGCTCGACACGCTTGAGTATCCGGTCGCCGTCGCCCTGGCCCTGGACCTGCGGCGAGACGGTGAGGGCGGCCATTTCGCCGGTCCGGGCCTCGGGATAGGGGTAGAGCGCCGCGCAGCCGAAGATCACCCCGTCGTGCTCGATGACGGTGTAGTTGGCTATGTCTCGCTCGATCTCGGTGCGGTCGCGCTTGACCAGCGTGCCGTCGCGCTCGAAGGGTTCGATGAGTTGCAGGATGCCGCCCACGTCGTCCGAACCCGCCTCGCGCAGGCTCTCGAGCTTCTCGTCGACCACCATGGTGCCGATGCCGTCGTGGGTGAACACCTCGAGCAGCAGGGCGCCATCGGTGGCGAAGGGCAGGATGTGCGAGCGCTCCACGCCACCGTGGCAGGCGTTCACGCAATGCTTGAGGTAGAAGCCCACGTCGGTCGGCTGCATCGGGGCGGGCATGCCGGCGAGCAGGCGCTCGGCGTCGGCCAGGGCCAGCTCGGTGTCGACGGGGCTGTCCAGGTCGCTCGGCACCTCGTGGATGCCCGCGACCTCGGTCAGGAAAAGCAGCTTGTCGGCCTGCAAGGCGATGGCGGTCTGGGTGGCCACGTCCTCCATCGACAGGTTGAAGGCCTCGCCGGTGGGGGAGAACCCGAAGGGCGAAAGCAGCACGAGGGCGCCGATGTCGATCGCCTTGCGAATGGCGCCCGAATCGACCTTGCGGACGAAGCCGCTGTGCATGAAGTCGATGCCGTCGACGATGCCGACCGGCCGTGCCGTCAGGAAGTTGCCCGAGACGACCCGCACGGTGGAGTTGGCCATCGGCGTGTTCGGCAGGCCTTGCGAGAACGCCGCCTCGATCTCGAAGCGCAGCTGACCGGCCGCCTCCTGCGCGCAATCGAGCGCCACGCCATCGGTGATGCGCATGCCGTGCGAGAAGCGCGGCGTGTGGCCCTTGGCGGCCAGCTGCTCGTTCACCTGCGGACGGAAGCCATGCACGAGCACCAGGTGCACGCCCATGGCATGCAGGATCGCCAGGTCCTGCACGAAGGCGTTGAGCCGGCCTGCGGCGACCAGCTCGCCGGTCATGCCGACGACGAAGGTCTTGCCCCGGTAGGCATGGATGTGGGGCGCCACCGACCGAAACCAGGGCACGAAGGTGTGGGGAAAGACGAGGCACATCGTGCGCGGGATTGTGCCGCGCACG
>CAMLGG010000300.1 GCA_946479475.1 uncultured Ideonella sp. | reverse complement strand
TTCGAGTACATGTCGGCGACCTTGATCTTGTAGAAGTCGGCCACCGTCTTCTGGATGTTCTCCACCGAGATCTGCCGGTTCTGGATCGACAGCAGGTCCTTCAGCGCCTCGCGCGCCAGGTTGATGGTGATGTCCTTGTGCGAGAACTTGGCGTAGGCCAGGACCTTGCGCAGCGCGCCCTCGAGTTCGCGCACGTTGGCGCGGACGTTCTTGGCGACGAAGAAGGCGACATCCTCCGGCATCACCGTGCCCTCGGCGCGCGACTTGGCCAGCAGGATCGCGACCCGCATCTCGAGCTCCGGCGGCTCGATGGCCACCGTCAGGCCCGAGTCGAAGCGCGAGGTCAGGCGCTCGTCGATGTCCACCAGCCCCTTGGGGTAGGTGTCGCTGGTCATGATGATGTGCGCCCGCTTGGCCAGCAGCGCCTCGAAGGCGTTGAAGAACTCCTCCTGCGTGCGCTCCTTGCCGGCGAAGAACTGCACGTCGTCGATCAGCAGCAGGTCGAGCGAGTGGTACTTGGCCTTGAGCTCGTCGAAGGTCTTGCGCTGGTAGTTCTTGACGACGTCGGAGATGAACTGCTCGGCGTGCAGGTACAGCACACGGGCGTTGGGGTTGTCGGCCAGCAGCGCGTTGCCGACGGCATGCACCAGGTGGGTCTTGCCCAGGCCGACGCCGCCGTAGATGAACAGCGGGTTGTACATCTGGCCCGGCGCGCCGGCGACGTGCAGGGCGGCGGTGCGGGCCATCTGGTTGGCGCGGCCGGCGACCAGGTTGTCGAAGGTCAGCGCGGTGTTCAGGCGATGGCGGTTGGCCGCCGGGGGCAGCGTGGCCATGCCGGCGCCGGCGGGAGCGGGCCTCGGCGCCGGCCGGGCATCCATCGCCTCGTGGCCATCTCCCGCCAGCGCGGGCTCGCGCTGGGGAAGGGCCGCCCCGGCCAGCAGGCGCCCGGCGTGGACGGGCTGCTGCGCGCGGGCGACGACCGTCGTGCCGCCGTTCAGCCCGCGGCTGCCCGAGCCGAAGGCAGGCATGGGCTCGCGCGGCGCCAGGCTGAGCTCGAGCCGCACCGGCTTGCCGGCCAGGTCGCTCAGCACCGTCTCGATGCGGGCGCTGTACTGCGAGCGGATCCAGTCCAGCTTGAAGCGGTTGGGCACGCGCAGCGAGGCCACCGCGCCCGCCTCGCCGGCATCGGTGATGTCGGCCGGCGGCAGCGGGCGGATCCAGGTGGCGAATTGCTGTTCGGGCAGTTCGGTCGCGAGACGTTCGCAACCGCGCTGCCAGAGATCGAGGCTCATTGTGGACAAGTCGTTTTCGAGCGGCCGGATTCTACGCACGGTTCGGTCGAGGAAGGCGGTGGTTATCCACAGTTTTTGGACGAGGGTCAAGGGCCGCGCGGAGCCGCGGACTGCCGTGCAAGTGTTTGACTGGACAAGCGTTTTTTGCTCTAATAGTGGGTTTCCCGAATCGGGCAGCGGAAGCGCTGCGCCAGCGGCCAAGCGGGTACCTCGATCGGTACTTCAACGGCCATGGGCGCATGACTTGACGGCGCTTTCGACCTCGAGCCGGCCTTGAACAGCCCCGGACAGTTGAACGGGGCCTGGAGTGGCCGGCATGTCCAGGCTCCCCTGGGGCCTGTGCCCTTGAGGCCTTTCCAACCAGCTAGCTATCATGAAGCGCACCTATCAGCCTTCCAAAGTCCGCCGCGCCCGTACGCATGGCTTTCTCGTCCGCATGAAGACCCGCGGCGGCCGTGCCGTCATCAACGCGCGCCGCGCCAAGGGCCGCAAGAAGCTGTCCCAGGTCTGACGCACACGCCATGATCGGCCGCATCGTGCGACCGGCCGATTTCGAACGCGTGCTCGCGACGCCGCCTTGTTCGCGAAGTGCTCACTTCGCCGTTCACCACGTGTCCGGCGGGCCTTCGCGCGGCCGCTCCGCGCAGCAAACGGCGGGCCGCGAAGCGGTTGTCCCGCCTGTTTCACCAGACTTATCCACAGGCTGCCCTGACCGCGGTCAAGCCCTTGTGGATGAATCGTCAAGGCCAGGCGACGCAGCCGGTGCTTCCGGGCACTGGCTGGGCCTCGTCGTGCCCAAGCGGCATGCCAAGCGAGCAGTCACTCGCAACTTGATCAAGCGCCAGCTTCGCGCCGCCATGGCGCGTCACGCCAGCCGCTTGCCGGCGGGCCTGTGGGTCGTGCGCCTGCGGCAGGGCTTCGACCGCCAGGCCTTCCCCAGCCCGGCATCGGATCCGCTTCGCCAGACGGCGCACGACGAGATCGAGCTGCTTTTCACCCGCGCGGCGAATCCGCTGCCGCGGCGTCCTCGATGAGCGCGCCCCGCCCTCCCGCCTCGCCCGGCTGGGCGCAAGCACCCCGGCGCGTGCTGATCGGCCTGCTGCGCGCCTACCGGCTGCTGCTCAGCCCCTGGCTCGGCAGCCAGTGCCGTTTCGCTCCGACCTGCTCCGTCTACGGCATCGAGGCCCTGCAACGCCACGGCGCCCTCGCCGGCTCCTGTCTCACCGTCGCCCGCGTCCTGCGCTGCCATCCCTGGTGCGCCGGCGGTTGCGATCCGGTGCCGCTGGAGCGCCCCCGCCTGTTCAGCCGGCTGCTGCCCGGTGCCACGCAGTCACCGGCGCAAGAGGCCTCCGGCCCGACGCCCCCGAACCTCCAGATGCCTTCCAGGCCCCAGCCATGACCGATATGCGCCGCACCCTGCTTTGGGTGGTGTTCATCATGTCGCTCGTCTTCCTCTACGACGGGTGGAACAAGCACAACGGGCACCCGACGCTGTTCGGCGCGCCCATCAGCGAGCCGGCTCCCGCCACTGCGGCCCCCGGCGCCAGCGCCGGGGCGGTTGCCAGCGTGCCGGCGGCGTCCGGCACGAGTGCCTTGCCGGGCACCGCGGCGGTGCCGGCCGCCCCAGGGGCTGCCGCCGGCGCGCCGGCGGGCGAGATGGTCAACGTCGAGACGGACCTGTTCAAGGCGACGATCGACAGCACCGGCGCCACGCTGGTCCACCTCGAGCTCAAGGCCTATCCGGACGCCATCGACCCCGCCAGGCCGGTCACGTTGTTCGACCAGAGCGCCAGCCGCCACTACCTGGCCCAGACCGGACTCATCAACCCCGCGCCCGGCGCTGCGTTGCTGCCTCGGCACCTGAGCGCCTTCAGCGTGCTGCCCGGCGAGCGCAGCCTGAAGGAAGGCGCCAACGAGGTGGTCGTCCGCTTCGAGTCGCCCGAGATCGGCGGAGCGAAGCTGGTCAAGAGCTACACGTTCAGGCGCGGCGACTACACCATCGGCGTGCAGCACGAGCTGACCAACGTGTCGGGCGCGCCGATGACGCCGCAGCTGTACCTGCAGCTGCTGCGTGACGGTACGCCGCCCGAGGGGCAGTCGACCTCGATGTTCTCGTCCACCGGCTTCACCTACACCGGCCCGGCCATCTACACCGATGCCAAGAAGTTCCAGAAGGTGGACTTCAAGGAGATCGACAAGCGCGGCAACGAGGCGGCCGAGCACGAGCGCACCAGCACCGACGGCTGGGTGGCGATGATCCAGCACTACTTCACCAGCGCCTGGCTGCTGCCCGCCGGTACCCAGCGCGACTTCGTCACCGGCAAGGTCGGCAACGACTACACGGTCGCGATGGTGCAGCCCCTCGGCACCGTGGCGCCGGGCGCGACGGTGTCGCACCAGGCCACGCTCTACGCCGGCCCGCAGGACGAGAAGAAGCTCGAGAAGATCGCCCCTGGACTCGAGCTGGTCAAGGACTACGGCCACCTGACGGTCATCGCCAAGCCGCTGTTCTGGCTGCTGGACCATCTGCATGGCCTGCTGGGCAACTGGGGCTGGGCCATCATCGCCCTGGTGGTGCTGCTGAAGATCCTCTTCTACTGGCTCAACGCCAGCGCCTACCGCTCGCAGGCCAAGATGCGCGCCGTGAACCCGCGCATCATGGAGATGCGCGAACGCCTGAAGGACAAGCCGCAGGAGATGCAGCAGGAGATGATGCGCATCTACCGCGAGGAGAAGATCAACCCGCTGGGCGGCTGCCTGCCCATCGTGGTGCAGATGCCCTTCTTCATCTCGCTGTACTGGGTGCTGCTGGCCTCGGTGGAGATGCGCGGCGCGCCCTGGCTGGGCTGGATCCACGACCTTTCGGCCAAGGACCCGCTGTTCATCCTGCCGGCACTGATGACCGCCTCCAGCCTGCTGCAGGTGGCCCTGGGCCCGAAGGCGCCGGACCCTGTCCAGGCGCGGATGATGTGGATCATGCCGCTGGCCTTCAGCTTCATGTTCTTCTTCTTCCCCTCCGGCCTGGTGCTGTACTGGCTGACGAACAACCTGCTCTCGATTGCCCAGCAGTGGTTCATCAACAAGCGCCTGGGCGTCAGCTGAAGCGCCCGGCGTGACATCTGCCACGGTCGTTACCGGGGCAGGACCTTTGTTGATCGTTCCGGTCTTCAGCCGGCGGCCGCGGCGGACGATCATGCAGCCGCGGGGCCAGCCCAGTTCCTCGGGCAGCGAGTGATCGATCGGGGCCGGCGACGGCCAGCGATCGACGCTCCCCCCGCGCCAATGCCTTCCCCTCGAGCGAGCCCCGGCGCTCGGGGACAATCGCCGGCACCGTGCTGCTCGGCCACCACCAGGACCCCATCGTCGCCATCGCCACCGCCCCCGGAAGGGGCGCGGTCGGCATCGTGCGCGTGTCCGGCTCCGGCCTGGCTGCGCTGGCCTTGCGCTTGACCGGCGCCACGCTGGCACCCCGCCGCGCGCATTACGGCCCCTTCCTCGACGCCCACGGCCAGCCGATCGACCAGGGGCTGGCGCTGTACTTCCCGGCGCCGCATTCGTACACCGGCGAGGACGTGCTGGAGCTGCAGGCCCACGGCGGCCCGGTGGTGCTGCAGCTGCTGCTCGCGCGCTGCCTGGAGCTCGCGCCGGAGGCCGGCCTCGCGCGCCTGCGCCTGGCCGAGCCGGGCGAGTTCACCCAGCGCGCCTTCCTGAACGACAAGCTCGACCTGGCCCAGGCCGAGGCGGTGGCCGACCTCATCGACGCCAGCACCGAGGCCGCGGCCCGCTCGGCCAGCCGCTCGCTGGCCGGTGCCTTCTCGGTCCAGGTGGATGCGCTGGCCGAGGGCATCGTGCGGCTGCGCATGCTCGTCGAGGCCACGCTGGACTTCCCGGAAGAGGAGATCGACTTCCTCGAAAAGGCCGACGCGCGCGGCCAGCTGGCCGGCCTGCAGGCGCGCCTGGCCGAGCTCCTCGCGCGTACTCGCCAAGGCGCGCTCCTGCGCGAGGGCCTGCGCGTGGTGCTCGCCGGCCAGCCCAACGTGGGCAAGAGCTCGCTGCTCAATGCCCTCGCCGGCGCCGAGCTGGCCATCGTCACCCCGATCGCCGGCACCACGCGCGACCGGGTCAGCGAGACGATCCAGATCCACGGCGTGCCGGTGCATGTCACCGACACCGCCGGACTCCGAGCGGAGTCCGCGGCCGACGAGGTCGAGCGCATCGGCATCGCACGCAGCTGGGAGGCCATCGCGGGCGCCGACGCCGTGCTGTTCCTGCACGACCTGACGCGCGTCGACGAACCGGCCTACCAGGCGGCCGACGCGGCCATCGCCGAGCGCCTGCAGAGCGTCGACCCGGCGCGGCTGCTGCACGTCTTCAACAAGGCCGACCTGGCCGCACAAGCGGCGCCGGGCGAGTTCGAGCAGGCCCGTCCGGGGCTGCGCCTGTCCGCCCGCAGCGGCGCGGGCCTCGAGGCGCTGCGCGAAACCCTGCTCGAGCGAGCCGGCGGCGTCGCCTCTGCAGAGGGCCTTTTCATCGCGCGCACCCGGCATGTCCAGGCCCTGCGGGAAGCCGAAGGGCACCTGGCCTGGGCGGCTGAGCACGCCGCCCAGGCCGACGCCGCCCTCGACCTCTTCGCCGAGGAGCTGCGCCTGGCCCACGAGGCACTCCAGCGCATCACCGGGGCCTTCAGCGCCGACGACCTGCTGGGCGAGATCTTCAGCCGCTTCTGCATCGGAAAGTAGCGCGCCTCGGGCACGACGAGCGGCGCCTTCGCGCCGACGAACGCCACGTTTTGCGGTTGTCGGCGGGAGGCGCCTGCTGATAATGGGCTGGCACATCCACAACAACTTCGTGCAGCGGCGTGATCCTGGGAGGCTGCTGCGCCCAACCGCCTGGAGGG
>CAMLGG010000299.1 GCA_946479475.1 uncultured Ideonella sp. | reverse complement strand
GCGCCGGCCCGATCATCATCGGCCAGGCCTGCGAGTTCGACTACTCCGGCGCGCAAGCCTGCAAGGCCCTGCGTGAGGAGGGCTACAAGGTCATCCTGGTCAACTCCAATCCGGCGACGATCATGACGGACCCGGACACGGCCGACGTGACCTACATCGAGCCGATCACCTGGCCGGTCGTCGAAAAGATCATCGCCAAGGAGCGCCCCGACGCCATCCTGCCGACCATGGGCGGCCAGACAGCGTTGAACTGCGCGCTCGACCTGCACAAGCACGGCGTGCTCGCGAAGTACGGCGTCGAGATGATCGGCGCCAACGAGCGCGCGATCGAGAAGGCCGAGGACCGGCTGAAGTTCAAGGACGCGATGACCAAGATCGGGCTCGGCTCGGCCAAGTCCGGCATCGCGCACTCGATGGACGAGGCCTGGGCGGTGCAGAAAAGCATCCAGGCCGAGATCGGCGGCTCGGGCTTCCCGATGGTCATCCGCCCCAGCTTCACGCTGGGCGGCACCGGTGGCGGCATTGCCTACAACCCGGAAGAGTTCGAGACCATCTGCAAGCGGGGCCTGGACCTCTCGCCGACCAACGAGCTGCTGATCGAGGAGTCGCTCATCGGCTGGAAGGAGTACGAGATGGAGGTGGTCCGCGATCGCGCGGACAACTGCATCATCGTCTGCTCGATCGAGAACCTCGACCCGATGGGCATCCATACGGGTGACTCGATCACCGTGGCACCGGCGCAGACCCTGACCGACAAGGAGTACCAGCTGCTGCGCAACGCGTCGATCGCCATCCTGCGCGAGATCGGCGTCGACACCGGCGGCTCGAACGTGCAGTTCTCGATCAACCCCGACACCGGCCGGATGATCGTGATCGAGATGAACCCGCGCGTCTCGCGCTCTTCGGCGCTGGCTTCCAAGGCCACCGGCTTCCCGATCGCCAAGGTCGCGGCCAAGCTGGCCGTCGGCTACACGCTGGACGAGCTGAAGAACGACATCACCGGCGGCGCGACGCCGGCTTCGTTCGAGCCGTCCATCGACTACGTCGTCACCAAGATCCCGCGCTTCGCGTTCGAGAAGTTCCCGGCCGCCGACGCCCGCCTGACCACCCAGATGAAGTCGGTGGGCGAGGTGATGGCGATCGGCCGCTGCTTCCAGGAATCCCTGCAGAAGGCGCTGCGCGGGCTGGAAACCGGCAAGATCGGGCTCGATCCGACCGGGCTGGACCTGGCCAGCGACGACGGCCTGCTGGCGCTGCGTCGCGAGATGAAGGAGCCCGGCCCGGAGCGCATCTTCCACATCGCCGATGCGTTCCGCGCCGGCATGTCCGTGGAGGACGTGCACGCGATGTCGTTCGTCGACCCGTGGTTCCTCGACCAGCTCGAGGAACTGATCGACGCCGAAGTGGACGTGGCGCATCGCGGCCTGGATGGCCTGGATGCGAAGCGCCTGCGCGCGCTCAAGCGCATGGGCTTCTCCGACGCCCGCATCGCCCAGCTCGCCGGCACCAACGAGACCGCGGTGCGTGCGCTGCGCAAGGCGTTCGGCGTGCGCCCGGTGTACAAGCGGGTGGACAGCTGCGCCGGCGAGTTCGCCACCGGCACCGCCTACCTGTACTCGACCTACGAGGACGAGTGCGAGGCCGCGCCGAGCAACCGCGACAAGATCATGATCCTGGGCGGTGGCCCGAACCGCATCGGCCAGGGCATCGAGTTCGACTACTGCTGCGTGCACGCCGCGCTGGCGCTGCGCGAAGACGGGTACGAGACCATCATGGTCAACTGCAACCCGGAAACCGTCTCGACCGACTACGACACCTCCGACCGCCTGTACTTCGAGCCGGTGACGCTGGAAGACGTGCTCGAGATCGTCGACAAGGAGAAGCCGGTCGGCGTGATCGTGCAATACGGCGGCCAGACGCCGCTGAAGCTGGCGCTGGATCTGGAGCGTGCCGGCGTGCCCATCATCGGCACGAGCCCGGATTCCATCGACATCGCCGAGGACCGCGAGCGCTTCCAGAAGCTGCTGAACGACCTCGGCCTCAAGCAGCCGCCCAACCGCACTGCCCGCACCGAAGAGGCGGCCCTGCAACTGGCGCAAGAAATCGGCTACCCGCTGGTGGTGCGCCCGAGCTACGTGCTCGGCGGCCGCGCGATGGAGATCGTGCACGGCGACAAGGACCTCGAGCGCTACATGCGCGAGGCGGTACGCGTGAGCGAGAAGTCTCCGGTGCTGCTGGACCGCTTCCTCGACGATGCGATCGAAGTGGACGTCGACTGCATCAGCGACGGCCGCGACGTGATGATCGGCGGGATCATGGAGCATATCGAGCAGGCGGGCGTGCACTCCGGCGACTCGGCCTGCTCGCTGCCGCCGTATTCGCTGCCGGCCTCGCTCCAGGACGAACTGCGTCGCCAGACGGCGCTGATGGCCCGGGCGCTCAAGGTCGTCGGCCTGATGAACGTCCAGTTCGCCATCCAGGGCGAGGGCGACGACCGCACGGTGTACGTGCTGGAGGTCAATCCGCGTGCTTCGCGCACCGTGCCGTTCGTCTCCAAGGCCACCGGCCAGCCGCTGGCCAAGATCGCGGCGCGCTGCATGGCGGGGCAGAAGCTTGCGGACCAGCGCGGCAAGGACGGCAAGCCCCCGCGCGAGGTGATCCCGCCTTACTTCAGCGTGAAGGAGGCGGTCTTCCCCTTCAACAAGTTCCCCGGCGTCGATCCCATCCTCGGCCCCGAGATGCGCTCGACCGGCGAGGTGATGGGCGTGGCCTACAGCTTCGGCGAGGCCATGCTCAAGAGCCAGCTGGGCGCCGGCTCGCGCCTGCCGTCCAAGGGCACCGTCGTCATCACGGTGAAGAACAACGACAAGGATCGGGCGATCAAGGTGGCCGGCGACCTGGTGGATCTCGGCTACAACGTCGTGGCCACCAAGGGCACGGCGGCGGCCATCGCTGCGGCCGGCGTGCCGGTGAAGCAGGTCAACAAGGTCAAGGACGGCCGGCCCCACATCGCCGACATGATCAAGGCCGGGGAGATCCAGCTGGTGTTCACGACGGTGGACGAGACGCGCACCGCGATCGCGGATTCGCGCTACATCCGCACGGCGGCCCTCGCCAACCGCGTGACCTACTACACGACGATGGCCGGCTGCGAGGCGGCCACCGAGGCGTTGAAGCACCAGGACGACCCGAACGTCCTTTCCCTGCAGGAACTGCACGCTGCCCTGGCGTGAGGCCAGGCAGGTCGCCGGCAAGCCCGCACAGGAGCCGCGGTCTTGCCGGCCGGTCAAACTGCTCTAAACTTCTGCCCGAAGCGCGCCTGATGGCGCGTTTTCCTTTTTGCCACGACTTTCCATGACCACGATTCCACTCACCAAGCGCGGCGCCGAGAAGCTCAAGCAGGAGCTGCAGCAGCTCAAGACCGTCGAACGCCACGCGGTGATCCAGGCCATCGCCGAGGCGCGTGCCCAGGGTGACCTGTCCGAGAACGCGGAGTACGACGCGGCCAAGGACAAGCAGGGCTTCATCGAAGGCCGCATCCTCGAGATCGAAGGCAAGCTGGCCGCGGCCCAGATCATCGACCCGTCCGCGCTCGACGCGGGGGGGCGTGTCGTCTTCGGCGCCACGGTGGACCTGGAAGAAGAGGAGTCTGGCGCGGCCGTCACCTACCAGATCGTGGGCGACGACGAGGCCGACTTGAAGCTGGGCCTGATCTCCATCAGCTCGCCCATCGCGCGTGCCCTGATCGGCAAGGAGGTGGGCGACGTGGCCGAGGTGCGCGCGCCGGGTGGCGTGAAGAGCTACGAGATCGTGGCCGTTCGTTACCAGTGACGGCGTGATGGAGCAGGCGCGGCGCCTGATCCCGGGCCTGTGGGCTGGCGTCCTGCTGTGCATCGCCTTCATCGCGACGCCGGCGCCGTTCGCGACCCTCGCGGTGCACGATGCGGGGCGTGTCGTGGCCAGGATCTTTTCGCAGGAGGCCTATCTCAGCCTGGCCTTGGGCGCGGTGGTTCTCCTGCTGGAGCGCCGCGCTGCCGCTGCAGGGGAATCGGGGTCTCGGTTCTCGACCTCGATGATCCTGGCCTTGACCGCCGTCTTCTGCACGGTCCTCGGGTACTTCGGCCTGCAGCCGATGATGGAGGCGGCGCGAGCCGGTCAGGGCAGCTGGACCTTCGGCCAGCTGCACGCCGCCAGCCTCGTCTTCTTCGGCGCCAAGATCGTCGCGGTGGCGGCGCTCGCGTGGCGCACCACCGCGCGAGTCAGCCCTGGGCCTTCTTCTTGACGCTGCCGGTGCGCGTCTTGGCCCGCTTGATCTGGCCGCCTGCGGTCACGCGCTGGTTGCCGAAGACCTTGACCTTCTTCACCGTCGGACGGTGGGTGCCGCTCTTCGAGAAGGTGACCAGCTTGACGGTGCGGGGGCCGGGCTTGCGATCCTCCCTCTCTGCCGAGGGTTTCTCGGGAATCGGCCGCCACAGGACCAGCAGCTTGCCGATGTGCTGCACCGGCGCGGCGCCCAGCTGGTCGGCCAGCGTCGCGAGCGTGGCCTCGCGTGCCTCGCGATCGTCCGAGAAGACCCGGATCTTGATCAGGCCGTGCGCCTTGAGCGCAGCCTCGGTTTCTTTCAGCACCGCGGCGGTGAGGCCTTCGGCACCGATCATCACCACCGGGTCGAGGTGATGGGCTTCGCCACGCTTTTCCTTGCGTTGGGCGGGCGTCAGTTCAATCGCAGACATCCTGTCATTATCGCAGTCGCATGAAGATCAAGACCAAGAGCAAGAAGGTCAACAAGGCGTGGCTGCACGACCACCTGACCGATCCCTACGTCAAGCTGGCCCAGAAGGAGGGCTATCGCGCGCGGGCTGCGTACAAGCTCAAGGAGATCGACGAGGCCTTCGGGCTTGTCCGGCCGGGCCAGGTCGTCGTCGACCTCGGCGCCGCTCCCGGTGCCTGGAGCCAGTACCTGCGGCGGCGGTTCGCGCCCAAGGCGGCCGGCACCGGCGGCGCCGCCACCGGCGAGCTGGACGGCACCATCATCGCGCTCGACCTGCTGGACTTCGAGCCGATCGACGGCGTGACCTTCATCCAGGGCGATTTCCGCGAGGACGAAGTGCTCGCCCAGCTCGAGGACGCACTGGCCGGCCGGCCAGTCGATCTGGTGGTCTCGGACATGGCGCCGAACCTGTCGGGGATCGCCTCTTCCGATTCGGCGCGGGTGGCGCACCTGGTGGAACTGGCGGTAGAGTTTGCCGGCCGCCACCTCAAGCCGGAGGGCGCACTGGTCGCCAAGGTCTTCCACGGCAGCGGCTACAGCCAGCTGGTGGAGCTCTTCAAGCGCGAGTTCCGGGTGGTCAAGCCGATCAAGCCCAAGGCCTCGCGCGACAAGTCGGCCGAAACCTTTCTGGTCGGAATAGGTCTGAAAAAGGGCTGATTCGAACGACCAAAGCTTTGAAAACGGCGTGTTTTGACCATTTGCGCGTGCCTTGACCCAAGTCACCCTCTGGCAGCATCGCCGGTATTGAGTCGACTAGAATTGACCCTATATGCCCGAGGTGGCGGGCTGGGTTGCCGGCCCCCATTCCCTCAGGACTTCGCAAAGGAACCGCGGTGAACAATCAGTGGATTTCGAAGGTCGCCGTGTGGCTGGTGATCGCCTTGGTGTTGTTCACCGTCTTCAAGCAGTTCGACAAGCCCCGCGCCAGCGAACAGGTGACCTACACCCAGTTCATGGACGACGCCAAGCAGGGCCGCATCAAGCGTGTCGAAGTGCAAGGCCGCACGCTGAAGGTCACGCCCAACGACGGCCAGCCCTTCACCATCTCTTCGCCGGGCGACCTGTGGATGGTCGGCGACCTGATGAAGTACGGCGTGCAGGTGTCCGGCAAGCCCGATGAAGAGCCGTCGCTGCTGCAGACCCTGCTGCTGTCCTGGGGCCCGATGCTGCTGCTGATCGGCGTCTGGATCTACTTCATGCGGCAGATGCAGGGCGGCGGCAAGGGCGGTGCCTTCAGCTTCGGCAAATCCAAGGCCCGCATGCTCGACGAGGCCAACAACTCCACCACCTTCGCCGACGTCGCCGGCTGCGACGAAGCGAAGGAAGAGGTGAAGGAACTGGTCGACTTCCTGAAGGACCCGCAGAAGTTCCAGAAGCTCGGTGGCCGCATCCCCCGCGGCGTGCTGCTGGTCGGCCCTCCGGGCACCGGCAAGACGCTGCTGGCCAAGGCGATCGCCGGTGAGGCGAAGGTTCCGTTCTTCTCGATCTCCGGCTCCGACTTCGTCGAGATGTTCGTCGGCGTCGGCGCGGCGCGCGTGCGCGACATGTTCG
>CAMLGG010000298.1 GCA_946479475.1 uncultured Ideonella sp. | reverse complement strand
GCAACAACTTCGAGGTCGTCAACATGGGCGTGATGGTCCCGTGCCAGGACATCCTGGAGAAGGCGCGCGCCGAGGGCGCCGACCTGATCGGCCTGTCGGGCCTGATCACGCCCAGCCTGGAGGAGATGCAGCACGTCGCTGCCGAGATGCAGCGCGACACCTGGTTCCGCGAGAAGAAGCTGCCGCTGCTGATCGGCGGCGCGACGACCAGCCGGGTGCACACCGCCGTGAAGATCTCGCCGCACTACGAGGGCCCGGTGGTCTACGTGCCGGATGCCTCGCGCGCGGTGGGCGTGTGCTCGGAGCTGCTTTCCGACGAGCGCTGCGCCGCCTACCTCGAGGAGTTGAAGGCCGACTACGAGCGCGTGCGCACCTTGCACGCCGGCAAGAAGGCCACGCCGCTGGTCACGCTGGCCGAGGCGCGCGCCAACAAGACGCCGGTCGACTGGTCGCAGGCGCCCGCCCGGCCTCGCTTCATCGGCCGCCGCCTGTTCCGCCAATACGACCTCGCCGAGCTGGCGCAGGTGATCGACTGGGGCCCGTTCTTCCAGACCTGGGACCTGGCCGGCGCCTACCCCGCCATCCTGAAGGACGAGGTGGTCGGCGACGCAGCGCGCAAGGTGCTGGCCGACGCCCAGAAGCTGCTGAAGAAGATCATCGACGGCCGCTGGCTGCAGGCCCACGGCGTGATCGGCCTCTATCCCGCCAACACGGTCGACGACGACGTGATCGAGGTCTACGCCGACGAGTCACGCCAGCAGGTGCTGCTGCGCTGGGCGCCTCTGCGGATGCAGAGCGAGCGGCCGGTGATCGACGGCGTGAAGCGGCCCAACCGCTCGCTCGCGGACTTCATCGCCCCCAAGGGCACCCAGCCCGACTACATCGGCCTGTTCGCCGTCACCGCCGGCATGGGCGCGGACGCGAAGGCGGCCGAGTTCGAGGCTGCGCACGACGACTACCAGGCCATCATGCTCAAGGCCCTGGCCGACCGGCTCGCCGAGGCCTTCGCCGAGCGGCTGCACCAGCGGGTGCGCACCGACCTCTGGGGCTACGCGGCCGACGAGCGGTTGAGCAACGAGGACCTGATCGCCGAGAAGTACCGTGGCATCCGGCCCGCGCCCGGCTATCCGGCCTGCCCGGACCACGGCGTCAAGGCCGACGTGTTCAGGGTGCTGGCGGCCGAAGAGGCCGACATGGGGCTGACGGAAAGCTTGGCGATGACCCCGGCGGCGAGCGTGAGCGGGTTCTACCTCGCCCACCCGCAGTCGACCTACTTCAACGTCGGGCGCGTCGGCGAGGACCAGCTGGCAGCCTGGGGCGCGGCGCTGGGCCTTTCGGAAGCGGAAGCGCGCCGGCGGCTCGTCTCGGTGATCGAAGGCAAGCCCGGCGCAGCCGCGTAGAAGCTGGCGTTGAGCTGCGTCTCCCGCACGAGGTAGGTGCGAAAGCGCTGGAAGAGCTCGGCATCGACCGGGCCGGGTTGGGCCCAGAAGCTGTCGAGCGGGCCCGGATGCACCAGGCCCTCGATCGCATACATGCACTCGCCCAGCGGGATCACCGGCGTGCCGTGATAGAGCGCCTGCAGCCCGGTGGTGCTGTTGACCGTCACCACGCCGGTGGCGTGCTTGAGCAGCGTGGGCAGGTGCTGGTCGTGGATGTAGTGCACCCGGGCATCGATGCCCAGGCGGCGCGACTCGCGGGCGATCAGGCGGGTGTAGTCGTTGTAGGGCCTGTCCAGCGGGTGGTGCTTGAAGACCAGCAGCTGGTCGCCGGGGGCGTGGGCCGCGAACGAGGCCAGGACCTCGCGGATGAAGGCGGGCACGCTCTTGTAGCGCGAATGGCGGCGGATCTGGCTGTCGTTGTAGACCTGCAGGGGCACCAGGAAGAAGCGCTTGTGCTGCTCCGGTGCGGCGAGGAAATCCTGCATCTCGCGCTCGGCGAAGCGGTACCACCACTTGCGCCAGGCGCCGTGGGCCCACTTCAGGCCCTGGCTGACCGGCGCGATCGAGCGGTGATGGCGGTAGTGCGGATAGCGGCCGTGGCCGAGGGCCCGGGCCACCGAATACGTGATGGCCGCAGCCGCGACGGCGCGAAAGCTCTGGCCGGTCGGGACCGGCGCAGGCAGCGGCTCGGCGTTCAGCTCGCGGTAGAAGGCCGGATCACGCGGCAGGGAGGAGGCCGCATTGACCCCGCCCACCTCGAGGGTGACGTAGTCCGGACGGACGTAGCCCTCCTCGAACACGAACACCGTGACCCCCATCGCCTCGGCCTCGGCGATCGCGGCCTGGTGCATGCGGCGCGACTGGCCGAACAGCACGATCGCGTCCAGCCGCAGCTCGGCCACCAGCCGGCGCAGCCGTGCGGGCCACAGATCCATCGGATCGCGGAACTGGACGACCTCCTCGCCGCGAAAGAACAGGTCGTCGCCGGCGTTGAAGTTGACCTTCCAGACCTGCTGCCCATGCGCGCGCAGCGTCGCCGCCAGCCGCTCGAAAAACGGCCCCATCGGACCCTGCAGCAGCAGCGTGCGGCGCTGACAGAGCAGGCGGTCTAGGGAGGTCGGAATCATCTCGGGTCGTCGAACGGTCGGTCATGCCGGCCGCCGGTGTGCACCATCGACGGGCCCGGCCGGGCAAAGTTTCCAGGTCTGGCAACCCACGTTCCCACCGGAAGGGACACCCGGCGAGCACGCTCGAGGCGCACTGTGACGATTCACTGTGTCACTCTAGGCAGGGGCCGTGAATGTGACGATCCCACGAATCGGTGGCAGGCGTGCCGGATTTGATGTTTGTTGACGGTGTCTTCGGCAGTGGATCGATGGTGGACAGCCCCACGGGGCCCGTCCGCGCGGCGGATTGTGCAAGACCTCACGGACCGGGCTGTGACGAGATGCACCTGCGGCCCGGGGCTGGCGGGAAAAATCTTCCAGGCCTGTGCAAGAAAGGCGGAAATGCCGGCTGCTTCAGCGAGCTTCGCCCGTCCACAGCCGCCGCAACGCCACCGTGTGGCGCAGCGTCCATCGCCAGGCTCGCCGGCCCAGCGAGGCCTGCGAGGTCACGGCCGGCGCATGCTCCGCCCGCCAGGCCTGCAGTTCGTCCAGCGCCCTCTCGGCGGTGGTGAAGTGGCCGGTGTCGCGGCTCACGTAGGTCGGATAGAGCAACAGCGCGCCTGCCACGAGGGCGTCCAGGCTGAGCTTGCGCCGCCGCCGCGGCATCGGCTCGCGGTCGGTCGTGAGCCCCCAGCCGGCATAGAACGGGCAGCCCCAGCAGGTGACGGGCTTGCCGCGCAGCAGGGCCTCGAAGCCGGCCAGCGAGGTGATCACGTGCACCTCGTCGACCTGCCTCAGCACCTGGTCCATCGGCGCGTCGACGACGAACTCGTCACACCACTGCGCGGCCTGCCCCTCGCCGCGCCCCGCCTCCCGCAATTGCGCCACCACGTCCGGGTGGGGCTTGTAGACGATGTGGGCCTGCGGCAGGCTGGCCCGCACCGCCTTGAGCAGTGCCAGGTTGCCTCGCACGCCAGGGGCGCCGAGGCGGATCGAGGCATCGGCCTCCACCTGGCCGACCACCAGCACGACCTGCTTGTCCGTCTGCGGGCGGCGCCAGGGCGTGCGCCCGACGTTGTACTTGGTCAGGCCGGCCGCCAGGATGCGCTCGCGCAGGGCCGCCGCGCGGGCGCAAAGGGCCGGCTCGAACTCGGCACCGGCCAGCAGCTGCTCCAGCGCCGAGGGGGCGGTGGCGTCGTAGTACATGCCCACGTCGTCCATCACCCACGAAAGCGGGCGCACCAGGTCGGCCCCCAGCCCGACCGAACGCAGGAAGCCGTCCTCCAGCCGCACCTGCATCGGCGCCGCCAGGCCCTCGGGCACCGGCCGGCGGCCCCAAAGCACCAGTCCGGCGCCCTCGGGCAGGGGCTTCCTCGCGCTCTGGAAGCGCAGGTCGCTGCCGGCGAAGAAGGCGCGGGCGATGGGCTTCTTCCAGCGCGAGAAGCCCATCGCCACCATCTGCGCCGGGAAGCGCTCGCGCATCCTTCGCTGCAGGCCGATCCAGTCGAGCAGGCGCTCGGGCTCGCAGCGCTGGCGGGTCTCGGGATCGATGTAGCGCGGATAGTCGACCAGGGCGGCATGCCACAGTGCCGCCGCCGAGACCCGGCCGCGGCGCACGGGCGCCTCGGGCTCGTCGCTCGTCAGCCCCCAGCCGGCGTAGAAGGGCAGACCGAAGCAGCGCACCGGCCGGCCCCAGAGCAGGGCCTCGAAGCCCATCTGCGAAGTCACGCAATAGACGGTGTGGACGCGCTCCAGGAGGCCGCTGGGATGCGCCGGGCTGGCCAGCAGGATGACGCGCGACGCCGCACCGGGCGACAGCTGCGCGAAGTGGCCACGCTTCTGGCCGGCCAGCACATCGGGGTGGACCTTGAGCAGCACCCGGGCGGCGGGGTGCTCGTCGAGGGCCGCCTCGAGCATGCGATGGAAGCTGGCGGGGGTGGCCGCGCCGTAGGCTATGGACGCGTCGCCGAAGGTCTGGTCTATCACCAGCACGTCGCCTTCACGCACCAGCCCCGGCGCCTCACGTGCCGAGTTGTACTTGGACGCGCGTGCCGTTCGCCAGGCGGCCGCCAGCGCCAGCGCCCGGGCCTCCTGCCCGGCCGTCAACGGGGTGGCGATCAGGCGCTCGAGCCGGGAGGGCGCGCCGGCGTCGTAGTAGATCCCCAGATCGTCGACGACGATGGACAGGGGAGGCTCCTCGCTGCCCAGCCCGACCGACCGCAGGAAGCCGTCCTCCAGCCGGACCAGGGGCAGGCCGCGTTCGGTGGCCCAGGCCTGTGCGCGGCGGGCGCTCGGCTTGCGGCCCCAGGCGAGCACGCCGTCGGGCCTGTGACTCCCGGCCTGCCCGCGGCCGACCAGCTCGATCCCGGCCAGCAGGCGGGGCAGGGTCGGCTGCCGGGCGAGCATCGCGCCGCCATGGATCAGCGCGCGGCGCCAGCCGGCCAACGGGTCGGAACGCGGGGAGGAAGGTTCAGGTGCCGCCGCGGCGACCGCAAGCGGCGCATCGACCGGCAGGCTATCGGGTGAGCTCAAGAGTCATGTCCACGGGACTTCCGTCGGCAGCATAGCCGTGCCGGAGCTGGCCGGCCGAGTCCATCACGCGGATCGTGGCCGAGGTGGCCGTCACGTCGACCTTGAGAAAGCCGGGCTGGGCGGCGCCCGGCAGGGGGAACGGAGCCGGGCCGGGCGCCTGGACGCGCTTCTTCGAGTAGTCCGCGCCGAGGCAGGACACCGTCGTGCCTTGCAGGTTGGGATCCATCAGGCCACCCTTGGTCCAGGTGCCGCCCGCGCTCACGAGCACGCGGGCGTCGTCCGGATCGAGCCGGCAGTAGGTGTCGACCCAGGTCGAGGGCATGTTGGCGTGGGGCACGGAGGCCTCCGGCAGGCCGGCATGGCTGCCGTCGTCCAGCGCCCCGCCCGAGTGGATGTCGCCGCTCAGCACCACCACGTTGCGGATGCCATGGCTCGCGATGAAGTCCAGCAGTTCCGCGCGCTCGGCCGGGAAGGCGCCCCAGGCATCCCAGGGCTTGGTGCCGGGGTTGAAGGTGACGGGGGAGATGATGAACTTCCAGCTCGCGGTGGAGGCGGCCAGGCCGTCCAGCAGCCACTGCTTCTGGCAGGCGCCCAGCATGGTGGTGCCGGCGGGGCCGCGCTGGCTGCGTGCATCGAGCAGGAAGAAGTCCGCCAGCCCGCCCTGCGTGAAGCGCTGCCAGACGCCGCCCGCGCTGCCTTCGCAGCCGGCCAGCCCGTTGTCGGCCGCCGGAATGAAGTACTCGGAATAGACCTGCCGCGCCTGCTCGCCGAAGGGGCAGGCCGAATCCGAGCCGTTCATGCAGAAGTCGTGGTCGTCCCAGACGTAGTACAGCGGGATCTGCAGCTGCTGGGCCGACTTGGAGGTCACGAAGGCCTTGACGAAGTCGGCGCCGACCGGGCGCGACGGGTCGCGCATGGCGCGGCGCATCTGGCGCAGGTTGCCGAGCACGGTCTCGGCCTCCTCGGCGGGTCGGTAGTCCTGCGTGCCGGGCTCGCGGGCCGGGTCGGAGTGGTCCAGGTCGCCGATGATGAGGCCGAAGTCCGGCCGGGGCGTGGCGGCACTGCGCAGTGCCGCCGCAGCCTTCTCCTTGGTCATGAAGTCGGCCAGGACGACGAAGCTCAGCGAGGTGGGCAGCTTGACCGGCGTGCGGAACCACGCGTTGGGGCTGTTCGCCACCTCGCCGCCCTCTCCCGTGAACTCGAGCGTGTAGAGATACGTCGTGTTGGCCTTGAGGCCGACCAGAGGGAACCG
>CAMLGG010000297.1 GCA_946479475.1 uncultured Ideonella sp. | reverse complement strand
CAGCGCCGGCAGGTTGTGCTGGGCCAGCGTGGGGAACACGCACAGCTTGACATTGGACAAGGGGCACACGGTGAGCGGCATGCGCAAGGCGGCCAGGCGCGTGACCAGCCCGGGATCCTCCACGCAGCGAACGCCGTGGTCTATGCGCTCGACCTTCAACACGTCGATCGCGCTGTCGATGTAGCCCGGCGGCCCCTCCTCGCCCGCATGGGCGACCACGTGCAGGCCCAGCTCGCGGCAGCGGGCGAAGACGCGGGCGAACTTCTCGGGCGGATGGTCGCGCTCGGAGCTGTCCAGGCCGACGCCGGCGAAGTACTCGCGGTGGGGCAGCGCCTGCTCCAGCACCTCGATCGCGCAAGCCTCGCTCAGGTGGCGCAGGAAGCACAGGATCAGCCGGCTGGTGATGCCGTACTCGGCATGCGCCCGCTGGCAGGCATGGTGCAGGCCGCGGATCACGGCCTCGATGGGCACGCCGCGCCCGGTGTGCGTCTGGGGGTCGAAGAAGAGCTCGGCGTGGACCACGTTGTCGGCCGCCGCCTTCTCGAAGTAAGCCCAGGCCATGTCGAAGAAGTCGGCCTCCTTCAGCAGCACGCTGGCGCCGGCGTAGTAGATGTCGAGGAAGCTCTGCAGGTCGGAAAAGGCGTAGGCCGCGCGCAGCGCCTCGACGCTCGGGTAGCCGAGCTTCACGCCGTTGCGCTCGGCGAGCTTGAAGATCAGCTCGGGCTCGAGCGAGCCCTCGATGTGGATGTGCAATTCGGCCTTGGGCATGGCGCGCAGCAGCGCGGGGAGCCGGTCACGGCCGATGCGGTTGAAGTCGATCATGAGATCTGGCCCAGGAAGGCCCGGATGCGAGGGTTGTCCTGATTGTCGAAGAACTCGGCCGGCGGGCGGTCCTGCAGGATGCAACCCTTGTCGAAGTAGAGCACCCGGTCGCCCACCTCGCGGGCGAAGCCCATCTCGTGGGTGACGACGATCATCGTCATGCCGGTCGCGGCCAGGCCCTTCATCACGTCGAGCACCTCCTTGACCATCTCGGGGTCGAGCGCCGAGGTGGGCTCGTCGAAAAGCATGATGCGCGGCTGCATTGCCAGCGCGCGGGCGATGGCCACGCGCTGCTGCTGCCCGCCGGAGAGCTGGAAGGGATGCTTGGCGGCGTGCGACTGCATGCCGACCTTCTCGAGCAGCGCCATCGAGCGCTGGTCGGCCTCCGCGCGGCTCAGGCCCCGCACGCGGCGGGGCGCGAGGGAGACGTTCTCCAGCACCGTCAGGTGGGGAAAGAGGTTGAACTGCTGGAACACCATGCCGACTTCGGCATGCAGTTCCTTCAGGTGCTTCGGGTCGTCGTCGACCGGGATGCCGTCGATGGTGATGGTGCCGCTGTCGTGCTTCTCCAGCCGGTTCAGCGTGCGCAGCAGCGTCGACTTGCCCGAACCCGAGGAGCCGATGATCACAGCCACCTCGCCGGCGTTGAAATGGGTGCAGACGTCGCGCAGCACGTGCGCCGGCCCGAAGTGCTTGTTGACCTTGTCGACGCTGATCAGGGGAGCAGCGCTCGTCATGGAATCCGCCCCTCGATGTCGTAGTAGCGCTCCACCGCGTTGGTGATCTGTGTCAGCAGCGTGGTCATCACGAGGTAGAGCACCGCAGTGGTGATGAGGACGGGCACCGGCTCGAAGGTGCGCGACTGCACCCGCTGGCCGACGTTGACGAGCTCCAGCACGCTGATGTTGTAGGCCAGGGAGGTGTCCTTGAGCAGGGCCACCACGTTGCTCACCAGCGGCGGCAGCGCGACCTTGAAGGCCTGCGGGAAGGTGATGTCCCGCAGCGTGTGCCAGCGGCCCAGGCCGAGCGAGCGCGCCGCCTCGAACTGGCCCTTGGGCACCGCCATCAGGCCGGCGCGGAAGGCCTCGGCGTTGTAGGCCCCCACGTTCAGTGAAAGCGCCAGCACGGCGGCCGTGAACTCGGTCATCTTCAGCGCCTCTTCCAGCCACGGGCTGCCGCTGCCCTGGCCCATCACCGGCAGCGCGAAGTAGACGAAGAAGATCTGCACCAGCAGCGGCGTGCCGCGGATGATCCAGATGTAGAAGGCGCAGACCCAGCGCAGCGGCGCGACGCGGGAGGTCTTGCCCAGCGCGGCCAGCAGGCCCACGGCCAGGCCGATGAGGCCGGAGACCACCGTCAGCTTGACCGTCATCGCGGTGCCGTCGGCAAAGGCCTCGGCGTTCGGCCCGATGGGCGCAGGCGCCAGGGCGATCACCCGGGCCGCTATCCACAGGGCGGCCACCAGCACCAGCGAAGCGACGACGATGGAGGCCTGGCTTCGGTGCTGGCGCGACCAGTGGCGCGGCCAGCCGAGTCGGGGCAGGTTCATGGTCTGGCGTTCGTTCTTCTCTTCTCGTCGGGCGCGGGGCGGCGCGCCGGGGCGGCGCCGCCCCCGTTCACGTCACTTGCAGCGAACGTCCTCGCCGAAGTACTTCATCGACAGCGCCTCGTAGCCGCCGCCCTTGGCCATGTACTCGCCCAGCGCCTTGTTGTAGGCGTCGGCCAGGCCGGTATTTCCCTTGGCGACCGCGGCGGCGATCTTCTCGACGAAGAGCATGCCGGTGGCCTGCAGGCCGGTGTTCTTGTTCGTCTTGAGCGTGTCCATGGCGACGAACTTGTCGGTCACCCAGACGTCCGCGCGGCCGGCCATCACGGCGGCCTGCGCGTCAGGATCCTTCGGGAAGTTCTTCACCTCCTTCACGCCCGGGATCTTCTGGGCCGACTCCAGGTAGGACGTGCCGGTCTGCACGGCGATCGTCTTGCCGGCCAGGTCCTTGGCGGTCTTCAGCGCGGGGTTCTTGGTGACGATGGCACCGCCCGAGCAGTAATGCGGGCTGGTGAAGGTCACCGACTTGGCGCGCTCCTCGGTGATGCCATGCGAGGCGATCACCATGTCCCAGCGGTCCTGGCCGAGGCCGGTCAGCAGGGCGTCGAAGCCCAGCGTCTTCCACTCGACCTTCAGGCCCATCTTCTTGGCCACCGCCTCCATCAGGTCGACCTCGAAGCCGGTCAGCTTGGACCCCTCGAAGAAGTTGAAGGGCGCGTACTGGCCCTCGGTGGCGACGATGACCGTGCCGGCCTTCTTGATGGCATCGACGCTGCGGGCGACCGCTGTGCCGGTGCCGGCGCCGAACATCAGGACGGCCGCGGCAGCGCCGGCGACCCAGGTCGAAATACGGGACATGGTGAATGCTCCTCTAGGGTTGGGCCCCACGCGAGATAACGCGACGCGGACACGGGCTTGGTTGGTGCGCCGGATCCTACTACCGGGGCCTGCGCGAACCAGCCGCCGCACGCCCCGGCCGGATCGGGATTGGCCCTAGGTCAATGCAAGGAGCGGGCCCGGCGCTGCAGAGGGCGCTTCAGGCCAGGCGATCGATCTGAAGGTAGCTGCTGTAGGTGGCCTGCAGCACGGTCCCCGGGACCTTGTGCCGAAGCACGCCATAGACCCGGTCGCCCGGGAACAGCTCCATCGAAGCGGAGTGGATGATCTGCCAGGCGTCGCCCGACCGGCCCCGAGCCGCCTGGGCGGTCATGGCCAGCACCTTGAGCATCCCTTGCCGGACCTGGATGCCCTCGGCGATCGACGGGTTGTGCAGCGACACGCCCACCGTGTCGTCGTCTACCACCTTGGCGTGGACCAGCAGCGCGCGCAGCGCCTCGGCCGGCAACCCGGCCTGGTTGACCTTCGTGTGCGAGGCGATCGCCATGTCGCCGGGCTTGACCGAGCCGGCCGGCGCCACCTTCAGCTCGATGCCGACGGTCTGCCCGAGCGCGATGTCCAGCGGCCCCCACTCCACCTGGGCACGCGCCATGCACGGCGGGTCCGACCCGGGCGTGTTGAGGAAGCCGATGCGCTCGTGGGCCTCGATGGGCTCGTCGGGCTGGCCCGCGCGCTGCAGCCGCATGCCGATCTGCCGCAGGTCGTAGTCCAGCCCGGTCTTGAGCTGCCAGTCGGCCGAGATGACGCACTCGTACAGGCCGTGGGTCTGCACCATCACCTTGCCATCGGACTGCAGCGCGACGTCGGTGCCGCTCTGGAAGCGCACCGCGCCCCAGGGCACGAGGACGTCGGCGTCGGGCGGCCCGGCGAAGTCGCCGGCCAGCGTGAAGCGGGCGCGGGAGTCGAAGCGCGTGGCGGCTCGCGCGGGCAGTGCAGCGAATCCCGTGGCGGCCGCGCCGGCCAGGGCGGCACCGCGGCCGAAGGCGCGGCGGCGGTCGGGATCCAAAGGCAGCTTCATGAGATGGACTCCTCAGGCCAGGCGATCGATCTGAAGCCAGGTGCTGTCGCTGGTCTGCAGCACCGTGCCTTCCACGTGGTGGCGAATGACGGCATAGACCCGGTCGCCGCGCTCGATCTCGACCGAGGCGCTGTGGACCAGTTGCCAGGCGTCACCCGAGCGGCCGTGCGTCAACTGCGCCGTCATCGCGATGACCTTCAGCGTGCCCTTGCCGACGTGGACCACCTCGGTGGCCGAGGTGTTGTGCAGGCTGACGGCGATCGTGTCCTGGCCCACCACCTTGGCGTGCAGGGCCAGGGCGCGCAGCGTCGCGAGCGGCATCTGCTGCAGGCTGATCGCGGTGTGGCCGGCCAGGGCCATGTCGCCCAGCCGCGCCACACCGGCCGGTTCGACCTGCAGCTCGACGCCGACCGTGCCGCCGGGCGGGATGTCGAGCGGACCCCACTTGCGGCGCCCGCGCGCCATGCGCGGCGCATCGGAGCCCGGCGTGTTGTGGAAGCCGATGCGCTCGTGGTAGTCGATCGGCTCGTCGGGCTGGCCCTGGCGTTGCAGGCGCAGGCCCACCTGGCGCAGGTCGTAGTCCAGCTGGGTCATCAGCTGCCAGTCGGCCGAGACGACGAACTCGTACAGGCCGTGGGTGCGGAACAGCACCTTGCCGTCGGCCTGCAGCGTGAAGTCGGTGCCGCGCTGGAACCAGACCCAGTCCCAGGGGACGACGACGTCGGCATAGGGCGGGCTGCCGGCGAAGTCTTCGTGGATCAGGTAGCGGGCGCGTGAGCTCATCGGCATCTCCCTCGCCCGCCGCACGAGGCGAACCGGCGCGTTATAGCCCCGGCTCCTCGCGCATGTCGACCCCCTACTCGAGCCGGTCGATCTGCAGGAAGCTCATCTTGGTGGCCTGCACCAGCGAGCCGGCCACGTGGTGGCGCACGGTGGCGTAGACCTTGTCGCCCGCCTCCAGCACCACCGAGGGGCTGTGAAGCGGATGCCAGCCGTCGCCCGAGCCGCCAGCCGACTTGACCGCGCTCATGGCCACGACGTTCAGGTTGCCGGCCGGGATGCGGATGCCTTCGGCGACGGTCGGGTTGTAGAGCGTGACCCGCACCGTGTCGTCCGCCACCACCTTGGCCTGGATGATCAGCGCGGCCAGGGCCTCGGGCGGCATCGCGCCATCGCGCAGCTGGGTGTGCGAGGCCTGCGCGGTGTCCCCCGGCCGGACGACGCCGGCGGGCGACACCGTCACGTCGACCGTCACGATCGTCCCCAGCGGAATGTCCGGCGGGGTCCAGGCGCCCTTGAAGCGGGCCGTCTCGGGGGCGGATGAGCCCGGCAGGTCGCCGAAGATCACGCGCTCGTGCGCCTCCAGCGGCGAATCGGGCTGGCCCTTGCGCTGGCGGCGCACGCCGGTCTGCCGCAGGGCGACGTCGCGCCCGGCTTTCAGGTCCCAGTCGATAGACAGCGAGACCTCGTAAAGCCCGCTGGTGTTGACCAGCACCTTGCCGTCGGGCTGCAGCGAAAGGTCGGTCCCGGCCTGGAACTGGGTGCGGTTCCAGGGCAGCAGGACCACCTCGTCCAATGCGGGACCGTAGTCCGCGTCCAGGCCGAAGCGGCCGCGGGAGTCGGCACGCCCGAGTGCGTGCGCGGGCCAGGTGGCGCAGGCGGCGGCGAGGGCGACGCCGTTCTGCAGCACCGAGCGTCGGCGTGTCCCGATGACGGTCGTGGCGCCGGCGGGCGGCAGGGGATGGACCATGGCGACTCCTTCCTCAGGTCGTGTGATCGGCACGAACAACCAGACGGAATCGGCCGCGTGCGGTGGACACCCGGCCGCGGGCCGAGAAAGGCCGCGGGCTCGCACCGGCGGCCCTTGCGCAGGAGGCTCAAGCGGCCTACTTGCCGTCGCCCGGCACCTTCCCTTCCACGCCCTTGACGTAGAACTTGATGCCCGACAGGAAGGCGTCGTCGGCCACCGTGTCCTTGGCGACGACCTCCTTGCCGTTGTTGTCGACGATCGGGCCCTTCCAGATCGAGAAGCTGCCGTCCTTCAGGCCGGCCTTGACCTGGTCGAGCTTGGCCTTGGCCTCGGCGGGCACGTCGGCGGC
>CAMLGG010000296.1 GCA_946479475.1 uncultured Ideonella sp. | reverse complement strand
CCATGTGCAGCAGGCCGAGGAAGCCGCAGCGGAAGCCGAAGCCCAGCGCCTGCGACACCTCGGGCTCGAAGCGCAGCGAGGCGTCGTTGAGCTTGAGCTTTTCGAGCGCGTCGCGCAGCTGGTCGTACTCGCTCGCCTCGGTCGGGTACAGGCCCGCGAAGACCTGCGGCTGGATCTCCTTGAAGCCGGGCAGCGCCTCGGTGGCCGGGCCCGCGTTGTTCGGGAGCTTCTTCTCCAGCGTGACGGTGTCGCCCACCTTGGCCGCGGCGAGCTCCTTGATGCCGCAGATCACGAAGCCCACCTCGCCCGCCTTGAGCAGCTCGCGGCTCTCGCTCTTGGGCGTGAACACGCCGAGGTGCTCGATCGGGTAGACCGAGTTGGTGGCCATCAGCCGGATGCGCTCGCCCTTGGCCAGCTGGCCGTCGACCATGCGCACCAGCATCACGACGCCGACGTAGTTGTCGAACCAGGCGTCGATGATCATCGCGCGCGGCGGTCCCTCCGGGTTGCCCTTGGGCGCCGGCATGCGCTCGATCACCGCCTCGAGGATGTCGTCTATGCCCATGCCGGTCTTGGCGGAGCACGGGATGGCATGGGTCGCGTCGATGCCGATCACGTCCTCGATCTCGGACTTCGCGTTGTCCGGGTCCGCCTGCGGCAGGTCCATCTTGTTCAGCACCGGCACCACTTCGACGCCCAGCTCGATGGCGGTGTAGCAGTTGGCCACCGTCTGCGCCTCGACGCCCTGGCTGGCATCGACCACCAGCAAGGCCCCTTCGCAGGCCGAGAGCGAGCGACTGACTTCATACGAGAAGTCGACGTGCCCCGGCGTGTCGATGAGGTTGAGGTTGTAGGTCTTCCCGTTCTTCGCGGTGTACTGCAGCGCCGCGGTCTGTGCCTTGATCGTGATGCCGCGCTCGCGCTCGATGTCCATCGAGTCCAGGACCTGCGCTTCCATCTCGCGATCGCTGAGGCCTCCGCAGCGCTGGATGATCCGATCGGCCAGCGTGCTCTTGCCGTGGTCGATGTGGGCAATGATGGAGAAGTTGCGGATGTGGTCCATGACTTGGGAGACGAGGCTCGCGCGAGAGGCGAAACGGCGCCGCCGTTTTCAGCACGAGGCTCACATCGCTGGGCGATGTGAAGGGCCCTGAGCGGCCCGTGTCGAACACAGCTGAGAGGCTAAAAAAAAGGCACGTCCAAAGTGGAGACGCGCCTTCCAACAAAACGTATGGCAACTGCTTGTTGGGCCTTCATTGTAGCCAAAAGCCCCCCGCTGCAAGCCGCGTATTTCCTGGGTTCGCGCCCGTTGCGGGGTGCCAACAGCAAAATCCATCCACAAGTTATCCACAAGGTCTTGTGCATACCCTGGGGACATCCTGAGGCGTCACCGGAACACGTCAAAGCGCTCACTAAACCGTGGTCCCGCGGCCATCATTGTATCCGTCCGTCGCTGCAATCCCTGACCACGCAAAGATGTTGGCATGCACTCACACACATTGACTCACCCGAACGCTTCTCCGAGCAATCCTCGTGCCTGGAGCGAGCGGGGGCTGCGGCTCCCACGACATGAAAAGACCCGCCGCCCCAGTCGGGCAGGCGGGCCTTTCGGCGGCCTTGCAGCGCGTGATCAGCGGTTCGGGCGGATCACCACGTAGTTGACCCATTCGCCCCGCCTGACGAGCAAGGTGACGGCCTTGTTCTTGTCGAGCTTGCCGACGATGGCGCCGAACTGCTTCAGGTCGGCGACCTCGGCGTTGTCGATCGACAGGACGACGTCGCCCTCCCTCAGGCCCGCGCGTGCTGCAGCGCCTTCGACGCTGTCCACGCGGACGCCACCGCGGACACGCAGCTCCTTTTTCTGCGCGTCGGTCAAGTCACTGACGACGAGGCCGAGTTGCGCCTTGCCGGCCGCGGACGACGGAGCCTCGCCAGGCGCTCCAGCGGCGCGCGGCTTGTCGGCATCCAGCTCCGCCACGGTGGTCGAGACGTCCTTGTAGCTGCCACGGCGGAAGATCTGCAGCGTGACCTTGCTGCCCGGCTTGGTCGCGCCGATCATGCGTGCGAGATCGCCGGACTTCTCCACGGTGCGTCCATCGACCTTGACGATGATGTCGCCCGCCTCGATGCCCGCCTTCTCGGCCGGCGTGCCGGTCTCAACGCCCTGCACCAGCGCTCCGACAGCCTTGCCCAGTCCGATGGACTCCGCCACTTCCTTGGTGACCGGCGCGATGCGCACCCCGATGCGCCCGCGGATGACACGGCCGCTGGCGCGCAGCTGGTCCGACACCCGGATGGCCTCGTCGATGGGGATGGCGAACGAGATGCCGGCATAGCCGCCCGAGGGGCTGTAGATCTGCGAGTTGATGCCGACGACCTCGCCGCGCAGGTTGATCAGCGGGCCGCCCGAGTTGCCGGGGTTGATGGCCACGTCGGTCTGGATGAAGGGCAGGAAGTCACCGGTGTCGCGCTGCTTGGCGCTGACGATGCCGGCGGTGACCGTGTTCTCCAGCCCGAAGGGCGAGCCGATGGCCATCACCCATTCGCCGACCCGCAGCTTGCCCACGTCGCCGATCTTCACCGCCGGCAGGCCGGTGGCATCGATCTTCACCACCGCCACGTCGGTGCGCGCATCGGCGCCGATCACCTTGGCCTTGAACTCGCGCTTGTCGGGCAGCGTCACGATGAGCTCGTCCGCACCATCGACCACATGGGCATTGGTCATCACGTAGCCGTCGCTGCTGAGGATGAAGCCCGAGCCGATGCCGCGCCTCGTCGGCACGTCCTCGTCGTCATCGTTGTTGTTGCCGCGCGGGCCGCGGTTGTTCGGCAAGGGGATGCCGAAGCGGCGGAAGAACTCCTCCAGGCCCGGATCGATCTGCGCTCCGCCGCGCCCCATGCCCTTGGCCTTCTCGGTCGTCCGGATGTTGACCACCGAAGGACCCGCCTGCTCGGCCAGATCGGCGAAGTCGGGCAGCGCCCTCACCGCCTGGGCAGCGGCCGGCAGGGGCTGCAGGGCCGCGAAGGTGGCTGCCAGCGAAAGCGCCGATGCAGCGATCAGGCCGCGCGTGGCGCGGCGGCCGGCCATCGTGATGGCTTGGGAATGCATGGGTTCTCCTTGAAGAACAGGTATCGACCTGAGGGCGGCCCTCACCGCCGGATGGTGCCCAGGGCCCTAACGCTTGCGTTCGAGCGCACTGACGAATCGCCGCAGGGTCTCGGTCGGCACGTCACCCATCACGGTCACCCACTGGTCTTCGCGGCGGGTCCGCAGGGTGTGCGTGGCACCGATCGCACCCACGAACTCGGCTTGGTGCCGCTTCGCGTCAAAAGGTTCTACGAACAGTGACACGTGCGTCAGCCCGTCCGAGTAGATGGCCTGCAGGACGACCGGTTCCGTGGACGCTCCCGTGGGGTCCAGGGATCGCTTGGCGCACTGAACGGGTTTGAAGCCTGCCGGGACAGCACCCAGCTGCCAGCCTTCGTTGTCCAGGCTGGTGGGCAGGAAGGCCGGCCGGCGCACGCGGTAGCCCTCGAGGTGGCGCACCCGCTCGGTCACGACGGCCGGGCGCGGCTTGACGCCGATGGCGACCTCCGAGAAGGTCGACCAGTCCAGGACCTGCCCACCCGGGCCGAGGATGTCTGCCCGCAGCAGCAGGCCCGTCTGCCGCTCTGCCCACAGACGCTGGCTGAAGCGCAGCGGATCGCGCGCGCGCAGCAGCATCACCTCCGCGTCGAAACCGGCCACCCTTCCGATGCCCAGCGGCTGCAGCTCGTAAGACTCGGTGATGCGCTGCTCCACCGCCGAAGGCAGGGCCAGGAAGCCGGTGCGCACGTCGCGCTGCTCGACCTCCGCCTGGCGGGCCTGCGGCCAGATCTTGTGCACCACGTCGTTGTGGCGCAGGACCGTCATCGCCTCGCCGCTGAGCATGTCGACCCGCTCGTACTGCTGGTCGCCTTCGAAGTAATGCGCCACGCGCCAGACGGTGACGCTGCCGGCGTCGCTGGAAACCAGCGTGCCCTCGTAGTTGCGCTGCCTGGCCGCCTCGTGCAGGCGCAGCAGCCACGCCTTGCCATCGACCCCGCGCGGGCCGTTGCCTTCCGGCGCCGAGGCGGACTCTGCCCAGACCCACGAAGGGCAGGAGCACGCCACGGCCAGCCCTGCGATGGAAACCCGGCGCGCCCAGCGCGCCCGATGCTCCGCCGATGCAGGTCGGCGGGTGGCAGCCGGCAAATGCATCCCTCGGAATCCGTGCAGGATCAACGGCCGGCCTGGACGACGGCGACCTGGCGCACGCCGCCCGGCACGGCCAGGTTGGCAGAGCCGACGAATTGCCGGTGGGCATTCAGGTAGCGGTCCAGATCAGGGTCGCGCACCATGTTGCCGATCTCGATCGGGCCGGCCGGATCGCGCTCGCTCGCCGAAGCCGCCACCGGGCCGGGCTCGGCGATGGCGACCGGCAGGCTGTTGACCTCGGCCTGGCGGGAGCCGGCCAGGTTGCTCATCACCAGAGCACCGGTCACCATCACGCCGGCGGCCATCGCCACGGGCACGCCCCAGCGTGCGCGCCGCCCTCCGGCGACCGCCACGCCCAGGGCCACCTGCTGCGCGGCCGGCGCCAGCGCCGGCTGGCGCGCGGGCGCCAGCACCACCGGCTCCTCGGCCAGGCGGGCCCGCAGCGCGAGAAGGAAGCCCTGGTCGTGCTCGGCCTCGCTCGCCAGGTCGTCCGACCGCATCACGTCGCCGATCCACTGGTAGGCGTGCCAGCGTTGGCGCAGCGCGGCATCGTCGCGCCAGCCATCGAAGCTGGCTTGCGCCTCGGCAGCGTCGGCCTCGCCGTCGCACAGCGCCGAAAGCTGCAGCCAGCGGCGCTCGTTCGGATCGTCAACAGGATGGGTCATGGATGCAGCTCCGGGTCGGCGGATTGTGGCGTCGATTCACCAGCGCTCGCCGTCGCGCGTGTCCAGCAGGGGACGCAGCCGTTGTGCGATTGCCTCGCGTGCGCGGAAGATCCGCGACCGCACGGTCCCTATCGGGCAATTCATCACGTCCGCAATCTCCTCGTAACTGAGGCCTTCGATCTCGCGCAGCGTGATCGCCTGCCGCAGATCCTCCGACAGGGCCTCGATCGCCGCGTTCACGGTCGACGCGATCTCCTTGCTGGCCAGCAGGGCGTCGGGCGTCGCCATGTCGCTTGGTTCCAAACCCCGGCGCGAAGTTTCGTCCTCGTCGTCGGTGCTTGCCATGGCAGCCTCCGTCACCAGCGGATCCCGCTTCAGGTCGACGAGCGCCTTCTTGGCGGTGTTCACGGCTATCCGGTACAGCCAGGTGTAAAACGCGCTGTCGCCGCGGAACTGGGGCAGCGCCCGGTAGGCGCGGATGAAGGATTCCTGGGCAATGTCGGCCACCAGGTCCGTGTCTCGCACCATGCGGCCGATCAGGCGCTCGATACGGCGCTGGTACTTGACCACCAGCATCTCGAAGGCGCGGACATCGCCCTGCTTGACACGCTCGACCAGGGCGGCGTCGACGTCCGGGCCCGGCGTCATCGCGGCACCCCTTCGATGGCAGCCTTCGACCGCGGCGCCCGGGTGGCGTCCGCACTGCGCAAGGCGATCCGCAAGGCATGCCATCGACCGGGCGAACTCCGGCGTTCCAATGGCAGCCAGCGGGCAGCCCGGATGCCGGGCCGGCGGGCCTGAAGCAGCAGCGCCCAGCCAAGGTCAAAGCACACCTTGGGCCGCCCGAGCTCGGTGGCCCGGCCCGCACCGTCGATCTCTTGCCAGGCCTGTCCGTCCCATCGCACGCCGCGCAGCACGGCCGTGGCCCGGCGACGCCAGGCCCGCACGGCCACGACAGCCGCGAAGAGCGACGCACTGGCCAGGCCGGCGCAGGCGCCCGATTCACCGATCATGCGCGCAGCCTCGAGTTGCCAGACCAGCCACCCTGCCGGCACGCCGGCCACGGCAGCGGCGAGGGCGCTGGCGGCCAGGTCCCACAGGCCGTGCCGTGAGACCGGGTAGTCGACCGGAGGCGCGGCGCGCATGCGACGCGGGCCCGTGCCGGGGCGTCCCGCTCAGATGCGGCCGAACACCAGCGTCCCGTTGGTGCCGCCGAAGCCGAAGTTGTTCTTGGCCGCGATGTCGATCTTCATCTCGCGCGCCGCGTTGGCGCAGTAGTCCAGGTCGCACTCCGGGTCCTGGTTGAAGATGTTGATCGTGGGCGGCGAGACTTGGTCGCGCAGTGCCAGCACGGTGAAGACCGACTCGATGCCGCCGGCGCCACCCAGGAGGTGGCCGGTCATCGACTTGGTCGAGTTCACGACCAGCTTCCTGGCGTGGTCGCCGAAGGCGAGCTTGATCGCGTTGGTCTCGTTCAGGTCGCCCAGGGGCGTCGAGGTGCCGT
>CAMLGG010000295.1 GCA_946479475.1 uncultured Ideonella sp. | reverse complement strand
ATCGCCGCCGGCCAGGTGGAGTTCCTCGGCAAGCCCATCAAGGGCCAGGGCGCCTGGGACCTGGCCCGCCAGGGCCTGGTGATGGTGCCCGAGGGCCGCGGCACCTTCACCCGCATGACCATCACCGAGAACCTGCAGATGGGTGCCTACACCCGCTCGGACAAGCAGGGCATCGCCGAGGACATCGACAAGGTGTTCGCCATCTTCCCGCGGCTGAAGGAGCGCGCCACGCAGCTGGCCGGCACGATGAGCGGCGGCGAGCAGCAGATGCTGGCGATGGGCCGCGCGCTGATGGCCAGGCCCAAGGTGCTGCTGCTGGACGAGCCCTCGATGGGCCTGTCGCCCATCATGGTCGACAAGATCTTCGAGGTGGTCGACACCATCCACAAGCAGGGCACGACCATCCTGCTGGTCGAGCAGAACGCCAGCCGCGCGCTCGCGTTGGCCAACCGCGGCTACGTGATGGATTCGGGCGAGGTGACCATGAGCGGCCCGGCCCGCCAGCTGCTCGAGGACCCGAAGGTCCGCGCGGCCTACCTCGGCGAGTAGAGGCGAAAAAAGGGCCACCCGAAGGTGGCCCTGGAAAAGCCATCCGGAGCAAGTCGGAGGCTTGTTGTGGCCCTCTTGCCTTCGGCCCTTACCTGACGTTCACGGCGGCCCAGGCGGCGTTGACCGCGTTCCAGGTCGACGAGCCCACTCCGCCGTAGAGATCGGCCGCGGCCGCCAGCGTCGCGACGCGGGCGCCGGCGTAGTCGGTGCTGGACGTCATGTAGACCGACAGCGCCCGGTACCAGATCTTCTCGGCCTTGTCGCGGCCGATGCCGGTGAGCACCGCGTTGCCCGTCGCGACGCGCGTGTCGCCGGCCTGGCAGGTGGCCGAGGCCGCACCGCCCGCGGGCTGCGAGCCTTCGGCCAGCAGGTAGTACAGGTGGTTGCCCACGCCCGACGAGTAATGCACGTCGAGCTTGCCCACGTCGGCATACCAGCAGTCGGCCGAAGAGCCGTCGGTGCTCGGCTGGATCATGGTGCGCAGCGGGGTGCCGCTGCCGTCCTTGAGCAGGCGTTCGCCGATCAGGTAGTCGGGCGTCTCGGCCGGGTTGTTCGCGTAGAACTCGACCATGGAACCGAGGATGTCCGAGGTCGACTCGTTCAGGCCGCCCGACTCGCCCGAGTAGATCAGGCCGGCGGTCCGGGAGGTGACGCCGTGGGTCATCTCGTGGCCGGCCACGTCGAGCGCGACCAGCGGGTTGTAGCTCTTGTCGCCGTCGCCGTAGCTCATGCAGAAGCAGCTGTCGCTCCACGAGGCGTTGACGTAGGGCAGGCCGAACAGCTTCTGGTGGACCTTGGAAGTGGCGCCCTTGCCGTCGTCGGCGATGCCGTGGCGGCCGTGCACGTTGAGGTAGTAATCCCAGGTGTAGGCGTGGCCCGCCGCGGCGTCGACGGCCACCGTCTGGCGGTTGGCGTTGGTGAAGTTGCCCCAGAGGTTGTCGGCGTCGGTGAAAAGAGTGCCCTTGCCGGTGAACTTGCCCTTCAGGTCGTACACCGCGTGGCCGCCGCGCGTCAGGTCGCGCAGGGCGTAGCCGCCGGCGTCCTGCTTGTCGGTGTGGATCTGGATCTTGCCCAGGAAGAGGCTGCGGCCGGTGCCGACGGCGTCGATGGTCTGGATGTCGTCGAAGCTGTCCAGCACCTGGCCATTGCGGGCCTGCACGATCACGTGGCGCTCGGTGGGCAGGCCTTGCTTCGTCTGGCCGACGTAGAGCACGTCCCAGGCCAGCGTGGGCTTGTGGTGGTGGGCGAAGACGACCAGCTCGCTGGTGACCGTGGCGCCGGTGGCCACGTTCGCGGTCTTCAGACCGGCGAGTTCGGCGGCCGCGGCATCGAGCGTCGGCTGCACGGAAACCGCGGGCGCAGCGGCCAACGTGCGGGACAGCCCGCGCAGGGCGCCGCTCGAAAGGCCGTGGACGACCACGTCGCCGCCGATCACGCGCAGGCCGTGGAAGCGCCGCGCGAAGCGCACGTGCTCGGTGCCGTCGGCGTCGACGATCACGTCACGCGCGTCGAAGCTGTCGGCGCCGGGCAGCACGCCTTGCGAACCCTGCAGGTGCGCCAGGGCGCGCGCCACGGCCTGGGGATGGTCGGCGGGATGAGCTGCCTGGGCCGCAGTGGCGCCCAGCAGGGCCGCGCAGGCCAGGACAACCTGGCGCAAGGGGTTCGACTTCAACGACGTACTCCTGGTCTGTTCGTGAGGGTGGGTGGAACGGGTGCCATGGCTCGTGGCCAGGCTGGCGCGCATGATCGCGGCGCCTTCATGACGGGACAAGCCATCGGCGGCGCGCGCTGAACATCGTTGAAGAAGCGTGGATCGGCCTGAATCGCCGTTCAGGCGGCCGTCATGGCTGCGACATCGACGCTTCACCGGGGCGTCACGCCGCCGCGTCAGGATGGGTGCCCATGCAGACGCTCGCCGACACCGCGCCGCATGAGGACTCGCCGCTGCTGCGCTACCGCGCGCTGTGGATATCGGACATCCACCTGGGCACGCCGGGCTGCCAGGCGGACGCGCTGCTCGACTTCCTCAGGCTCACCGAGTGCGAGACGCTCTACCTCGTCGGCGACATCATCGACGGCTGGCAGCTCAAGCGGGGCTGGTACTGGCCGCAGGCGCACAACGACGTGGTGCAGAAGCTCCTTCGCAAGGTGCGCAAGGGAACGCGGGTGGTCTTCGTGCCGGGCAACCACGACGAGTTCGCGCGGCGCTACCTGGGCCACAGCTTCGGCGGCGTGGAAGTGGTGGAGGACTGCGTCCACGTGACCGCCGATGGCCGGCGCCTGTGGGTGACGCACGGGGACCTCTTCGACGGCGTCATCCAGTGCGCCAGGTGGCTGGCCTATGTCGGGGACTCGCTCTACGAGTTCACGCTCAAGCTCAACCGCTACTTGAACCACCTGCGCGCGACGCTCGGCCTGCCGTACTGGAGCCTGTCGAAGTACCTCAAGCTCAAGGTGAAACGTGCAGTGAGCTACGTGAGCGACTTCGAGCATGCGCTGGCCCGGGAGGCGAGAAAGCGCGGCGTGCACGGCGTGGTCTGCGGCCACATCCACCATGCCGAGCTGCGCGACATCGACGGCATCCTCTACGCCAACGACGGCGACTGGGTGGAGAGCCTGACGGCGCTGGCCGAGCACGACGACGGCCGGCTGGAACTGCTCGACTGGTCGGGCTGCGCGAGCCAGCCGCAACCCCAGGCAGCCGGCGAGCCGGCCGCGCCGGCGGAGCCCTGGCCGGAGGGCGCGCCGGCCCTGGCGGAATAGGGGCAGCGTCGTGTCAAAAGGGTCATGCCACTGTCACGAGAGATTCATAAACTTCGCCCATGAGTGAACTCCTGTCCAGTGCGCCGGCCTCCGAGGCGGGCCCTTCGGAGGCCAGCGCCCCCCTGGTGCTGCTCAACCGCGAGCAGGCCATCCTCGAGTTCAACCGGCGGGTCCTCGCGCAGGCCCAGCGGGAGGACGTGCCGCTGCTGGAGCGGCTGCGCTACGTGACCATCGTGTCGTCCAACCTCGACGAGTTCTTCGAGGTGCGTTTCGCCGACGTGCTCGAGGCCGCCCGCGCCGCGCCCAGCGAGGCTTCGCGGGCCGACCTGGCGGCGGTGGCCAAGCAGGCTCATGCGCTCATCGTCGAGCAGTACGCCGTCTTCAACAGCGAAGTGATGCCCGCGCTGGAGCGCCAGGGCATCCGGGTGATCAACCACGCCGACCGCAACGCCGCCCAGAAGCAATGGGTGGCGGCCTTTTTCGAGCGCGAGGTGCGGCCGCTGCTGATGCCGGTCGGCCTGGACCCGGCCCATCCCTTCCCGCTGGTGGCCAACAAGTCGCTCAACTTCATCGTCCGGCTGGGCGGGCGCGACGCCTTCGGCCGAGAAAGCCAGATCGCGATCGTCAAGGTGCCGCGCGTGCTGCCTCGGGTCATCCGCCTGCCGGCCGAGGTCTGCGCCAGGGGCGAGCAGGGCTTCGTGATGCTGTCGAGCGTGATCCGGGCGCACCTGGCGGAGCTCTTCAGCGGTCGCACCGTCGAGTCCTTCTCGCAGTTCCGCGTCACGCGGGATTCGGACCTGGAAGTCGACGAGGACGACGTCACCAACCTGCGCCAGGCGCTGCGCACCGGCCTGACGACCCGGCACTTCGGCCAGGCGATCCGGCTGGAGGTCGTCGCCAGCTGCCCGGAGGAGCTCTGGCGCTTCCTCCTCGAGCAGTTCGACCTGCCCGAGGACGCGTGCTATCGCGTGGACGGCCCCGTCAACCTGGTCCGGCTGAACCAGCTGATCGACCAGGCCGACGAGGTGCCCGGCGTCGCTTCGCTGCGCTTCCCGCCGTACGAGCCGGCCTGGCCCATCGGCCGCCTTCCGCGGGTGGGGTCCATCTTCGAGACGCTGCGCGAGCGAGACGTGCTGCTGCACCACCCGTTCGAGAGCTTCGAGCCGGTGGTCGAGTTCCTGCGCCAGGCGGTGAACGACCCGGACGTCCTGGCCATCAAGCAGACGGTCTACCGCACGGGCGAGAAGTCGGTGCTGATGGACCTGCTGATCGAGGCGGCGCGGCGAGGCAAGGAGGTGATGGTCGTCGTGGAGCTGAAGGCGCGCTTCGACGAGGAGGCCAACATCAACTGGGCCGAGCGGCTGGAGGCGGTGGGCGCACAGGTGGTCTACGGCATCGTCGGCCTGAAGACGCATGCCAAGCTGCTGCTCGTCACCCGCCGCGAGGCGGGCGCGCGGGGGGCCACGCAGCTTCGGCGCTATGTGCATCTCTCGACGGGCAACTACAACCCCAAGACGGCGCGGCTGTACACCGACCTGGGCTACCTGACGGCCGATCCCGGCATCGCCGCCGACGCGGACGCCGTCTTCCAGCAGATCGCCAGCCTGACACGCGTCAAGCCGCCCCGGCACCTGCTGACGGCCCCCTTCGTGCTGCACCGCCGCCTGGTGCGCCACATCGCCCAGGTGGCGGAGGCGGCCCGCGCGGGGCAGCCGGCCCGCATCGTCGCCAAGTTCAATGCGCTGACCGACCCGGGACTGATCGCCGCGCTGGTCGAGGCCTCGCGCGCGGGGGCGAAGATCGACCTGGTGGTGCGCGGGGCCTGCATGCTGCCGCCCGGCGTGCCGGGGCAGACGGACCGCATCCGGGTGCGCTCCGTCGTCGGTCGCTTCCTCGAGCACTCGCGCATCCTCTATTTCCGCTGGGGCCTGGGCGACGAGGACGAGGTGCTCTACCTTTCGAGCGCCGACTGGATGGGTCGCAACATGTTCCGCCGCATCGAGCTGGCCTGGCCGGTGCGCGATGCCCGGCTGCGCCAGCGCGTGATCGACGAGTGCCTGGTGCCCTACCTGCACGACACGCGTGACGCCTGGGACCTCCAGCGCGACGGCCGCTACCGTCGCGCCGACACCGAAGGCGTCAGCGCGCAGCAGGCGTTGATGCAGCGCTTCTCGGCGGGTTGAAGAGATGGACCTGATCCTCTGGCGCCACGCCGAAGCCGAAGAGCTCTCGGCCGGCGTGGACGACCCGGCGCGCGGCCTCACGCCCAAGGGCGAGCGCCACGCGCGCCGCGTGGCCGAATGGCTGAACCAGGTGCTGCCGCATTCGACGAAGATCCTCGTCAGCCCGGCGCTGCGCGCAAGGCAGACCGCCGAGGCGCTGGAGCGCAAGTTCAAGATCAGCGAGGCATTGGCGCCCGAAGGCACGGTGGACGGCCTGCTCGCGGCGGTCCGCTGGCCGGATGCCCGCGAGCCGGTGCTGGTGGTCGGCCACCAGCCCACGCTCGGCCTGGTCGCGGCCTACCTCATGACCGGCCCGCGTCTCACCCATGCGGCGACCGAGGCCCTGCTGCCCTGGTCCATCCGCAAGGGCGGCGTGTGGTGGCTTCGCCATCGGCCGCGCGAGGACCGGGGCGAGGTGGTCCTGGTGGCGGTGCGGTCGCCGGAGCTGGTGTAGCGCGTTCCCGGCTCCGGGCTTCGACAAGCTCAGCCTGAACGGATCCACTCCACCGTTCTCCCTGAGCTTGTCGAAGGGCCTGCATGCACGAGGGCTTCGACAAGCTCAGCCCGAACGGAGATGAGAGTCGAGGCTGCGACAAGCCCAGCCCGAACGGAGACGTTCTCGGTCACCCCTTGCGCCGGTTGTAGACATCGAAGAACACCGCCGCCAGCAGCACGCCGCCCTTGATGACCTGCTGGTAGTCGATGCCGATGCCGAGGATGGACATGCCGTTGTTCATCACGCCCATCACGAAGGCGCCGATGACCGCGCCCATCACCTTGCCCACGCCGCCGGAGGCCGAGGCGCCGCCGATGAAGCAGGCGGCGATCACGTCGAGCTCGAAGCCGACGCCCGCCTTCGGGGTGGCGGTGTTCAGCCGGGCGGCGAACA
>CAMLGG010000294.1 GCA_946479475.1 uncultured Ideonella sp. | reverse complement strand
TGAAGCTGACCTTCGCCAACGCGGTGTCCTCCGGCTACAAGGAGGTCGACGCGGTTCAGCTGGTGGGCGAATAGCCGGCTCGCCATGCCCGAGCTGCCCGACGTTGCCGTCTACGCCGAGAGCCTCTCGGCGAAGGTTGCGGGCCGCGCCCTGCAGCGTATCCGCATCGCCAATCCCTTCCTGCTGCGCACCGCGCTGCCGCCGATCGGTGCGGCCGAGGGGCGCGTGGTGCGCGGCGCCGGGCGGCTCGGCAAGCGCGTCGTGATCGAGCTGCAGGGCGACACGCCGGAAGAGCCCTGGTTCCTCGTCCTGCACCTGATGATCGCCGGCCGGCTGCGTTGGCATGCGGCGGGCGCCAGGCCGCCGGTCAAGGGGCTGATGGCCGCCCTGGAGTTCCCGGCCGGCACCCTGGCGTTCACCGAGGCCGGCACGCAACGGCGCGCCTCGATGCACCTCGTGGCGGGTCGCGCAGCGTTGGCCGCGATGGACCCGGGCGGCCTGGAACCGATCGGCTCGACGCTGGAGGACTTCCGCGAGCGGCTGCTGGCGGGCAACCACACGCTCAAGCGCGCGCTGACCGACCCGCAGTCCTTCAGTGGCATCGGCAACGCCTATTCGGACGAGATCCTGCATCGCGCGAGGCTTTCGCCCGTGGCCCTGACACGCTCGCTGGACGACGAGGCCATCGTGCGCCTGCACGCCGCCACGCAGGAGGTGCTGGCGCAGTGGACCGCCCGACTGCGCGCCGAGGCCGAACGCGACGGTGGCTGGCCGCGTGAGGTCACCGCCTTTCGTCCTGACTTCGCCGTGCACGGGCGCTTCGGCCAGCCCTGCCCGGTCTGCGGCGCACCGGTCCAGCGCATCGTCTACGCCAGCAACGAGACGAACTACTGCGCCCGCTGCCAGACGGGCGGGCGGCTGCTGGCCGACCGGGCCTTGTCGCGCCTGCTCAAGGCCAGCTGGCCCAGGACGCTGGACGATTGACGCCCGGCGCCGCCGCGGGCACGCCATCTGCTGGTGTTCGGGTTGATACCTAGCTTTACGGCCGCTTCATCCCGCGCCAACGTCCGGCTCGCAGCATCGCCGGCAATGACTTGTCCGATGCAGGAGAGCCTCATGGCCGAACCTGATCAAGCGACGCTCGCGCCCGTGGCCGATCCGGCCGGCGCCGCGCTCGTTCCTCTCTACGTCTCCGGCGTGTTCCGCGAGGCGCCCGTGAACTTCCGCGCGCAGCTGATCGAGACGCTGATGCGGCCCATGGGCGCGCTCGGCCTGGTGGCGGTGGCCAACGGCGTCTTCGCGGCCGTGCGCCATCGGCATGGCTGGGAGCGGCTGCAGGTCACGCTCGACGACGCGGCGCGCATCACCGCCGACCAGGTGCTCGAGCTGTCGGCGTATCTGCAGCAGGCCGCGCCGGAGGTGTTCCGCACGGTGGGAGACCTGATCAGCAGCCAGCCCGCGGTGGCGGGCGGCCTGAGCGCGATCCTGCTTCTGCACGCCCTGCGCACCTTGCGCCGGCTCTGATCAGGCAACCCGGCGCCGCCTGGCCAGGGCCAGGAAGGCGAGGGCGGTGGCGCCGGCCGCGAGCAGCGTCAGGTGGGCAAGCTGCGGCTGCACGTCCGCCAGCGTGGCGTCCATCTGGTTCACCCGCAGCAAGCCCTGGATCGCCGGCGTCGTGGGCAGCAGGGCAGCCATTGCGCGCAGCGGTGGGGACAGGGCCTGCGCCGGCCACGAGAAGCCCGAGAGGAAGACCATCGGGATCGAGCTGAAGAGCATCAGCTGCATCGCGCGCTCGCGATCGGCGGCCATCGCCCCGAGCGCGATGCCGAGCGCGGCCGCTGCCCAAGCCAGCAGCGCGAGCAGCAGCACTTGTGCCGCTGGATGCGCCGCGCTGCCGAAGTCGAAGATCCGGAAGGCCGCCTGGAAGAACCAGGCTCCGCTGGCGAGGCCCAGGGTGGCCCCGGCCGCCAGGCGCGGCCACCAGTGCGCGAGCGGCCCGCTGCCGCGCTTCTCGAACCAGGTGCCGGCCCACAGGGCGAGCGCCATCAGCAGCGTCTGGTGGACGATCAGCACCGCGACGGCCGGCACCACGTAGCTGCCGTAGCCTTCGGTCGGGTTGTAGAGCGGCACGAGCTGCAGCTGGACGGGCGTGCGGTTGGCTGCCGCCTGCAGGCCGCTCGCGCCCCGGGCGCGCAGCTTGCGCAGCTCCACGCCGGCCGAGACGGTGCCGAGGCTTTCCGCGAAGCCCGCCAGCACGAGCTTGTTGAGCAGGAAGTAGGCGCCGTTGCCCACCACCGGCACCACCACCGGCCGGCCGAGCACGACCTCGCGCCTCAGGTCCGGCGGCAGCACGGCATAGCCCTCGATTTCGCCACGCTGCATCGCGGAGCGGGCGGTGCCCTCGTCGGCCGTCACCAGCAGCACATCCAGCTTCGGACTCACGGCGGCATAACGCGCAATCTGCCTTGACAGGCTCGAATGGTCCGCATCGACCAGCGCGACAGGCACCCGCGTCGGCGCCTGGTGCAGATAGGGCCAGGGGTAGATGAACGAGTAAAGCACCGGGGCGACGAGGGCGAGCAGCAGCACGCCGGGGTCACGCAGCAGCGCCGCCAGCGTGGCGAAGAAGCCGCGGGGTGCCATCAACGCCGGCCCCAGGCCCGGCCGTCGCGGGCCACGCGGGGCAGCAGGGCCACGCAGGCGAGCGTGAGCAGCAACAGCGCCGCCAGCAACGAAGCTGCCACGGCCGCGGCACGGCTGGCCGGCGCCCCCTCCTGCCAGACCGCGGTCTGCACTGTCAGCACGTGCGTCAGCGGCAGCAGCATCGCCCAGGCCTTCGCGCCGGCGGGCATGGCCATCAGCGGGAAGCCCACGCCGGCGAAGGCGAAGGCCGGCGCGGTGACGAAGCCGGCGGCCGACAGCGCCGTGCGCAAGGAGCGGGCGGCCAGCGCCGCCAAGCTGCCGAGCACCACGTACACCGCCAGCATCAAGGCGTGCAGCGCCAGCACCGGGGCCAGTGGCCCGGCCGGTTGCCAGTCCCGGCCGCCCGCGAAGGCGGCGATGAACGCCAGCTGCACCGCGGTGAGCGCCGCCCACGGCAGCAGCCACTTGGACAGCAAGGCCGGCAGCCCGGTGCCGGCGGCACTGACCCAGGGCCCGACGGTCCGGTCGCGCAGCTCGCGGCCGACGCCCCACGCGCCGGCCACCATCGCGAAGATCTGCAGCAACGCCGGCACCAGCGTGGTCGCGAGGAAAGGCTCGTAGTCGAGCGAGGTGTTGTACTGCGCGACGAGCGCGGTGCGCATCGGCTCGAAGGCGGCGCGCGCGGCGAGCGGCGATTCGCCGCGCTTCTCGCGCGAGACGATCTCGACGCCCGCAGCGAGGGTGCCGGCGACCGACCGCACGTCGCGCTGGATCAGGCCGGAGTGGGTGGCGAACTGGGCGTTGTGCAGCAGCGCCGCATGGGCGCCCCGGCCGGTCTTGAGCTCGCGCGCGAAGCCCGAAGGCACGACCAGCGCGGCCATCACCTCGCCGCGTCTGAGCGCCTGCTGCATCGCGGCCTCGTCGTCGAAGCGCGCCGCCACCTGCAGGCCCGGCGTTGCCGCCAGCCAGCGCGTGAGCTGGCGCGATACGCTGCTGTGGTCGGCATCCAGCACGCCGATCGGCAGCCCGCGCGGCACGCCGGCCCAGAACAGGCTCCACGTCAGCAGCACCGCCAGCAGCGGCACCCAAGTGAACATCGCCCAGTCCGCCGGGCGCTTCGCCCACAGCCGGCACTCGCGCCGCCAGGCGCGCGTGAAGCCCGGCGTTTCGTCGTTCATTTCAGTGGTGGCAGGCTGACCAGCACGCTCATCCCTGGCCGAATGCCGGCCAGCGGCTGCACAGGCCGGGCCTTGACCTCGAAACTGCGCAGGTCGTAGCCGGCGCCGGAGCGGGTCGCGCGCCAGGTCGCGAAGTCGGGCAGGGGCGACGAGCCGGTGACCTTGAATCGCACCGGCTGCGGCCCCAGGGCCGGCACGACGGCGTCGAACTCCTGGCCCACTGCGAAGGCCGAGAGGCGATCCTCCCGCACGTTGAACAGCGCCCAGTGGTCGGCCAGGTCGACCACCGTGACGACCGGCACGCCCGCCGGCGAGAGCTCGCCGACCTTGGCCAGCACCTTCGCCACCTCGCCACCGACGGGGCTGCGCAGCTCCGTCTCGGCGCGCGCGGCCTCCACCTCCTGCACCACGCCGGCCACCTGCCGCGCCTGCGCCGCCGCGGCGGCCTGGTCCTCGCGCCGGGCGCCGGCCTCGGCCATGTCGAGCTGCGCCTTGGCCGCCCGCGTCTGGCCCTCGGCGGCGCGCAGGTTGGCCTCGGCCTCGTCGCGCCGCTGGGCCGCGAGCAAGCCCTCCCTGAAGAGGTTGTCGGCGCGCTGGAAGCCCTTGGCCGCCAGGTCCTGCGCGACCGTGGCCCGCTCCCACTGCGCACGGGCCATGCGGATCTCCTCCCCTCGGGCTCCGTGCTTCGCCTTCTCGGCCACCGCCTCGGCCGCGTCGCGCGCGCCGGTGGCCTGGGCCAGCTTGGCGGCGACCTCGGGGCTGTCGACCTTGACGAGCAGCGCGCCGCGCTCGACCTTCTGGCCCTCCTGCACGGCGACCTCGGCGATGCGGCCGGTGATCTTCAGCGCGACGTCGGTCTCGCGCGCCTCCAGCATGCCCTGCAGCTGCTCGGGCTGCGGGCGGCTGCCCTGCCACAGGCCCCAGCCCACGAGGGCGAGGGCGGCCAGGCCGGCGGCCGTGGCGAGGATGCTTCCGGTTCGGTTCATGGGTTGGGGATGCGGATGTCGGCGCGGGCCAGCGCCTCGGCGAAGCCCTCGGGATGGCCGCAGGCCTCGTACAGGCCGGCCAGGGCGGCGTCGTACTCGTAGGCGGCCTGCGCCCTTTCCGTCTGTGCCTTGGCCAGGTTCACGTCGGCCTCGATGCGCTCCAGCGGCGTGCTGGTGCCCTCGCGCAGGCCCACGGTGCGCAGGTGCACGATCTCCTCGGCCAGGGCGATCGCGGTGTCCATCGAGAGATAGGCCTGACGCGCCTGCTCGGCGGCGCGCCATTGGCGCTCGACCAGCAGCGCGATGTCGGCGCGGGCCTGGGCATCGCTGTGGCGGGCCTGCTCCACCTGCGCAGCCGACGCGGAATCGAGCGCGCTGCGGTCGAGCGAGGTGAACAGCGTCCAGCGCGCGCCTATGCCGGCGACCCAGTTGGCCTGGTCGCCAGTGCGCAGCTCCCGCTGCGCGAAGGCGAAGACCTGGGGCTTGCGCAGGCCCTCGGCTGCTTCGTGCAGGTGCTCGGCCTGGGCCTTCTTGGCGCCGACCTTGGCCAGGCCCGGATGGGCGAGCAGGGCCTGGTCGATGAAGCCGTTCAGGGGCGGCAGGGGCTCGGACTGCACGAACAGGGGTGAGGACGGCGCGACCGGCTGCGGGCTGGCGAGCAGGCTCGCGAGCGCCCGCTCGGCGAGCTCGGCGTCGCTTTGCGCCTTGCGGGCATTGCGGCGGGCCTCGTCCAGCGCCGCGCTGGCCTGCAGGCGTTCGACGCGCGCGATGGCGCCGTTGGCCAGCAGCTTCTCGGCTGCGCGGTCGTGCTGCTCGACGGTGGCCAGGGCCCGTGCGCGCAGGCCGGCGGCGCGGCGCGCGAGCTGGGCGCCGAAGTAGCGCTGGGCCAGCAGGCTGGAGAGCTGGTGCTCGGTCTGCCGTTCGTCGGCCCGCGCTTCCGCCGCCTGGGCATCGGCGAAACCGCGCACCGCATCGGCCGCCCCGCCGAGGTACAGCGGCGCGACGGCGCTGATCGACGCGGTGGCGATGGTGTCGTCGCGCGAGTAGGTGTAGCGCGGCGGCAGCTGCGGCACCGGCAGCGGGATGGGCAGGTTCTCCAGCGGGACGGGCAGGTGCTGGTCGAACTCGTCGAGCTTGTCGTTGACGCTCGAGAGATCGACCGTCAAGGCGGCGTGGTAGGCCGCGTAGGCGCCGCTCACCCCGACGGTGGGGCCGCCGAAGTGGCGCAGCCCCTGGACCTGCTGCTCCTTGCCTTCGCTCGCCGACCGGGCCGCCGCCAGGCGCTCGGAGCGCGCCAGCAGCTGCTGCCAGGCCGCCCCGTAGTCCAGCGCCGCCGGCTGGGCCTGGGCGGCGACGGCGCAGGCCACGAGCGATAACGGCGCGATGACACGGAGCATCCTCATGGCGCCCGAGTATCTCAGGCGCCATGCCCCGCGCTGTTCAGCCTAGTCCTCCAGGAGGCTTCGGAGCATCCAGGCGGTCTGCTCGTGCACCGTGAGGCGCTGCGTGAGCAGGTCGGCCGTCGGCTCGTCGCCCGCCTTGTCGGCCAGCGGGAAGATGCCGCGCGCGGTGCGGGCGACGGCCTCGTGGCCTTCGACCAGGATGCGCACCATGTCCATCGCCTTGGGCGGCG
>CAMLGG010000293.1 GCA_946479475.1 uncultured Ideonella sp. | reverse complement strand
GGGTTGCCGCCACCGGCGGCACAATCGTTGCACGATCCGCCGTCGCGGCACCCCTGCGGGGTGCCGCGACGCTCTTTCGTCCACCGACTTCGCGCTCCATGCCCTCGTCCTCCTCCCGTGCCCGTGCCGTCCTGATGTCACTGTCGTCCGGCGGCCTCCTGCTCGGCCTCGCCGGCTGTGCGAACGTGCCGGCGGCGGCCCCCACCGTGGCGGCCGCGGCGGCAGAGCCTGCGGCGGCGGCCGCGAGCGCACCCGGCTCCGCAGCTTCGGCGCCCGCGAAGCATCCGGCAGCCAGCCCCCCGGCCGCGCCGGCAGCCGGCTCGCCGCCGGCCTTCGCCACCGTGATCAAGGACGCCCGGCGCAGCGAAGGCTTGCTGGCGGTGTGGCAGAAGGACGAGAAGGTCTGGTTCGAGCTCAAGCCCGACGACTTCGACAAGCCGATGTTCCTGTCGCCCAAGCTGGCGCGCGGCATCGGTGAACGGGCCATCTTCGGCGGCAGCATGCTGGGCTACCAGCCCTGGGGGCGCCCGCAGATCGTCGAGTTCCGCCGCCAGCACAACCAGGTGCTGCTGGTGGCGCGTAACGAGCGCTACCTCGCTGCCAGCGGTTCGCCCGAGGCCCGTTCGGTTGCCAGCGCCTTCTCGGACAGCCTGCTCGGGGCGACGCCGGTGGCCAGCCTTCCGCACCCGGATTCGAAGGCCGTGCTGATCGAGGCCAACAACATCTTCGTCACCGACCTGCTCGGGCTGGGCATCAACCTGCAGCGCACCTACCGGCAGAACTACAACCTCGACCCGCGCAATTCGGCTTTCGTCGCCGTGCGCAGCGCGCCCGATGAACTCTCGCTCGAGCTGAACCTGCATTTCGCCACCGGCAGCCTGTCGGCCGCCGCGCCCGGCGCGCCGCCCAATGTGCCGGCGCCGATCATGCCCGGCACGCTGCCCGACCCGCGCAGCATGTTCCTCGGCCTGCACTACTCGCTGGCCGCGCTCCCGGCCCAGCCGATGACGCCGCGGCGTGCGGACGCGCGGGTGGGCTACTTCACCACCACCGTCAGCGATTTCGGCAACGACTCCGCCCGCAGTCCCAACCGGCATTACGTGCGGCGCTGGCGCCTGGAGAAGAAAGACCCGTCGGCCCCGCTGTCGGAGCCCGTGCGGCCCATCACCTTCTGGCTCGACCGCGACGTGCCGCTGAAGTACCGCGACACCATCACCCGCGGCGTCCTCGCCTGGAATGCCGCCTTCGAGCGAATCGGCTTCAAGAACGCGCTGGTCGTCCGGCAGCAGCCCGACGACGCCAAGTTCGACACGCTGGACCTGCATGTCGCCTCGATCCGCTGGATGACCAACGCCGACCCCGCCTTCGGCGCCATCGGGCCGAGCCACATCGACCCGCGCACCGGCGAGATCCTCGATGCGGACATCGGTATCGAGAGCCTTTCCTCGCGCGACCGGCGCAACGTGCGGGCGCAGATCCTCTCCGGCAGCCCGATGGCGGATGCGGCCACGCTGCTGCAGTCCGACGGTGGGGCCCAGCTGGCCACGCTTTCGCAGTACGGCGAAGACGCGCTGCGCTGCCAGTTCGGCGAGCTCGCGAACGAGCAGCTCGGCTACGCGCTCGACGTGCTGGAGTCGCGTGGCGACATCGATCCCGACAGCCCCGAGGCGGACGCCTTCGTCCAGGCCTATCTCTTCGACGTGACCATGCACGAGGTGGGTCACACGCTCGGCCTGCGGCACAACTTCCGCTCTTCGCGCATCTACAGCGACCGGCAACTGTCCGACCCGGAGTTCACCCACACCCACAGCCTGGCGGGCTCGGTGATGGAGTACGCGCCGGTGAACCTCGGCGCCCCCGGCGCGCCCACCCCGGCCCCTTTCCAGACGACGCTCGGCCCCTACGACTACTGGGCCATCGAGTACGCCTACAAGCCGCTGCCCGAAGGCATGCCCGCGAAGGACCAGGAAGCCGAGCTCAAGGCCATCGCCGCCCGCTCGCCCGAGCCGGTGCTGGCCTTCGGCACCGACGAGGACAACCTGCTCGGCCTGGATCCGGAGTCGCTCGTGTTCGACCTCGGCGACGACCCGCTGGTCTTCGCGAAGAAGCGCATCGCGATCGCGCACGACTTGTTCCAGCGCCAGGAGACGCGCACGCTGAAGCCCACCGAGGACTACGCGGTCCTGCGGCGAGCCCTGGCCTATGCCCTGCGCGATGCCACTCGCGCGGCCGGTGTGCTCGCCCGGCAGATCGGCGGCCTGCGCACGCTGCGGGACTACCCCGGCTCCGGCCGCGACCCGCTGACGCCCGTGCCGGCCGCCATGCAGCGCGAGGCCCTGGACACGCTGGCGCAGAACTTCCTCTCGGCGGGCAGCTTCCGCGTCTCTCCGGCGCTCGCCCGCAAGCTCGCGCCGGACTATCTCGAGCGCTTCGGCGGCAGCGAGCCCATCCCCACGGACTTCTCGCTCGACGCGATCATGCTGGACCTGCAGCGAGCACTGCTCAACCAGCTGATGAGCGAGACGCTCGCGGCGCGCCTGCTCGATGCCCAGTCCAAGGCAGCGTCCCCGCGCGATGCGTTCGGCCTTTCGGACCTCTACGGCCGCCTCACGCGAGACATCTGGTCGGAGCTCAACGGCAAGGGTGACATCCCTTCGGCGCGCCGCGACCTGCAGCGCGAGCACCTCACGCGCCTGGCCAACCTGCTCCTGAGACCATCGTCCAACAGCCGTGCCGATGCGCGCGGGCTGCTGCGAGTCGAGGCCCGGCAACTGCTGGATCGCCTGCAGGCCGCGAGCCGCCGCGGCGACCTCTCGCCCGAGGCGCGCGCACATGTGATGGACAGTGCCGAGACGCTTCGCGCAGTCCTGTCCGCTCCGCTGCAGCGCAGCAACGTGTAGCGCGTTCCTGCACTCTAGGGATGGGGCGAAACAAAGTCCCGTCACCCATCGATACTGGCCCGCCCGGTCGTCCGCGCGGGCCTTTTCCGTTCCGCGTGGACGGTTCCTCCTCAACAAGCCCGCCCGCCGGTGGGCGATGGAGTCCACGCGATGTCCCCAGCTTTCCTGGCCCCCAAGACCAAAAGACGACTGCTAGCCGCCGCCGCAGCGCTTGCGCTGACACCGGTGGCACAGGCAGCGACCTGGACGCAACTGACCAACCTCCCGCCCAACAGCGCCGAGACGATGCTGCTGCTGACCGACGGGACGGTGCTCGCGCACTCGTACGACAACCCCGGCAACATCTGGCTCAAGCTCACGCCCGCAGCCGACGGCAGCTACGTCGACGGCACCTGGTCGACGGTGACGCCGATGGGCACCAACCGCATCTATTTCGCCAGCCACGTCACCCGCGACGGCAACCTGTGGGTGCTGGGTGGCGAGTACAGCGGCCCGAACCTCGAGGCCAACTGGACCAACACGGGCGAGACCTACGACACGTTGAAGGACAAGTGGACGCCCATCCCGAACCACCCGGAGGCACGCTACGGCGACGTGCCCTCGATGCTGCTCGACCACGACAAGATCCTGGCTGGCTCGCTGTCGACCCGCAACTCCTATGTCTTCGACCTGAAGAGCCGCACCTGGTCGACCGGCCCGCAGAAGTTCTACAACGACCGCAGCGACGAGGAGACCTGGGTCAAGCTGCCCGACGGCAAGGTCATGACCTATGACCTGTTCCAGAGCATCTCGACGGGCGGTGCCTACGCCGAGGTGTACGACCCGAAGACCAACGCCTGGTCGGGCCGCAGCCCTAGCGACGGTTCTGCCAACGGCAGCATCCCGCAGCTGAGCAGCCCGGCCATGGGCTACGAGCTGGGCGCCGCCCTGGCAATGCGCACCGACGACAAGCGCGGCGCGGTCTTCTACACCGGGGCCACCGGCCACACGGCGACCTACCTGGCCGGCACGAACACCTGGGTGCCGGGCCCCGACATCATGGGCATGCTCAACGGCAACAAGGCGTTGTTCGGCTCCGACGATGCGCCCGCCGCCGCGCTGCCGAACGGCCACATCATCGTGTCGGCCGATGCGGGCCCGACCAAGGGCCTGTTCCAGGGACCGACCCAGCTGTTCGACTACGACCCGTCGGTCGGCAAGATGAACGCCATCGACCCGCCGTTGCCGGTGACCATCAGCGACCCGGCCTTCGTGACGCGCATGCTGATGCTGCCCACCGGCCAGCTGATGTTCACCTACGGCACCGGCGATGTCTGGATCTACACGCCGGACGGCAAGGCGCCGAGGAAGGCCCGGCCGCTGCCCGAGGCGCTGCACTATGACGGCAACGGCGTCTTCACGCTGACCGGCGTTCGCCTGAACGGCGTCTCCGCCGGCGCCGGCTACGGCGATGACGCCGAGTGCGACGAGAACTATCCGATCGTCAGCCTGTCGTCGGGCGGCAAGGTCCGCTACGCCCGCACGTACGGCTGGAAGAAGACCGGCATCCAGATGAAGAAGTCGACCACGACCAAGCTGACGCTGAAGAAAGGCACGCCGGCCGGGACCCACCAGCTGATCGTGAGTGCCGCGGGCGTGCAGTCGGACAAGGTCTGCGTCACGCTCACCCAGGAGCAGGTCGACGGCACCGGTTCCCCGGCCGACATAGCGATCGGGGCCTGCGCTCAATAAGCCGCGCGGAGGCCCCGGGGGGCCTCTTCGCGCCGGGTGGACGAAGGGCGGTTCGTAGAATGCCGCATGCCTTTCGTCCACCTGCGCACCCACACCGAGTTCTCCGTCGTCGATGGCACCTTGCGTGTCGACGACGCGGCCGCCGCGGCGGCCGCAGATGGCCAGGTCGCGCTCGGCATCACCGACCTCGCCAACCTCTTCGGCGGGGTCAAGTTCTACAAGGCCTGCCGCGGCAAAGGCGTCAAGCCCATCCTGGGGGCCGACCTCTGGGTCGAGCCCATGGATCCGGCCGCCGGCGACAAGGCCGCGAGCCGGCTGCTGGTGCTCGTCCAGAGCCGCCAGGGCTACCTCAACCTTTCCGAGTTGCTGGCTCGCGCGTGGACGCGCAACGTGCAGCGCGCGCAAGCCTGGGTCACCTGGGAATGGCTGGCCGAGCTCGGCGAAGGGATGATCGCCGTGTCCGGCGCCGAGCATGGCGCCGTCGGCTCGGCCCTGCTGGCCGGCGACAAGACTCGAGCGCGGCAGGCCGCGCAACGGCTGTCCGGCCTGTTCCCCGGGCGCTTCTATCTCGAGCTTCAGCGCGCCGGCCTGCCGCAGCATGAAGCGCTCGTTCGGGCCACCGTGCCGCTCGCGGCGGAGCTCGGGCTGCCGGTGGTGGCCACGCACCCGGTCCAGTTCCTGGCGCCGGAGGATTTCGAGGCCCACGAAGCCCGCGTATGCATCGCCGAGGGCGAGACGCTGGCCAATCCGCGCCGCGTCAAGCGCTTCGGCCGCGAGCAGTACTTCAAGACGCAGGCGCAGATGGAGGCGCTGTTCGCCGACATCCCCTCTGCCGTCGCCAACACGGTGGCCATCGCCCAGCGCTGCAACCTCACGCTGGTGCTGGGCAAGCCGCGCCTGCCGGACTTCCCCACGCCCATCCAGGCCGACGGCACGCCCATGCCGATCGACGCCTTCTTCCGCCAGGAATCCTTCGAGGGCCTGGAGAGGCGGCTGGAGCTGCTGTTTCCCGACGTGGCGAAGCGGGATGCCGAGCGCCCGCGCTACGTGGAGCGCCTGGAGTTCGAGATCGGCACGATCCTGAAGATGGGCTTCCCGGGCTACTTCCTGATCGTGTCGGACTTCATCAAGTGGGCCAAGGAAAACGGCTGCCCGGTGGGGCCGGGCCGGGGTTCCGGCGCCGGCTCGCTGGTGGCCTACGCGCTGCTCATCACCGACCTCGACCCGCTGCAGTACAACCTGCTGTTCGAGCGCTTCCTGAACCCGGAGCGGGTGTCGATGCCCGACTTCGACGTCGACTTCTGCCAGGGCAACCGCGACCGCGTCATCGACTACGTCAAGGAGAAGTACGGTCGCCCGGCGGTGAGCCAGATCGCGACCTTCGGCACCATGGCGGCCAAGGCCGCCTTGCGCGACATCGGCCGCGTGCTGGGCATGGGCTTCGGCCATGTCGACTCGATCGCCAAGCTGATCCCGGCGCCGCCGGGCAAGACGGTGACGCTGGCCAAGGTGCCCGAGAAGCCCGATCCCGGCGTCATCTACGCCCGCCAGGAGGCGCCCGAGCTAGAGCAGCGCGAGGCGGCCGAGGAGGAGGTGGCCGAGCTGCTTTCGCTGGCGGCGCGCGTCGAGGGCATGGTGCGCAACATCGGCATGCATGCGGGCGGCGTGCTCATCGCGCCGGGCAAGATCACCGACTTCTGCCCGCTGTACCAGCAGCCCGGCAGCGACTCGGCGGTGAGCCAGTACGACAAGGACGACGTCGAGGCCATCGGCCTGGTGAAGTTCGACTTCCTGGGCCTGGCCACGCTGACCATCCTGG
>CAMLGG010000292.1 GCA_946479475.1 uncultured Ideonella sp. | reverse complement strand
TGATGAAGGCCGACTTCCCGGCCGAGCGCTGGTTCTGGTTCGACCCGCCCTTCCACCGCGGGCAGAGCGTGCTGCTGCACCGGCAGGCCGACAACGTCTGGCGCATCGACTTCCAGCTCGGCTGGGAGGCCGATCCGGAGGAGGAGAAGAAGCCCGAGAAGGTCATCCCCCGCATCCAGGCGATGCTCGGCAAGGACAGAGAGTTCGAGCTGGAGTGGGTGAGCGTCTACACCTTCCAGTGCCGGCGCATGCCGCAGTTCCGCCATGGGCGGCTGCTCTTCGTCGGCGATGCCGCGCACCAGGTCTCGCCCTTCGGCGCGCGCGGCGCCAACTCGGGCATCCAGGACACCGACAACCTGGCCTGGAAACTCAAGCTCGTCATCGACGGCACGGCGCCCGAGACGCTGCTTGAAAGCTATGCCGTGGAGCGCGGCGGGGCGGCCGACGAGAACATCCTCAACTCCACCCGCTCGACCGACTTCATCACGCCCAAGAGCGCGACCTCGAAGCTGTTCCGCAACGCGGTGCTCGGCCTCGCGCGCGAGCATGCGTTCGCCCGGGCGCTGGTGAACTCGGGCCGCCTGTCGGTGCCCACGCTGCTGACGGATTCGCCGCTGAACACGGCCGACAGCGACGAGTTCTCGGGCTGGATGGTGCCCGGCGCGCCGATGGACGATGCGCCGGTGCAGGTCGGCTCGCACGCCGGCTGGCTGCTGCGCGAAGTGGCCCGCGCGTCCGGCGATGACACCGCCTTCACGCTGCTGGTGTTCGGCGAAGAGCTGCCCGCCCTGCCGGCCACGCGGGTGCCCCTGCGGGTTCTGCGCGTTCTGCCCTCCCATGCCCGGGCGCAGGCGGGAGCCGTCGTGGACGTCGAGGGTTTTGCCGCCCGCCGCTACGACGCCCGTCCCGGCACGGTGTACCTCCTTCGGCCGGACCAGCACGTGGTCGCGCGCTGGCGCCGCTTCGATGCCCAGGCCGTCGCCACGGCGGTGGCGCGCGCCCTCACGCTTTCTCCGGCTTGACCATGGACCATCTGAACACCCAGCCCAACTTCGGCATCCCGGGCGAGCGCTTCCCCCGCGCCTTCTCGCCGGGCGACGATTTCTACGAGGCGCTGATCAACACGCACCGCGGCCTGAGCGACGAGCAGAGCCAACTGCTGAACGCCAGGCTGGTGCTGCTGCTGGCCAACCACATCGGCGACCTGCGCGTGCTTCGCGAGGCGCTGGCCGCCGCACGCGTCGGCGTCTGAACTATCCGGTCCACCGCTCGCGGTAGAACGCCAGGAAGGCCTGCGCCGCAGCGCTGAGGTGGCGGCCTGGCGGGAAGACGGCGAACATGCCGCCCGTGGGCGCGCGCCAGTCGGGCAGCAGCCGATGCAGGCGCCCCGCGGTGATGTCCGCCTGCACGCTCAGGCGGTCCATCACCGTCACGCCCGCGGCGCAAAGCACCAGGGATCGCAAGGCGGTGGCCGAGTCCGTCTGCAGCCGCGCGTTCATCCGCACGCTGCGCACCTGGCCGTTGCGGGCGGTGAACTTCCAGGTCAGGGGCGTGGGCAGCAGGGTCAGGGCGAGCCAGGCGTGATCGGCCAGGTCCTCGGGCCTGCGCGGCGTGCCGGCGCGCTGCAGGTAGGCCGGGGCGGCGACGACGAACTGCTCGAAGTCGCCCAGCTTGACCGCGCGCAGCGTCGAATCGCGAAGCCAGCCCATGCGGAAGGCGATGTCCATGCCCTCGGCGAGCATGTCGCTCACCCGGTCGCTGGCGTGCAGCGAGATGCGCAGGCCGGGGTGTCTTTCGGCGAAGGCCGCGACGACGCCGGCCAGGTGCTGGGCGGCATGGTCGACAGGCGCGGTGATGCGCAACGTGCCGGTCACCTCGCCGGCGCTGCGGTGGGTGCGCGCCACCGCCTCGTGCAGGCTGGCCAGCAGCGGTGCGGCGTCATCGAGCAGTTGCCGGCCGGCGTCTGTCAGGCGCACCTTGCGCGTGGTGCGGTGGAACAACCCGACGCCGAGCGCCCGCTCCAGGCGCTGCACGTCCAGGCTCACCCGGGCCTTGGTGAGGCCCAGGCGCTCGGCCGCGGCGGTGAAGCCTCCGCCCTGGGCCACCGCGATGAAGGTGCCCAGGCGGTTCAGGTCGTTCGGAATCTCGCTGCCGGCCATCGCCGGATTGTCGACGAATCGACGACAGTGTTTCGCTACTGTGCCGGTTTATCGAAACGGCGGCGAGGCGGAAGATGCGCCACGTCCCAACCGACACGAAGATTCCCTCACCATGAAGATCGCACTCATCGGCGCCTCCGGCTTCATCGGCTCCGGCCTGCGGGCCGAGGCCCTGCAACGCGGCCACCAGGTCACGGCGCTGGTCTCCAACCCCGCCAAGCTCGAGCCGGCCGCCGGCCTGACCGTCAAGGCGGTGGACGTCAACGACACCGGCGCGCTCGCTTCGCTCCTGGCGGGCCACGACGTGGTCATCAGCGCGTTCAGCGGCCATGCGCAAACCGAAGTGCGCGAGGCCTACGGCCGCGGCATCCGCTCGATCATCGCCGCCGCCAGGCAGGCCCGCGTGCCGCGCCTGCTGGTCGTCGGCGGTGCGGGCAGCCTCGAGGTGGCGCCCGGCAAGCAGGTGGTGGACAGCCCCGACTTCCCGGCCCAGTGGAAGGGCTCGGCCGAGGGCGCGCGCGATGCGCTCAACTGGCTGCGCGAGGAGCCGGAGCTGGATTGGACGATGCTCAGCCCCTCGGCCGTGATCTTCCCGGGGCCGCGCACCGGCCAGTTCCGCCTGGGTGGCGACCAGCTCCTCGTCGGCGCGAACGGCAAGAGCGAGATCTCGGTCGCCGACTACGCCGTCGCCATGCTCGACGAGGCGGAGAAGGGCGCCCATCGGCGCCGCCGCTTCACGGTCGGGTATTGACTGCCGGGCTGCACCCGGCCCGCCCCCCAAGGGGGTCCGGGCAAAGTGGCGGAGCTTGCTGGAGACCGCCGAAGCGCGCTTGCTCGGGCCGGTAGCGAAGCACCTGCACGCCTTCGTCCAACTCGGTGACGACGATGCCGCCGGGCAGGCAGGCCAGTTCCCAGGTGAACAGCCCCTGCGGCTCGTGCCGGGCGGTGAGGCGGGGCTGCCCGGGGTCCGACACATCGATCGCCTGCACGCCGCCGCCCGGCTGGGTCGGCAGCGAGACGTACGCCACGCCGTCGCAGACCGAAAGGAAGCGCGCGTAGCCGCTCTGCAGCGAGACGCTGCCCAGCGGTTCGACCTGGGGAGCGTGCGCCAGCGAGTACAGCAGCAGGGCGTCCGGGGCGCCGGCCATGTCCGCGCCCAGGTAGAGCACGTCGCCCACCACCTCCAGGGCGAAGGCCTGCGGGACGCGGATGCGGTTGGCCAGCACCGGATGGGCCGGATCGCCGATGTCGTAGACGTTCAACGTCGAGTCGAGCCGGTCGACGAGGTAGAGGTGGCTGCCGCTCGCCACCGCGTGGCTCGCGTCGCGCGAGTCGGGCAGTTCGCCCACCACCACCGGATCGTCGGGCCGCACGGCGTCGACCACCAGCACCTTCTCGCCATAGGGCTTGAGGAAGCCGAGGTGCCCGCCGGCCGCGATGGGATAGGCACTCAGGCGGAGGCCGGCGGCGCGGCGCGGCCGGTCGAAATCGCTCAGGTCGACCACGGCCGTCACGCCGGACTTCTCGTGCACGAAGGCGACGCCCTCGCCGAGCGCGAGCTGCGACTGGAAAGGACTGCGCGGCGGTGGATCGGCCAGTGGCAGGTCCCAGCGACGGCGCGGATGGCCGGGCTTGTCGAAGCCGTAGCGGCTGAGCGTGCTGGACGAGATGAGCACCTGGTCGCCCCGGGCGCGCATCACCGCGCCGCCGGTGAGCGGCAGCCAGGCGGTGGCCAGGCGCCGGGGCGATGCCGGATGCGAGACGTCGTAGAGGTCGATGGAGCTGGCGATGTCCGGCTGCAGGACGCCTGCATAGGCGCGCTTCGCGGTGGCCGCCACCGCGACGAGGTCGCCCGGGACGTTGGAGCGCTGCCTCGGCGCTTTCGGGTCCGAGATGTCGATGACCCGCAGGCCACCGCGGTGCAGCCTGCCCTCGCCGCCTTCGGTGGACTGGTCGGCCACCAGCGCGAAGGTGCCGGCCAGCGCCACGCCGACGGCTCGCTCGTGCCGGTCGCGCAGCGATCCTCCGACCTCCACGGGGTGGGCCGGGTCGGCGAGGTCCACCACCCGCAGGCCGGCCCGGCCGGCCGCGACGTAGGCATGGGTGCCTTCGACGACGACCTGCTCGGCCCCATGCGCGAGCATGGCCGCGCCCAGGCGGACCGGCGAGGTCCCCGGGGCCGCGTCGTACACCAGGAAGCCCCGGTCGCCGTCGGTGGCGTAGAGGTGGGAACCCTGCAGGACCACGTGCTGGTAGCGGGTTGCTCCCTCCTTCAACTCGGCAACGATGCGAGGTGCGAAGGCATTGCTGACGTCGATGGCGTGCAGGCCCGAACGGCCCGAGGCCGTGTAGAGCGTGTCGCCCTGCGCAGTGACGCCGACGGGCCGCAGGCCGTGTCCCCGCAGGACACTCGCCTGGCGGGGCCGGGCGGGGTCGGCCAGGTCGTAGACGACGAGCCCGGCTTCGCCCGCGGCCAGGTACAGGCGCTGGCCGTCCACCCACAGGTCGTTGACCGGGGCTTCCAGCGGCTTGGCCTCGTGCACCAGCTTCAGCCGGTCGGCGCCGCCGATGGCATAGACCTTGAGCTGGTGGTGCACGCCGGCGTAGAGGTAATCGCCGGCCACGCGGACCGCCCGCACCGGGCCCAGCGACTCGGCGACCAGATCGAAGGACGGCGCCTGGCTGCGCACAGGCAGGGCCACCAGCGCCGCAGCAGCGCCAAGCACGAGGCCGTACAGGCCACCACGCAGCCGGATGAAACTTCTCATCGCATCCCCCTCGCGAGCGAGGAACTCGCTGCCGTGCGGCCAGTGTGCGCGGCGCCCCGGGGCGCTGGCAAGGCGCCACCATCCCGGGTTCATGGCTGATCCGATGGGAATGAGGCACCGAAACCCTCGATGCCTCGGTGGCGCCGGAGGGCGGCCGGCCCGGCGGCCGCTTTCCCGATGCCGGGGACGGCACGCCGGCCCTGGCTTGCGCCGCGCAAGGCCGCTTCCGGGCAGCAGCGAGCCGAGGCCCTGAGGGCTACAGGTGACGCGTCTCGGCGGGCGTGTCCCACCAGGCGTTGTCGCGGCCATTGCCGATGCGCACCGGTGCGTCCACCAGTTCCTGCGGCGCGACGTCGTCCAGCGTGCACAGCTGCACCGCGACGTAGTCGCCGCCTATGGCCTCGACATACCCGCGGCCGAAAGGGCGGACGCCACACAGGCGGCAGAAGAGGTGATGGCCGCTGCGGGTGCCGAACTGGTAGTCGCTCAGCTGGTCTTCGCCGGCGAGCAGGCGGAACTGCGCGGGCTTGATGATCGCGTTCCAGTTGCGGGTCTTGGTGCAGATCGAGCAGTTGCACTTGTTGGTGCCGGCCGCCAGGTCGATGTCGGCCTCGTAGCGCACGGCGCCGCAATGGCAGCTGCCGGTGTAGGTCTTCAGCACTGGTGTCTCCCCGTTCGCGAAAGCCGCGCAGCTTGCCACGCGGCCTCGGCGGCCGTCCACCCCATGCTTGTGTCGAGTGGAATCGTGCTGCCGGCCTGGCCTGCGGCCTCGTCGCGGCCGTGACAGCCGCGCGGTGGCGGCCGCCGCACAATCGCCGCCATGGGCACGATCTACCTCGTCCGCCACGGCCAGGCCTCGTTCGGCAGCCACGACTACGACCGCCTGAGCGAGCTCGGCCACCGCCAATGCCGCGCGCTGGGCGAACACTTCCGCAGCATGCAGCTGTCGTTCGATCTCGTCCTCACCGGCACCTTGCGCCGGCATCGCGAGACCTGGGAGAGCATCGCCGCAGGCCTTGGCCAGCAGGCCGAGCCCGAGCGGATGCCCGGCCTGGACGAGTACGACCCCGAGGCCATCGTGCGGGCGATCCACAGCGACGAGATCGCGCCGCCCACGACGCCGGAGGCGGTGCGCGCGCACTTCCGCCTGCTGCGCGACGGCCTGCTGGCCTGGATGCAGGGGCGCAGCGTCCCGGCGGGCATGCCCAGCTACGCGGACTTCGCGGCCGGCGTCTCCGGCGCGCTGGCGCGTGCACGGGAGCGGGCGGACGGCGGGCACGTGCTCGTCGTCTCCAGCGGCGGGCCCATCTCGGCGGCCGTCGGCCTGGTGCTCGGCCTGGAGGCCGAGCCCATCGTCGAGCTGAACCTGCGCATCCGCAACAGCGCCGTCACCGAATTCGTGGCAACGCCGCGTCGGCTTTCACTTCTCAGCTTCAACCACCTGCCGCACCTGCACCAGCCGGGCCTCGCGGACTGGGTGACGTATTCTTAGCCCCCACGCCCCCACGCCCCCACGCCCCCACGCCCCCACGCCCCCACGCCAGGGGGCAGCCCCCCGGGCCGGGAAAGGCCCCCATGGTGGTGTCCGGGGCGCGCCCAGAGGACCCGGCGGCAGC
>CAMLGG010000291.1 GCA_946479475.1 uncultured Ideonella sp. | reverse complement strand
CGATGCCGCATTCAACCCGGCCTGGTTCCCACCCTTGACGCGCTGCGTGCAAACCGACCGTCCCATCGAGACGGTGCTGCAGGTGCTGGGCCGCGACGCCCCCGCAGCGCGGCCGTCCACGGTCGTGGCGCCGGCCACGCCGGGAGCGGCCTACATCGTGTGGGAGGCGCGCGACCCGCGGACCGGCTGGCGACGCGAGCACTTCATCGATGCCGCCTGCGGCAGCTACCTCGGCCAGCGCGACCGCGGCGCGTGGAGGCTCGACGCGGCCCATGCCGTGCCCCTGCTGTACGAGCTGCACAGCCGCCTGCTGGCGGGCGAGACGGGCCACCTGGCGGCGGGCGCGGTAGCGCTCGTGATGCTCGGGCTGGCCCTCAGCGGTGGCGTGTTGGGCTGGCCGCGGGGGGGATGGGCCGGCTGGCGCCGGGCGCTCGGCGTCAAGCGGGGGGCGGCCCCTGCCCGCTGGTGGTACGACCTGCACCGGGCCATGGGCTGGTGGCTGATGCCAGTGGCGTTGCTGATCGGCGCGACTGGTGCAGCGCTGGTGTTCGACGGAGCGGCACGGGCGGTCGTGGCGGCCCTGCTGCCGGTCGAGCGGCTGCCTCCCCTGGCGAAGAGCGCTGCGCCGGTGGAGGCCGCGGCGTCGCCCCTCCCGCCGGACCGGCTCGTCGGCGAGGCCGAGAGGGCCTTCGCTTCCGCCCGCTGGACGCGGCTGACCCTGCCGGCCACTCCCGGCGGTCCGGCCGAGGTGCGCCTGCTCCAGGCCGGCGAACCCAGGGCGGATACCGGGGCGACGCGCTTGCGCCTGGGTCCGTCCGGGCAGCTTCTGGCCCGCCACGACGCCCTGGCCGGCCCGGCCGGCAGCGTCGTGCTCGACTGGATCTTCCCCTTGCACAGTGCCGAGGCGCTCGGGCTGCCGGCCCGGCTGCTGTGGACGCTGTTCGGCCTCGCGCCGGCGGCCTGGCTGGGCAGCGGCCTGTGGCTGTGGTGGCGGCGACGGCGCAAGGCCCGAGCGCAGCGTCCGCGCCTGAGTCAACCGTCCCGGTTGCGCGGATGCCCGCGGGCGAGGCGCTCGTTGCCGCGCCGGTAGTTGCCCGTCAGCCGCGCCATCAGCTGCTGGCCGTCGGCACCGCTGCCCTGGGCCAGCTCCTCGAGAAACGCCGCGGCCCTGGCTCCGCGCAGCGTCGCGGCCAGGCGGCCGTGGTGCAGGATGCAGACCTCGCCGTTCTTGCGCTCCAGCACGCTGAAGCCGAGGTCGCCGCCGGCGTCTTTCTGCATCACCGGCTCTCGACGAAACGAGGCCTGCCGGGAGATCTCCGGCGGCCCCTCACCCCTGCGGCTCCCGGTCGAGCACGAACACCATACCGAACGCGCCGACGGACATCACGCGATCGTTGGCGGTGGTGTAGGAGGCCACGCCCCACGAGTGGTAGCCGGACACGAAGGCCTTCAGCGCGCCCAGGCCGAGCGCGCCCGCGACGGGATGGCGGTCCGCGGTGGCCTGTCGGATCTTCTCGCGGTGCTTCTCCGCCGACGGGTTGAGGGCGATGGCCGCGACGAACAGGGCCGCGGTGACGAGGGCGGAGGTGATGGCTTTCGACGGCATGGCGAGACGGCGGCTGCGGAGCGCTGCAGCATAACGCGGCCATCGTGCGGCACCACGATGGAGCCGCGCCGGAACACCTTGCCGGCCGTCAATCGCGGCGCTGCAACGTTTATTTACAATCCGCCCGCCCGTCAACATCTCCGCCCGGGCACACACAACATCTGTCTTGTATTTGCGGAGGGAGGATCCATTCCATGGCCATTCGCCAAACGTTGTTCGTTGCCGCCATCGCGGCCGCCCTTTCGGGCTGCGCCACCATCATGGGCTCGCCGACCCAGACCGTGCCCATCGCCAGCACGCCGAGCGACGCCAAGGTCGTCATCACCGACGAAGGCGGCACCGAGGTCTTCGCGGGCCAGACGCCCACTTCGGTCACGCTCAACAAGAGCACCGGTCGCTACTGGGGCGGCAAGAGCTTCAAGGTCACGATCTCGAAGCCGGGCTTCAAGACCCAGGTGATCCCGGTCACGTCCAGCCCCAACGGCTGGTACATCGCCGGCAACTTCGTCTTCGGCGGCCTGATCGGCTGGTTCGCCGTCGACCCGCTGAGCGGCAACATGTACACCCTGTCGCCCGAAGCGGTCGCCTCCTCGATGGAGAGCGACAAGACGGCGCACAACAACTCCGCCAAGGACGGCAGCATCGCCATCATGCTGGTCCAGGACGTCCCGGCGAACCTGCGCGACCAGCTCGTCCGCATCAACTGATCCCGGCGCGCGCGATGCGCGCAAGGCGATCCCCGCGGCCTGCCTGTCGGTGCCTCCGGCGGCAGGCCGCCTGCCTTCATGCTCCTGCTCGCGAAGAGCGGCCGGCGTCGCTCGCCAAGCCCACGGCGTCGCCGCACAATGCGCCCTCGCCCCCAACGAGAAGGAGAACACCATGCAAGGCGACCCGCAGGTGCTGCAGGCCCTGAATGCCCAGCTGAAGATGGAGCTGACCGCGATCAACCAGTACTTCCTGCATGCCCGCATGCAGAAGAACTGGGGCCTGGCACGCCTGGCCAAGCACGAGTACGAAGAGTCGATCGAGGAGATGAAGCACGCCGACCGGCTGATCGAGCGCATCCTCATGCTCGACGGCCTGCCCAACCTGCAGGACCTGGGCAAGCTGCTGATCGGCGAGAACGCGATCGAGACCCTGCACTGCGACCTGAAGCTCGAGTACGCCTCGCAGGCGCACCTGAAGGAGGCGATCGCCTACTGCGAGACGGTGCGCGACTACGTCTCGCGCGAGCTGTTCGAGGACATCCTCGAGGACACCGAGGAGCACATCGACCACCTCGAGACCGAGATCGGCCTGGTGGCCCAGATGGGCGAGCAGAACTGGCTGCAGTCGGCCGCCGGCCCGGTGGGCGGCCAGGGCTGATCGGCGTGCCGGGAGGCCGGCGGGGGTGCCGGCCCATTGGCGCGTTTGACCTTGCGCTGGATCAGACAATAGGAATGAGAAGGATTCCTATTTAGGCTAGACTGGCGGCACGTCACCTGGTCAAGCCTCACCCGCCTACGCTGCCATGATCGTCTGCCTCTGCCGTCGGGTCTCGGATCGAGACATCCACCGCGTCGTCGCCGAAGGGGTGACGAACTTCGAGCTGCTGCAGGACCTCACCGGCGTCGCCTCCAACTGCGGCAGCTGCCTGGATTGCGCCCAGATGGTGTTCGAGGAGGCCTGCGCCGCCTGCGGACATGGCGATCACCACGTGCACGCGACCGGGCTGACGACGACGACGCCCTGAGCCCGCCTCCGGGGCGGCCCTGTCGCCCTAGGTGCGGCTTTCCATCTCGTAGCCGTGTTCGTCTTCCCCGACGACCACGAAGCCCAGCCGCTCGTACAGGCGCAGAGCGGGGTTCGTCTTCAGCACCTTCAGCTTCAGCGGCATCCGTGCCTCGCGTGCTTCGGCCTGCAGCCGGCGGATCAGCGCGGCGCCTACTCCGCGGTTCTGCTGCTCCGGCATCAGCTGCACCTGCAGGATCCACCAGGCGTCGGGCCGGCGCCAGAGCTTCCACAGCCCGACGGCGCGTCCCTCCACCTCGATCACGCTCGCCTCGTCCCAGTGGCTGCGCACGCGCTCCTGCATCTCGGCCGGGGTCTGGAAGATGCCCGCCGCCCGATGGTGCGGGTCCATCGCGATCTCGCGCAGCCGCAGCAGGAAAGGGACGTCCCCCTCCTGCGCCGCGCGCAAGCTGAATTCCGGGGCGCTCACACCACGGACAGGGCGCGGGCGAGTTCGTCGCGCAGGTCGTTCACGTCCTCCACGCCGACGGAAAGGCGGATCAGCGTGTCACCGATGCCGAGCTTCGCCCGCTGCTCGGCCGGGATCGAGGCGTGGGTCATGATGGCCGGGTGCTCGATCAGGCTCTCGACGCCGCCCAGGCTCTCTGCCAGCGAGAAGAGCTCGCAGGCTTCGAGGAAGCGCTTTGCGCCGGCCAGGTCGCCCCTCAGGTCCATCGAGATCATGCCGCCGAAGCCGGCGCGCATCTGGCGCCGCGCCAGCGCGTGCTGCGGGTGGCTCTCCAGCCCCGGGTAGTAGACCTTCGCGACCTTCGGCTGGGACTCGAGCCACTGGGCCAGCGCCAGGGCATTGCTCGAATGGCGCTCCATGCGCAGCGCCAGCGTCTTCACGCCGCGCAAGGCGAGGAAGGCGTCGAAGGGCGCGGCGATCGCGCCCACCGCGTTGTGCAGGAAGGCCAGCTGCTCGGCGATCGGCGCATGCCGGGGCTCCTGGCCCACCACCGCCACGCCGCCGACCAGGTCCGAGTGGCCGTTGAGGTACTTGGTGGTCGAGTGGACGACGATGTCGAAGCCCAGCTCCAGCGGGCGCTGGCCCCATGGGCTGGCGAAGGTGTTGTCCGCCACGGCGAGGATGCCCTTCTCGCGCGCGATCGCGGCCACGGCTTCGAGGTCGATCAGCTTGAGCAGCGGATTGGAAGGCGTCTCGACCCAGAGCATCTTCGTCTCGGGCCGGATGGCGGCGCGCACCGAGGCCGGGTCCGTCATGTCGATGAAGCTGAACCGGTGGCCGGCCGAGCGCCTGCGCACCCGCTCGAACAGGCGGAAGGTGCCGCCGTAGAGATCGTCGCTGGCAACGACGTGGGCGCCGCTGTCCAGCAGCTCCAGCACCGTCGACATGGCCGCCAGGCCCGAGGCGAAGGCATAGCCGCGCTGGCCGTTCTCGAGGTTGGCGATGCAGCGCTCGAACGCTTCGCGGGTCGGGTTCTGCGAGCGCGAGTACTCGTAGCCCTTGTGCACGCCGGGGCTGGATTGCACGTAGGTCGAGGTGGCGTAGATCGGCGGCATCACGGCGCCGGTCGTCGGATCGGGCGCCTGCCCGCCGTGGATCACGCGGGTGGCGAAGCCGTGCTTGGGGTTCCGTTCAAGAGTCATGCGAGGTTTCTCCGCAGGTGGTTCAGCAGGTCGAAGCGGGTGATCAGGCCATAGAACCTGCCCTTGTCGGCGATCACCGCGACGAGACCCTGTTTCAGCGTGCCGGCCAGTGCGGCGAAGCCGGCATCGGGCGCCAGCGTCTCGACGTGCGTGCTCATCGCGCTCTTCACCGGATCGCGGAAGCGGGCCGCATCGGCCTGCACGCGCATCAGCACGTCGGACTCGTCCAGCAGGCCGACGAGCCGGCCCTCGATCAGCACGGGCAGTTGCGAGACATCGGCCGCGCGCATGCGCTGGAAGGCCGTCAGCAGCGCGTCTTCAGGCGTCACGCTGATGACGGCGTCGTCCTCGACGCGGCGGGAGATCAAGTCCCGCAGGTCGCCCACGGCATGGCGGTGCAGCAGCCCCTGGTCGAACATCCACGCGTCGTTGTAGACCTTGGAGAGGTAGCGCGTGCCGGTGTCGCAGACGAAGGTCACGACACGCTTGGGGGTGGTCTGCTCGCGGCAATAGCGCAGCGCCGCGGCCAGCAGCGTGCCGGTGGAGGAGCCGCTGGCGATGCCCTCGCGCTTGAGCAGCTCGCGGGCGGTGGAAAAGCTCTCTTCATCGTCGATGGTGAAGGCCTGGCGCACGCCGTCGAGATCCGCGATCGCAGGGATGAAATCCTCGCCGATGCCTTCGACGGCCCAGGAGCCGGCCTCGCCGATCCTGCCGGTGGCGATGTAGTCGGCCAGCACCGAGCCCTTGGGATCGGCCAGCACGATCTCGGTGGGCGGGCAGACGCGGTTGAAGTAGCGCTTCAGGCCGGTCAGCGTGCCGCCGGAGCCGACGCCGCAGACGACGGCATCGACGCGGTGGCCCATCTGCTGCCAGATCTCGGGTGCGGTGGTGGTCTCGTGGGCCAGCGGGTTGGCCGGGTTGTTGAACTGGTCGCTGTACCAGCTGTTCGGTATCTCCCTGGCCAGGCGGGCCGCCATGTCCTGGTAGTAGGCGGGGTGGCCCTTGACCACATCCGAGCGCGTCCAGTGCACCTCGGCGCCCAGCGCCTTCAGGTGCAGCACCTTCTCGGCGCTCATCTTGTCGGGCACGACGAGCACGACCTTGTAGCCCTTGGCGCGGGCCACCAGCGCCAGGCCCAGGCCGGTGTTGCCGGCGGTGGCCTCGATGACGGTGCCGCCCGGCGGCAGGCGGCCGTCGCGCTCGGCCGCCTCGATCATCGCCAGGCCGATGCGGTCCTTGATGGAGCCGCCGGGGTTCTGCGATTCGAGCTTGAGGAAGAGCTGGCAGGGCCCGGTGTCGAAGCGGGTCACTTCGAGCAGCGGCGTGTTGCCGATCAGGTCGAGCACGGCCGGGCGGGCCGCGTTGGCATCGGGAGGCGTCATGGTCTCGCTTCAGGCTGTTGCCCGGGCCTGGCGGATGGCCCGCCCGGGGCGTTGCGGTGATGCGCCGGTAAGCGCGCGCAGGCGGCCAGCATACGCCGCCACTCCCCGCTGCTCCAACGTGGCAGTTCAATCAAGGGCGTGCGCGGATCCGGCTCTGCCGGTCCGCTGCGCGAGCC
>CAMLGG010000290.1 GCA_946479475.1 uncultured Ideonella sp. | reverse complement strand
GGTCCGCTGCGCGAGCCCCCCCGGGGGGCAGCCCCCGGAAGGGGGCGTGGGGGCCTTCTCTAATACTGATACAGCTTGAGAGTGAAGGCCGCGCCGATGGCGCCGCCGCCGCCGACCGGGCCGCCGGCCCACCACACGTCGACCCGGTAGGCGCCCGGCGGGATGAGGCCGTTGCCCACGCCGATGCCTTGGTAGAAGTTGGCCGCGAACTCGTCGACGTCGTACTCGGCGGTCAGGGCCAGGGCCGGAGCGGGCAGGCCGTAGGGCGTCTCGTAGTGGCCCGCCATGTGCATCGGCGCTCCGCCACCGGCAGGGGTCAGCGTGACCTGGAACAGCGTCATGTTCGACACGCCGTACAGCTTGCTGCCGACGAGCGCGCTGAAGTGGGCGTTCAGGCAGCCCGCGGTGAGGTTCACCTTGTTGGACAGCACCGGCACCGGGTCGAAGCGGCCGCCTTCGCCGCCCCCGCCGACCATGGCGAAGTTCCAGGCGGTGGTCTTCACGTTCTCGTCGGTGATGTCGTTGACCTGCCTGACCTTGCCCCGGCAGGGCGGATGCACGGCCATGGGCTTGAAGCCCTTGGACGGATCCAGGAAGGTGTCCGACTGTGCCTGGGCCGCAAGCGGCGAGGCCAGCGCGGCGAACAGCGCGAGCGGGGCCAGGGCGAGCCTGCAGCGGGTGGGCGTCGTGGCGTTCATGGGATGCTCCTTCGATCGCTGGGAAGGCCCCGGGCGGGATCCCGTGGCCATCGGGCCGATGGGCCTGACGACGGAAAGAACGGCACCCATGCCACCAAACCGGACACCGTGTCCGGCCGATGGGATTCAGGCCCGTGCCGTGCGGCGGCGCCATGCCAGCCAGGCGAGCATCGATGCCAGCAGCGCCAGCGGCAGCAGCGCGCCGCGGTTCATCGCCTGCCAGCCGCCGGTGGTCACGAGGGCGCCGGAGCTGAAGGAGGTCAGCGTCATGGTGCCCAGCACCCAGCGATCCATCAGCGCCTGGGCGATGACGCGGTGGCCTGGCGGATAGGTCTCGGTGTAGAGCGTCGTGCCGCCGACGTAGAGGAAATTCCAGCCTACGCCCAGCATGGCCAGCGCGGCGGTGAAGTGCATCAGGTCGACGCCGCTCAGCGCGAGCGCGATGCAGGCCGCGTTCAGCAGCACGCCCGTCGCCAGCACCGGCTGCACGCCCACGCGCCGGATCAGCGAGCCGGTGAAGAAGCTCGGCAGGTACATGGCGACCACGTGCCACTCCAGCACCCAGGCCACCGAGCCGAAGGGATGGCCGCAGCCGGCCATCGCGATGGGCGTGGCCGCCATCAGCAGGTTCATCACGCCGTAGCCGAGTGCCGACGAGGCGATGGCGACGATGAAGGCCGGTTGCCTCGCCACGCCGGCGGGCAGGCGCCCGTCGCCGCCTGCGGGGGCGGGCGGCAGCGCGGGAAAGGAGATCCGGCCCAGGCAAAGCCAGGAAAGCATCGCGACGCCGACCAGCGAGAGGTAGGCGCCGGCGAACGGCGCGGCCAGCAGGTCACGCGAGGCCTGGGCCAGCGGCGGCCCGGCGACGCCGCCGAGCAGGCCGCCGGCCAGCACCCAGGAGATCGCCCGCTCCCGCCCCGACGGGCCGGCCAGTTCGGCGGCGGCGAAGCGGTACAGCGCCGCGTTGGCGTTGTAGTAGCCCGCCAGGATGGTGGCCGCCACCAGCAGCCAGAAGCTGCCCATGCGCACCGCCAGCGCACACAGCGCGGCCGCCACCATCGCGACGACCAGGCCCAGGCGGAAAGCGCCCCTGCGGCCCCAGCGCTGCTGGTGACGCGCCACCAGGCCGGTGCTGAGCGATCCGCCGAGCACGTAGGCCGTCAGCGGCAGCGTGGCCAGCCAGCCGCGCGGCGCGAGCATGAGGCCCACCAGGCCGTTGATGGCCATGAAGGTGACGTTGTTGGTGAGGAACAGCCCCTGGCAGATCGTCAGCCAGACGAGCGGGCGGTTCACGCGGTTCGCGGCCGGGGCAGCCAGCGCGGGCCTGTCGGGTCCTGAGATCAAGTGGCCTCCGGGGCCAGTGCGACGACCAGGGCCAGGGCGGCCACGGGGGCGGTGTCGGCGCGCAGGACGCGCGGACCGAGGCTGACCGGCGAGAAGCCCGCCTGCCGGGCCAGGGATTCTTCCTGCGGGTCCAGCCCGCCCTCGGGCCCGGACAGCAGCAGCCAGGAGCTCGTTTCAGAGGCGACGGCGAGCCGGGCCAGCGGCGTGGCCTCGGCAGACAGGCTGAGCACGCCACGCGCGACGCCCGCCGGATCTCCCAGGCCCTCGAGCCATCCGGCCAGGCTGCGCACTGGCTCCACCCGCGGGACCTTCGTGCGCCCGCTTTGCTCCGCCGCGGCAACCGCGACCGCCTGCCAATGGGCCTGCCTTCTCTCGGCCCGGTCGCCTGCGAGCCTGAGCACCGAACGCGCGCATTGCAGGGGCTGGATGGCGGCCACGCCCAGCTCGGTGGCCTTCTCGACCAGTGCGTCCATCCGCTCGTTGGCCGGCATGCCCAGCGCGAGGGTGACCTGGCGGCCGGCCTCGCGGGATACCGGCTGATGATCGCCCAGCCGCACGGCCACCTGCTGGCGGCCGCCCATGCGCGACACCTCGGCCGCCCACTCGCCGCCCCGTCCGTCGAACAGCGTCAGGCCGTCGCCCGGCTGCAGCCGGAGCACCTGGACGTGGCGGGCGGCCTCCTCGGGCAGGTCCAGTTCTTCTCCGGGGCTCAGCGCTGCTTCCAGATACAAGCGGGGTGGTGGCATGCGTCGAGTGTGCCGCACACAATGCGCGTCAAGGAGGTCGAAGCGATGAACGACGAAGCCAAGGCGCTGGCCGACGAATGCCTGCAGGCGGCAGATGCCTGCCACGACGAGGACCCGCCGCGCGGCGCGATGCTCCTGCGCCGCATCGAACCGACCGCGCTGGACGAGAGCCAGCGACCGTTGTACGCCTACCTCCTCAACCATGTGCTGACCGAGAAGCTGGGCCAGCCGATCGAAGCCTGGCAGCGGCAAAGGGCCCTGCTCGAGGCGGCCGGGCCGCAAGCGCCCCTGCCTTTGCTACGCCACGCCGCGGCGGCCGCGAGTCTGGCCGGAGATGCCCCCGCCGAGGATCGCCTGACCGCCCGCCTGGCCGGTGTTGCCGGTGTCGGGCCGGCCCAGGCGGCCGAGCTGGTCGGGCTGGCGGCCGCCAGCTTCCGCGTGCCTTCGCTGCCTGGCGATGCGGCCGGCGAAGCGGCGATGGCAGCACTGGCGCCACTGCGCGGGCTGGCGTGGCAGAGGGCCGGCGGCCTCGATGCCGCGGCTGGTGCCCTGACGAACAACATCGCCAACGACCTGGCGGAGCGGCCCCTGGCCGACCTTCGCAGCCCGCCGCTGCGAATGGCGATGGCCGAGGCGGCGACGCTCGCACAAGGCTTCTGGCAACGGGCGGGGCAGTGGGTCCAGCATGAGCGGGCGCACTACCTGCGCGCGCTCGTGGCCAACGCCCTAGGGGATGCGGTCGAGGCCGAGCTCCAGGCGCGGGCCGGGCTGGTCCTGCTGGAGAACTTCGACCACGAGCAGCAGGAGCGTGTCGACCAGGCTTTCCTGCGCTCGGAGCTGGCGCATGCGCTGCAGAGGCTGGGCCGGCCGGCTGATGCACAGGTGGAGCGCGCGCAGGCTGAAGCGCTGATCGAGGCGCTGGATGAAGAGCCGATCAGCGCCTGGCACGCGCGCCGGATGGCGCGCCAGGCCGCGCTGGACGCGGCCGCATGAAACTGCCCTTCAGGCCTTGACGGCGGCGCCGATCGCGTAGGTGAACTCGCCGACGGCGGCCATGCCGTGCTCGTTGCGCAACTGGTCGGCGAACTTCAGCGCCAGCGCGCGGATCTCGTCGGGGCCGCTGCACTTCTCGACCTCGAGCGCGAAGCGGTAGCCCTTGACGAGGCCGAGCTTGGCCTTGCCGACCGAGTTCAGCGCCTCGTAGAGGGACGTGTAGCCGGCGGCGCGGATGACCTCCTGCGTGCGCTGCCAGTCGACGCCGTGGTCGCCCTGGTCGGCGGGCGCGGGTGCTGGCGTCGCACGGGCTGGGGCTGGCGCGGGCTTGGCGGTGCCTTCGCGCAGGTCGCCGGCGCGCGAGGGCCTGGCGGCGGCCGCACCTGCGGCCTCGGCGATGAAGCCGAGTTCCTTCAGCAGCGCGACATCAGCCGCGGTCACTCCATTCACGCTGGCCAGCCACTCTTCGAGGGTGCGCGAATCGTTGATGACGAGCAGCAGGTTGCGCACCGGCCTGCTCAGCTGGTGCGCGCGCGCCTGGATTTCCACCTGGCCAGCAGGCGTTCTGACATAGCGAGACGACATGGTCGTGCCCTTTCAGCCCGAGCCGGGCCCCAACGCCCCGTGGCGGCCGCTTCATTGGCGGCCTGCCCGGGCTTCATTTCTTGTCGCGCAGTTCCCGGCGCAACACCTTTCCCACCGGTGTCTTCGGCAGTTCGGTCCGGAATTCAATGATCTTCGGGCGTTTGTAACCAGTCAGGTTCGCTTCGCACCAGCCGCGGACATCCGTGTCCGAGATGGCCGGGTCTTTTTTCACGATCACGACCTTGACCGCCTCGCCCGCCTTGTCGTCCGGAACGCCCACCGCCGCGCATTCAAGCACGCCCGGCATCTGGGTGATCACGTCCTCGACCTCATTTGGATACACGTTGAAACCGGAGACCAGGATCATGTCCTTCTTGCGGTCCACGATGCGGAAGTAGCCGCGGTCGTCGACCACGCCGACGTCGCCCGTGCGGAAGAAGCCGTCGGCCGTCATCACCTTGGCCGTCTCGTCCGGTCGCTGCCAGTAGCCCGCCATCACCTGCGGCCCGCGGATGGCGATCTCCCCCGCCTGGCCCGGCGGCACCTCGTGGCCCTCGTCGTCCAGCAGGGTCAGCTCGGTGTTGCTCACGGGCAGGCCGATGGTGCCGGTGTAGGCGGTGTTGTCGACCGGGTTGCAGGCGGCCACCGGCGAAGTCTCGGACAGGCCGTAGCCCTCGCAGATCGGGCAGCCTGTCTTCTCCAGCCACAGCCGCGCGGTCGCCTGCTGCACCGCCATGCCGCCGCCGACCGAGATGACGAGGTGGCTCCAGTCGACGGTGTCGAAATCCGGATGGTTGGCCAGCGCGTTGAACAGGGTGTTGACGGCCGGGAAGCTGTGGAAGCGCTCGCGCGCCAGGTCCTTCAGCACCCCCGGGATGTCACGCGGGTTGGCGATCAGGATGTTGCACCCGCCTATGCGCAGGCCCAGCATCATGTTCGTGTTGAAGCCGAAGATGTGATAAAGCGGCAGGGCGCAGATGGTCACGACCTGCTCGCCCGGCGGCACCTTCTTGAGTGCCGGCTGGTACCAGGCCTCCGACTGCAGCACGTTGGCTACCAGGTTTCGATGCAGCAGCACTGCGCCCTTGCTGACCCCGGTGGTGCCGCCCGTGTACTGCAGCACGGCGATGTCGTCGGGGCCGACGCGCGGGGCGGTGAAGGCCTTGCCGCGGCCGCGCGAGATGGCCTCGTTGAAGCGCACCGCCTGCGGCAGCGAGAAGGCGGGCACCATCTTCTTCACCTTGCGCACGACGTGGTTCACGATCGCGCCCTTGAGGAAGCCCATCAGGTCGCCCATCGCCGCGAGCACCACGTGCCTGGTGGGCACTGCCTCGATCACCTGCTGCAGCGTGGCGGCGAAGTTCTCCAGGATGACGATCGCCTTGGCGCCCGAATCCTTCAGCTGGTGCTCGAGCTCGCGCGGCGTGTACAGCGGATTGACGTTGACCACCACCAGGCCGGCCCGCAGGATGCCGGCGACGGCGACCGGGTACTGCGGCACGTTGGGCAGCATGATCGCCACGCGGTCGCCGCGCGCCAGGCCCAGGCTCTGCAGGTAGGCCGCGAAAGCCCGCGAAAGGTCGTCGACCAGCTCGAAGCTGAACGACTTGCCCATGAAGCGGTAGGCCGCCGATTGGGCATGCTTGCGGAAGCTCTCCTCCAGCAGCGCCACCAGCGAGGGATAGACGTCGGTCTTCACCTCGGCCGGGACACCCGCGGGGTACTGCTTCAGCCAGGTCTTTTCCATTCTTCTGCACTTTCGAGAAATCGCTGCCGCGATTGTCCCTATCGCGCGAGTGCCCCCCATCAGGGGATTCGATAGCGATCCCTGGGGGTTCACCCCTAGACGTCTCGGCTTCTCGCCGCATGCCCACCGCCCTCGCCCTCTCCTCGGCCTCGCCGGCAGGCGAGGCCTCGGGCGCGCTCTGCGCCGCCCTCCTACCAGGGCGTGCGCGGATCCGGCTTTGCCGGTCCGCTGCGCGAGCCCCTCGGGGGGCAGGGCCCTGGCAAGGGCCCGTGGGGGCCTAATCCTCCACGGCCTTGACCATCTCCTCGACGACCTTCTTGGCGTCGCCGAAGACCATCATGGTCTTGTCCATGTAGAACAGCTCGTTGTCGAGCCCCGCATAGCCCGCGGCCATGGAGCGCTTGTTCACGATCACCGTCTTGGCCTTGTAGGCCT
>CAMLGG010000289.1 GCA_946479475.1 uncultured Ideonella sp. | reverse complement strand
TTCTTGTACTCGGCTTCGCCGGGCACGTTCACGTTGCGCCAGCGGGCGCCGGTGGCCAGAATCACCGTCTTGCCCTTGAGCACCGCACCGTTGTCCAGGGTCACGCCGACAGCGCCATCGGCACCGGCCGGCTGCAGGCTGGCCGCCCGCTGGCCGAACATCATGTCGACGCCGTAGGCGCGGGCATGCGCCTCGAGCGCCGCGGCGAACTGGGGGCCCTGGGTCTCGAGCACCGAGATGTAGTTCTCGATGCCGAGGGTGTCGAGGGTCTGCCCGCCCATGCGCTCGCCGACGATGCCGGTCTTGATGCCCTTGCGGGCGGCGTAGACGGCCGCCGCCGCGCCGGCCGGGCCGCCGCCGACGATCAGTACGTCGAACACGTCCTTCTGGGCCAGCCTGGCCGCATCCCGCACGGCGGCCCCGGTGTCGACCTTGGCCAGGATCTCGTGGATCTCCATCCGGCCCGAACCGAAGGGCTGCCCATTGAGGAAGACCATGGGCACGGCCATGACCTGGCGCTGCTCGACCTCCTCCTGGAACAGGCCGCCGTCGATCGCCACGTGGCGCACGCGGGGGTTCAGGACCGCCATCAGGTTCAGCGCCTGCACCACGTCCGGGCAGTTGTGGCAGGTCAGCGACATGTAGGTCTCGAAGACGAAGTCGCCTTCGAGGCCGCGGATCTGGTCGATGATCTCCTGCTCGACCTTGGGCGGATGGCCGCCGGCCTGCAGCAGGGCCAGCACCAGCGAGGTGAACTCGTGGCCCATCGGGATGGCGGCGAAGCGCACGCCGATGTCCTCGCCCACCGGGCTGATCGAGAAGGAAGGACGGCGCGCATCCTGGCCGTCGAAGCGGGCGCTGATCCTCGCCGGCGCCAGGGCGGTGATCTCCAGCAGCAGCTCGCGCATCTCCTGGGAGGCCGGCCGGTCGTCGAGGCTGGCCACCAGCTCGACGGGCCGGGTGATGCGCTCGAGGTAGGCGCTGAGCTGGGTCTGGGTGTTGGCGTCCAACATCGCGTCGTCGTCCATTCGAAATTCTGGATGGAGCCCCCTCCCGGAGGGGGCTCGGGGGAGCGGAACGTTCTCCGTGACCTAAGGCCGTGGCCTTAGATCTTTCCGACCAGGTCGAGGGACGGGGCGATCGTCTTGGCGCCTTCGTTCCACTTGGCCGGGCAGACCTGGCCCGGGTTCTTGGCGACGTACTGGGCGGCCTTCAGCTTGCGCAGGGTCTCCTTCACGTCGCGGGCGATGGCGTTGTCATGCACTTCCAGCGTCTTGATCACGCCTTCCGGGTTGATGACGAAGGTGCCGCGCAGGGCCAGGCCTTCTTCGGGGATGTGCACGCCGAAGGCATTGGTCAGGGCGTGGGTCGGGTCGCCGACCAGGGGGAACTTCGCCTTGCCGACCGCCGGCGAGGTCTCGTGCCAGACCTTGTGCGAGAAGTGGGTGTCGGTGGTGACGATGTAGACCTCGGCACCGGCCTTCTGGAACTCGGCGTAGTTGTCGGCCGCGTCCTCGACTTCGGTCGGGCAGTTGAAGGTGAAGGCGGCCGGCATGAAGATCAGCACGGACCACTTGCCCTTGAGGGACTGCTCGGTGACTTCGATGAACTTGCCGTTGTGGAAAGCCTGGGCCTTGAAGGGTTGGACTTGCGTGTTGATCAGCGACATGCTGTTGATTCCTCGTGTAGAGCAAGGGTTGGAAGGGATGGCATGAATGTTAGGTGCGCCGCAGCATTTGCATGATTGATTGATCTGATTTTTCTTATTGGGAGAGTCTATTGACGGACGTTCTGGCGCCTGCACGCTGTGCCCGCTGCGGGCAGACCTTCGGCTGCGGGGCCGCCAGCGACGCGCCCTGCGCCTGCAGCCGCGTCCGGCTGACAGAGGCGCTGAGGGCGCAGTTGCGCGAAAGCTACAGCGGCTGCCTCTGCCTGGACTGTTTGCGCGCCCTGGGCGCCCAGGCGGTCGACGAGCCGCACGGGGCCGGGGCGGCTGCCAAGGATGCCGCCGCCGGGCGTTGAACGAGGTTCAAGCACCCGCCCCGCCAGCCGATAAAGCCGTCGTCGCACCAGCAGCAAGCCTGGTGCCTGTCCACGCTCGTCCTTGACTTCCGCCCCATCTCCCGCCGCACCGGCCGAACCGGGCCGCCCGCCGTCGCTGGCCAGCGCACCGCCCGCGCGCGCGGCACCGTCCCATTGGCTGCGCATCCTGCTGGCGCTGGTCGCGGCCGTGCTGGCCTTGGCGGGCTGGGGCTTCGTCTCCGTCACCGAGAGGGTCGCCGAGGCCAGCGCGGGCGACGCCGAGGCCCTCAACCTGGCCGGCCATCAGGCCTTGCTGGCCGAGCGGCTGGCGTCGTCGGCCGCCGGCACGACCGGCGAGAGTCCCGTGTCGATCGAGCAGACGCGGCAACGCATGCTGGCCGAGGCCGTCCGGCTGTATGAGCTGCGCGGCGTCTGGAACGGCCGCGAGGACGATCCCGGCCACTGGACGGCTCGCCGCGAAAGGCTCTGGGCCGCGGCCCAATCGCTGTCGATGGCCCGCGAGAGAGGCGAAGTCACCCTCGCGCCCTACGTGGCGCGCGTGCAGGGCGAGGCCCGCGGGTTCATCGTCGCCATGGAGCAGGCGACGACCGACCTCCAGCGCCTGGCCGAGGCCCGACAGCGTGACACCCGGCATGCCTATGCGGTCCTCATCGGGGTGCTGGCCGTCGGCGTGGGCTCGCTGCTGTGGGGGCTGGGCGAACCCCTGGCCCGCCGCATCCAGCGCCATCACGCCGAGATGGCCAGCCAGGCGCAACAGATGGAGCGCCTCGCGATGGTCGCCGGGCGCACGCAGAACGGCGTGGTGATCACGGATGCGAACGGCCTGCTGGTCTGGGCCAACGCGGCCTTCAGCCGCGTCACCGGCTACGAGCTGGACGAGGCCCGCGGCCACAAGCCCGCGGCGCTGCTGCAGTTCGAGGGCACCGACGCCGGCACGGCCGCCGTGATCGAGCACGCGGTCGCCGCCGGCGAGCCTGTGCGTGTCGAGGTCCTGAACCGCGGCAAGCACGGCCGCAGCTTCTGGGTCGACCTGGACATCCAGCCCCTGCGCGACGGCAGTGGGCGGCTGACCGGCTTCATCCAGGTGACCACCGACATCACCGCGCAGGTCGAGCGGCGCGACTACCTGGACGCCATCGTCCGCGCCCTGCCCGCCGGCCTGCTGGTGCGCGACGCCGAAGGGCGCGTGGTGGATGCGAACCTCAAGGCCGAGCAACTGCTGGGCCGCCCGCGCGAACAGCTGATCGGGCTGGCCAACGAGGACCTCTCCTGGGCCGGCGAACGCGAGGACGGCAGCCCGCTGCCGCCGGAGGAAATGCCCGCCCTCGTCACGCTGCGCACCGGCCGGCCGCTGGACGACCAGCCCGTCGGCGTGAGAACGCCGGACGGCCGCCGCCGATGGCTGCGCGTCAACACGCAGATCCTGGCCGGCACCGACGGCAGCACCCAGGGCGTGGTCTCGTGCTTCCTCGACGAGACGGAGGTGCGGGCCCAGCGCAACCTGCTGCAGACCACCATCGACGGCGCCGGCGTCGGCACCTGGGACTGGGACATGGTCAGCGGCCGCATCGACTACAACGACCGCTGGGCCCTGATGCTCGGCTTCGAGCAGCATGAAGTGCCCCACACGCTCGAAGGCTGGCAGGGCCTGGTCCACCCGGACGACGCGATGGCGGCGCGGCGCGCGCTGCACGCCCACCTGACGGATCCGCAGCAGCCCTACCGCACCGAGTTCCGCATGCGGCACCGAGGTGGCCACTGGCGCTGGGTGCTGGCCGCCGGCGCCGTCATCGAGCGTGCCCCCGACGGCCGCGGGCGCCGCATGGCCGGCGTGCACGTCGACATCGACGCCCGCAAGCGCCTGGAGCAGGCCCTGTCGGACGCGGCGCTGACCGACGCGCTGACGCAGCTGCCCAACCGCGCCGGCATCCAGCAGGCCCTGGCCCGCTGCGTGGCCCGCGTGCACCAGAAGCCGGAAGAGGGCTTCTCGGTGCTGTTCATGGATTTCGACCGCTTCAAGCTGGTCAACGACAGCCTGGGGCACGACGCAGGCGACGAGCTGCTGCGCCAGATCGCCGCGCGGGTGAAGCAGACCCTTCGCCCGGGTGACGACGTCGGGCGGGTGGCGGAGCTGGGCCCCGCGGCCCGCGCCATGGACGTCGCCGGGCGCCTGGGCGGCGACGAGTTCGTGGTGCTGCTGGAGCGGGTGGGCGACCCGACCCACGCGACCCGCATCGCCCAGCGGCTGCTCGATGCCCTCGCGGCGCCTTACGAGCTGCAGGGCCGGCCGGTCCAGTCGAGCGTGTCGATCGGCATCGTCACGAGCGACGTCTCCTCGGCCAGCGTCGAGTCGGTCCTGCGCGACGCCGACACCGCGATGTACGAGGCCAAGCGTCGCGGCCGCGGCCGCTACGTCGTCTTCGACCCCGAGATGCACCGGCGCATCCGCCACGCGATGGAGCTGGAGGCGGACCTGCGCCAGGCCCTGGCACGCCAGGAGGTCTTCGTCGTCTACCAGCCGATCGTGGCGCTGGCCGAGCGCCGGCCGGTGGGCCTGGAGGCGCTGGCCCGCTGGCATCACCCGACGCGGGGGCTGGTGTCTCCGGCCGAGTTCGTGCCGCTGGCCGAGGAGACCGGCCTGATCGAGTCGCTGGGCACCCATGTGCTGCGCCAGGCGTGCCTGGACCTCGCCGACTGGCAGCGCCGGCTCGGGCAGGCTGCGCCGCGGACCGTGGCGGTCAACCTCAGCCGTGCCCAGCTTCGGCCCGGCGTGCTCGCGAACACCGTGCGCGCCGCCCTCGCCGATGCCGGCCTGCCGCCCGCGGCGTTGCGCCTGGAAATCACCGAGAGCCTGGCCATGCAGGGCGAAGCCGCCCTGGCCGTGCTCGGCGAGCTGCACGCCATGGGCGTGAGCCTGGCGCTGGACGACTTCGGCACTGGCTACTCCTCGCTGGCCTCGCTGGACCAGCTGCCGATCGACACGGTCAAGATCGACCGCGCCTTCGTGGTGAAGATGGTCCACAGCCGCTACCAGCGGGCACTGGTGGAGTCCACGGTCCAGGTCGCCGATGCGCTGGCGTTGAAGGTGGTGGCCGAGGGCGTGGAGACCGAAGCCCAGGCGGCTGCGCTGGCCGCGCTCGGTTGCCACTCGGCGCAGGGCTTCCTGTTCGGCCGGCCGATGGCCGCCGAGGAATTCGCCCTCTGGTGGGTGAGTGCGGCGCCCACGCCCCCTGCCGGGGCCTGCCTCCCGGGAGAGCTCGCGCAGCGGACCGGCAAAGCCGGCTCCGCACACGCCGCTTGAAGAGGGCGGCCACTGCCAGGCCTCAGGCAGCGACTCTGAGGAAGCGGCGCAGGTCCGCGCCGAGCCGCGCGAGGTTCAGCGGCTTGGTCCAGTACTCGATGGCTCCGGCCGCCAAGGCGGCATCCACCGCCTCGGGCATGGCGCTGGCGGACAGCGCCACCACCGGGGCCTGCGGGAGAAGCCGTTCCTCGGCCAGCTGTTGCAGCACCTCGGTGCCGTGCATGTCGGGCAACTGCATGTCGAGCAGCACCAGGTCGAAGCGCTCGTCGCGCAGGCGCGCCAGGCCGGCGCCGCCGCTCTCGGCGCTGTGCAGCCGCACGTCCGGCCAGCGCAGGAGGAACTGCTCGACGAGCAGCAGGTTCACCGGGTTGTCCTCGACGTAGAGGATGTCCCCGGCCAGCGCCCCGTCGCCGGCGGGCGAAGGCGCCTGCGGGGCCGGCAGGCCCGGCCCTTGCGCCTGCCCACCGGGCACGCCGGAGGCCGCTTCGAGGCGCGCGCGGGGCAGGCGCACGCGCATCCGGGTGCCCTCGCCCGGATCGCTGTGGGCGTCGATCGTCCCGCCCATCTTGAGCACCAGCTGGCGGGTCAGGTGCAGGCCGATGCCCGTGCCCTCGATCACGCCCTGCTCGCGGCCCAGGCGGTTGAAAGGCTCGAAGAGGTGGGCCATCTGCTCGCGGTTCATGCCCACCCCGTTGTCCACCACCTCGAGGCAGACCGTCTCGCCCTCTTCGCCCAGGTGGGCCTGGACCGCCACCCAGCCGCCGGGGCGGTTGTACTTGCAGCCGTTGGACAACAGGTTCAACACCACCTGGCGAAGCCTCGTCGCGTCGGCACGCACCGCCAGCGGGCCGGCCAGCTCTTCGGATGACGGACCGCGCAGCTGCACCCGGTGGCGCGCCGCCAGCGTCGCGGCCACCGACAGCGCCGAGTCGATCAGCGGCGCCAGGGGCACCGGCTCGAGCTGCATCTCGAGCTGCCCCGCCTCGATGCGCGAGACATCGAGCACGTCGTCGATGAGCGCGAGCAGGTGCCAGCCGGCTTCGCGGGTGAGCTCCAGGTGGCGACGCTGCCTCGCGCTCAGCGGCTCGCGGGGGTCGTCGCTGAGCAACTGCGCGAAGCCGAGCATCGCGTTGAGCGGCGTGCGCAGCTCGTGGCTCATGCGCGAAAGGAACTCGGTCTTCGCATGGCTGGCGGCCTCCGCCACGATGCGCGCCTCCCGCG
>CAMLGG010000288.1 GCA_946479475.1 uncultured Ideonella sp. | reverse complement strand
GCGCTACGTTCGGGACGTAGAGGCCGGAGGTTCGAATCCTCTCACCCCGACCAGTCTTCTCATCTTCCACCTTCTCTCGCCGGCACGCAGCGTGATGCCGCCCTTGAACGGGCTGACGGCATTGCCGCCGCGATGACCGCCCCAGTCGAGCGAAGCGTGACGAGGTATTCATTCTCTCGCCCGGGCGTGGCTGATCGCGATTTACAGCCCTGGTAGGTTCGGCGATCATTCCCGATCGTGGTCAATCTGCGCCTTGACGGTGCATGCCTGTGGATACCCTGATCGAAGCTCCCTCCTCCGCGTTGTCTGGCGTTGCCCGGGTGCTGGTCCACGGCGGGAAGATCAAGGTCCAGCGCGCCGAGGAGTTGACCTCGCAGGCACGCGACAAGCGGATGAGCTTCATCGCCGCGCTGATGGAGTCCGGCGAGATGTCGCCCTCGGCGCTGGCTCACAGCCTGTCGACCGCTCTGGCGGTCCCCTTGCTGGACCTGGACGCAGTGAACGCGCAGAGCCTGCCGCGCGCCATCCTGGACGCCAAGCTCGTCACCCAATACAAGGTCCTGCCCCTGGCCAAGCGGGGCAGCCGGCTGTTCCTGGCCTGCGCCGATCCTACCGACCAGGAGGCGACCGAGCGCATCAAGTTCGCGACCCAGCTGGCGCCCGAGTGGGTGCTGGTCGAGTACGACAAGCTCAGTCGGCTGCTCGACAGCCAGGCCACTCCCGTTTCGCAAGCGATGGAGGCGCTTGCCACCGCGGACTTCGATTTCGACGTCACCGAGGAGGACACGTCCCAGCCCGCCGCGGCCGAGGTCGCCACCGAGGTGGAGGACGCGCCGGTCGTGCGCTTCCTGCAGAAGATGCTGATCGACGCCATCAACATGCGCGCGTCCGATCTCCATTTCGAGCCTTACGAGTTCAACTACCGGGTGCGATTCCGGGTGGACGGCGAGCTGAGGGAGATCACGCAGCCGCCCATCGCCATCAAAGACAAGCTGGCCTCGCGCATCAAGGTCATCTCGCGCCTGGACATCTCCGAGAAGCGCGTGCCGCAGGACGGCCGGATGAAGCTGCGCTTCGGCAACAAGTCGATCGACTTCCGCGTCAGCACCCTGCCCACGCTGTTCGGCGAGAAGATCGTGATCCGTATCCTCGATTCGTCCAGCGCCAAGCTGGGCATCGAGGCACTGGGATACGAGCCAGCCGAGAAGGAGCGCCTGCTCAACGCCATCCACCGCCCCTACGGCATGGTCCTGGTCACCGGGCCCACCGGCTCCGGCAAGACGGTTTCCCTCTACACCTGCCTGAACATCCTCAACCAGCCGGGCGTGAACATCGCCACGGTCGAGGATCCGGCCGAAATCAACCTGCCGGGCATCAACCAGGTCAACGTCAACGACAAGGCGGGCCTGAACTTCGCCGTGGCCCTGAAGTCGTTCCTGCGCCAGGACCCGGACATCATCATGGTCGGCGAAATCCGCGACCTCGAAACCGCCGACATCGCGATCAAGGCCGCGCAGACCGGCCACATGGTGATGTCGACGCTGCACACGAACGATGCACCGTCCACGCTCACCCGGCTTCTGAACATGGGCGTGGCGCCGTTCAACATCGCCTCCAGCGTGCTGTTGATCACCGCCCAGCGCCTGGTGCGCCGGCTGTGCGAAAGCTGCAAGAAGCCGGCCGACTACCCGCGCGCCGCGCTGCTCAAGGCCGGCTATTCGGAAAGCGAGCTGGATGGCAGCTGGATGCCCTTCAAGGCGGTCGGCTGCAGCCACTGCAACAACGGCTACAAGGGCCGGGTCGGCGTCTACCAGGTGATGCCGATCACCGAGCAGATCCAGCGGATCATCCTTTCCCAGGGCACCGCGCCCGACATCGCGGCCCAGGCCCAGAAGGACGGCGTGCGCGACCTGCGCCAATCCGGCCTGCTGAAGGTGAAACTGGGTGTCACATCGCTCGAGGAAGTGATCGCCGCCACGAACGAGTAAGCGGCCGTGCGGCGACAATCGCGCAGCATTTGAACGATCGTTTGGGAATCGGCCGGAGGCTCAATGGCAACTGCAGCGGCGGCGAAGGACGTCAAGGAATTCATCTTCGAGTGGGAAGGCAAGGACCGCAACGGCAAGATCGTTCGCGGTGAAGTGCGTTCCGGCGGCGAAGCAGCGGTCAGCGCCAGCCTGCGCCGCCAGGGCGTCATGGTCACCAAGATCAAGAAGCGGCGCAGCGGCGGCGGCAAGGCCATCAAGGCCAAGGACATCGCCGTCTTCACCCGCCAGCTGGCCACCATGATGAAGGCGGGCGTGCCTTTGCTGCAGGCGTTCGACATCGTCGGCCGCGGCAGCCCGAACCCGCGCCTGACCCGCCTGCTGATGGACATCCGGTCGGACGTCGAGACCGGCACCAACCTGTCCTCCGCCTTCCGGCGTCACCCGCAATACTTCGACGCGCTCTACTGCAACCTGGTCGAGGCGGGCGAGGCGGGCGGCATCCTGGAAGAGCTGCTGACCCGCCTGGCGCTCTACCAGGAGAAGACTCTCGCGATCAAGCAGAAGGTCAAGTCGGCCCTGATCTATCCGATCTCGGTGCTGGTGGTCGCCTTCGTGGTGGTCACGGTGATCATGATCTTCGTGATCCCCGCCTTCAAGGACGTGTTCAAGTCCTTCGGGGCCGAGTTGCCGGCGCCTACCCTGCTCGTCATGGCGATGAGCGACGTCTTCGTCAGGTACTGGTGGCTGATCTTCGGCGTCCTCTTCGGCGGCGGCTACACCTTCATGCAGACGTGGAAGCGCTCCGAGAAGATGCAGTTCGCGATGGACCGCTTCCTGCTGCGCCTGCCCATCTTCGGCGACCTGATCCGCAAGGCCATCATCGCCCGCTGGACGCGCACCCTGGCCACGATGTTCGCCGCAGGCGTGCCGCTGGTCGAGGCGCTCGATTCCGTGGGCGGCACCGCGGGCAACTCCGTCTACTCGCAGGCCACGCAGCAGATCCAGCGCGACGTCGCGACCGGCACGGCCCTGACCACCTCCATGACGCAGACCGGCGTGTTCCCGAACATGGTGCTGCAGATGGCCGCGATCGGCGAGGAGTCCGGTGCACTGGACGACATGCTGGCGCGGGCCGCCGACTTCTACGAGGAAGAGGTCGACGAGATGGTCAAGGGCCTGTCGACCCTGCTCGAGCCGATCATCATCGTGTTCCTGGGTGGCCTGATCGGCGGCATCGTGGTTTCGATGTACCTGCCGATCTTCAAGCTCGGCCAGGTGGTCTGACGTGCCGGGGGCCGATGCGCTGGGCCTCTGGCTCTCGCCGCCCGTGCTCGCCCTGCTGGGACTTTGCATAGGCAGCTTCCTCAACGTGGTCGTCCACCGGCTGCCTCGCATGATGGAGCGCGAGTGGTGGGGCGACGTGGCGCACGCGCTGTCCGACAGCGAATCCTTCCAGCGCTGCTTCGGCAAGGAGCCCGGCAAGGTCGTGACGCAGTCTGCCGTCGAGGTGCAGCAAAGCCTGGAAGGCCTCGGGCCCTACGACCTCGCGCACCCTCGCTCGGCCTGCCCGGCCTGCGGCCACGCGATCCGCTGGTACGAGAACATCCCGCTGCTGAGCTGGCTGTGGCTGCGCGGTCGGTGCTCGGCCTGCAAGACCAGGATCTCGCCACGCTATCCCTTCGTCGAGCTGCTGACGGCCGTCCTCTTCGGCCTGGCGGGGTGGCGGTTCGGGGCGCAGCCCCTGGCGTTGATGTGGTGCGCCGTGCTCGCCACGCTCGTCGCGCTGGCTGCGATCGACTGGGACACCACCCTGCTGCCGGACGCATTGAACCTGCCCCTGCTGTGGGCGGGGCTCGGCGCGGCTGCCCTGGGCTGGAGCAAGCTGCCGCTGACCGACGCCCTGTGGGGCGCCTTTGCCGGCTACCTTTCGCTGTGGTCGATCTACTGGCTGTTCAAGAAAGCGACCGGCAAGGAGGGCATGGGCTTCGGCGACTTCAAGCTCCTGGCCGCGCTGGGCGCCTGGCTCGGCTGGCAGGCGATCCTGCCCATCGTCCTGATGGCCTCGGTCATCGGCGCCGTGGTCGGCATCGGCATGAAGGTCACCGGCAGCCTGCGCGAGGGCCGCTTCGTGCCCTTCGGGCCGTTCCTGGCCGGGGGCGGCGTGGTCGTGCTGCTGGCCGGCACGCAGCGCGTGCTGGGCTGGATGGGACAGTACGGATGCCAGCAGCGGCGCCGCTGCGCGCCGGGCTGACCGGCGGCATCGGCAGCGGCAAGAGCACCGTGGCCGCGGCACTGGCCCGGCACGGTGCCCTCATCGTCGACACGGACGCCATCGCGCGGGAGCTCACCGCGCCGGGCGGGGCGGCGCTGCCCGCCATCGCGGCGGCCTTCGGCGAGCGGATGATCGATGCCGCCGGCGCCCTGGACAGGGCGCGCATGCGGGCCGAGGTCTTCTCGCAACCGCAGGCCCGCCAACGCCTCGAGTCCATCCTGCACCCCATGATCGGCCAGGAGGCGCAGCTGCGAGCGGCGGCGGCCGCCGCCGATCAGCCCGTCGTTTTCGACGTGCCGCTCCTGGCGGAGTCCGCCCACTGGCGGCAGAGGGTGGACCGCATCCTCGTGGTCGACTGCGAAGAGGCGCTGCAGGTCGAGCGGGTGATGCGGCGCTCGGGCTGGCCGGCCGAGGAGGTGCGCCGCGTCATCGCCCAGCAATCTCCGCGCTCCGCCCGCCGGCGCATCGCCGACGCCGTGATCCACAACGGTGCCGGGGTGTCCCTGGATGCCCTGGAAGCAATGGTGATGCGCCTGTGGCGCCTGTGGTGGCCCTGACCGCCCGGCGGCGCCCCTTTCAAGTGCTGTGAAACAATCGACGCTTTCCCGGGTTTCGTCCCGGGGCAGGCCTCGCAAGGACGTCAGCACTTGGTTCTCTACGAGTACCCCTTCAACGAAGGCATCCGCACGATGCTGCGGCTGGAGCACCTGTTTGCCCGGCTGCACTCACTGCTGCCACGCGACTCGGCCGTCGACCATCACTTCGCGCTGGTCACGCTGTTCGAGATCATGGATGTCGCTTCGCGGGCCGACCTCAAGTCCGACCTGCTGAAGGAACTGGAGCGCCACCGGGCGCAGTTGCAGGCGTTCCGCGGCAACCCGAGCGTCTCCGAAGCCGCGCTGGACGAGATCGTCGCCCGCATCGACCACGCCCACGCCGGCCTCAACCACCTGGCGGGCAAGGCCGGTCACACGCTCACGGCCAACGAGTGGCTGATGAGCATTCGCAGCCGCATCAGCATCCCGGGCGGCACCTGTTCGTTCGACCTGCCCGCCTATTACGCCTGGCAGCAACTGCCGCCGGAGCAGCGCCGCAACGACCTCACCCACTGGGTCGACACGCTGGTGCCGCTGGCCGAGGCGCTGCTGCTGCTGCTCAACCTCCTGCGCGATGCCGGCGTGCCGCACCGCGTCGTGGCCCAGGCCGGGCAGTACCAGCAGAGCCTCCCGGCGGGCCGCACCTACCACCTGCTGCGCCTGCGCATCGACGAGTCGCTCGGTCTCGTGCCCGAGATCAGCGGCCACCGCCTGATGGTCTCGGTTCGGCTGATGCGGGCCGACGCCGAGGGCCGGCTCAAGCCCTACCAGGGCGACGCGACCTTCGACCTGTCCCTTTGCGCCTGAAGGGTCGGCCCATGCCCGAGTCCTCGCCTCCGGCGCCGCCGGTCCCGCCGTCCAAGCCGCGCATGGTGCCCTGCCCGGCCTGCCGCCGGCCTGCGCCGTTCTCGCCCGAGAACCCTTTCCGCCCCTTCTGCAGCGCCCGTTGCCAGGGCCAGGATTTCGGCGCCTGGGCGAGCGAGGAGTACCGCGTCGGCTCGCCGCCCCCCTCCGACGACCAGGAGTAAAGCGCGCCCGAGCGGTGCGACGGGGTCTTGAAAGCCCTCGGGCGGTCCCTATAATGCCTGCTAGCACTCGACCCGCTGGAGTGCTAACAACCAGCGGCGAGACGCTTTCCGGCGGTCCGTTTCGACGGGCCGCTTCGACGTGAATGAGCACCAACTTCCCTGGTGACTCCCACACTCACTGATTGCCACTGCCTCAAGGAGATGCAATGAAGCTTCGTCCGTTGCACGATCGCGTGATCGTCAAGCGCCTGGAAAACGAAACCAAGACCGCCTCGGGCATCGTGATCCCCGACAACGCCGCCGAGAAGCCCGACCAGGGCGAAGTGCTGGCCGTCGGCCCCGGCAAGCGCAACGACAAGGGCGACTTCGTCGCGCTGAACATCAAGGTCGGCGACCGCGTGCTGTTCGGCAAGTACTCGGGCCAGACCGTCAAGGTGGACGGCGAAGAACTGCTGGTCATGAAGGAAGACGACCTGTTCGCCGTCGTGGAGAAGTAAGCCGCCGGCTCTTCCCGCACTGACCCCACATCACTGAATTCGGAGAATCAAACATGGCAGCAAAAGACGTTGTCTTCGGCGCTGACGCCCGTCACCGCATGGTCGAGGGCGTGAACATCCTGGCCAACGCGGTCAAGGTCACCCTGGGCCCCAAGGGTCGCAACGTGGTGCTCGAGCGCTCCTTCGGCGCCCCC
>CAMLGG010000287.1 GCA_946479475.1 uncultured Ideonella sp. | reverse complement strand
ACATGGTGGAAAAGGGCTGGGGCCGCATCATCAACATCAGTTCGGTCAACGGCGAGAAGGGCCAGGCCGGGCAGACCAACTACTCCGCCGCGAAGGCCGGCATGCACGGGTTCACGATGGCGCTGGCGCAGGAGCTGGCGACCAAGGGCGTGACGGTCAACACCGTGAGCCCGGGCTACATCGGCACCGACATGGTCAAGGCGATCAAGCCCGAGATCCTCGAGAAGATCGTCGCCACCATCCCGGTCAAGCGCCTGGGCACGCCGGAGGAGATCGGCTCGGTCGTCGCCTGGCTGGCCAGCGAGGATTCCGGCTTCACGACCGGTGCGGACTTCTCCTGCAACGGCGGCCTGCACATGGGTTAAGGTTCGCCCCTTCGGGCGAGACGAAGGCAAGGGCGGCCCACGAGGCCGCCTTTTTCTTGCCCGCAAGACGAGAGGTCACGCCCATGCCGAGCCCCCTTGCCATCCTCCTGAGCGGCGTCTTGGCGCTAGCCAGCCACCCGACCATCGCGGCCGAACCGACCGCGAACGGCTCGCAGAGGGACAACCCGCTGCTCTTGCCCTGGGCGGGTCCCTACGGAGGATTGCCGCCGCTGGACCGGATCCGCATCGAGGACTTCGAGCCCGCGCTGCAGGCCGGCATGGCCCTGCAGCGGCGCGAGATCACGGCCATCGCCGCCAGCCCCGAGCCGCCGACCTTCGACAACACGGTGCTGGCGCTGGAGCGCTCGGGAGAGCTGTTGCGCCGCGTGCGCAGCCTGTACTTTCTCTGGAACGGTTCCCTCAGTTCGCCCCAGATGCGGCAGATCGCGCGGCGCATGCAGCCGCAGCTGGCGGCCTTCAACGACGAGATCAACCAGAACGCGGCCCTGTTCGCGCGGATCGAGGCCGTCTACCAGTCGCCGGCAGGCGAGCGGCTCACTTCCGAGCAGCGCAGGCTCGTCTGGTCGTACCGGACGTCGCTCGTCAAGCAGGGCGCCCAGCTCGATGCGGCGGCCAAGAGCAGGGTGGCCGAGATCAACCAGCGACTGGCCGCGCTGCAGACCGAGTTCAGCCAGAACCTGCTCGCCGACGAAGAAAAGGAAGGCCTGGTCATCGCCGGCCGCGCGGACCTCGCCGGACTGAGCGCCGCGGACATCGACGCCTTCGCGCAGGAGGCGGAGCGCCGCGGCATGAAGGGCCGGTGGGTCGTGGCCAACACGCGATCGGCCATGGAGCCCTTCCTCACCCGATCCACGCGTCGTGCCCTGCGCGAGCAGGCCTGGCGGGCCTGGACCTTGCGCGGCGACAACGGCGACGCCCACGACAACAACCGCGTCGTCAGCGAGATCCTCGCGTTGCGCGCCGAGCGGGCGAAGCTGATGGGCTTTCCGACCTTCGCCCACTGGAAGCTGTCGGACACCATGGCGCACGATCCGCAGGCCACGATGGACCTGATGCTCAAGGTCTGGCGGCCGGCGGTCGACCAGCTGCGCCAGCAGGTCGCGCAGGTGCAGAAGCTGGCCGACGAGGAGGCTGCGGCGACCGGCCAGCCGAAGTTCGAGATCCAGCCCTGGGACCTGCGCTACTACACCGAGAAGCTGCGCCAGGCGCAGTACGACTTCGACGCCGAGCAGGTCACGCCGTACCTGCAGCTCGACAAGGTCCGCGAGGCGATGTTCTGGGCGGCCGGGCGCCTGTACGGCCTGCGCTTCGAACCCATCCAGGGCGTGCCCGTCTTCCATCCTGACGTCAGCGTCTACCGGGTGACGGGCCCGCGCGGCTTCGTCGGGCTGTGGTACTTCGACCCCTACGCCCGCGAAGGCAAGAACTCCGGCGCCTGGATGAGCAGCTACCGGCCGCAGAACCGCCTGCTCGCGGCCGACATGCGGCCGATCGTTTCCAACAACAGCAACTTCCGCCGCGGCAAGCCGGGCGAGCCGGTGCTGATCAGCTGGGACGACGCGACCACCATGTTCCACGAGTTCGGGCATGCGCTGCACGGGCTGCTGTCAGAGGTCACCTACCCGCGCCTGGCCGGGCCCTTCTCGGTGTCGGACTTCGGCGAGGTGCCTTCGATGGTCAACGAGTACTGGCTGCCGACCGCTCCGGTGCTCGGCCGGCTGGTCGACACCGCCGGGCGTCCGTTGCCGAAGGAGCTCGTCGACAAGCTGCTGCGCTCGCGCAACTTCGACATCCCGTTCGCCAAGACCGAGTTCCTCGCCTCGGCGCTGCTGGACATGCGCCTGCACCTGGTGCCCGGCGGCGAGGTGAAGGATCCGCGGGCCTTCGAGCGACAGGTGCTGGGCGAACTCGGCATGCCGGCGGCCATCGTGGCGCGCCACCGCATCCCGCAGTTCGGGCATGTGTTCTCGGGCGAGGGCTACGCCGCGGGCTACTACGGCTACCTGTGGGCCGAGGTGCTGGCGAGGGACCTGTTCGGGGCCTTCCTGGAGGCGGGCGATCCCTTCGACCCCCGGACGGCTGCGCGTTACCTGAAGACCATGCTCTCCGTGGGCAACACGGTCGATCCCGGCGAAGCCTTCCGCCGCTTCCGCGGGCGCGACCCGCAGCCCGAAGCCCTGCTGAAGGCCGAGGGCCTGGCGCGCTAGAAGGCGACGTAGCGGCCGGGGCGGTGATTCACCGCCAGGGCCAGGTTCATCGCCGCCGCGGCGAGCACCGAGAGCGCGAGCCGGCGCGCGTCGATCCAGGGCCAGGAGGCCAGCAGGATCAGCGCGTCCATGCCGAGCTGCACGTAGCCGGCGCGCCAGCCGAACCGTTCCTGCAGCCACAGCACCAGCACGTTCAGCCCGCCCAGGCTCGCGCGGTGGCGAAAGAGGATGATGAAGCCGGCGCCGATCAACAAGCCGCCTCCCACCGCCGCGAACCAGGGCGCGACCTGGTGCAGCTGGAACCAGCGCGGCAGCAGTTCCGAAAGGCCCGACAGCAGCGTCACCGCGGCCACCGTCTTCAGGGTGAAGCGGCGCCCCATGCGCCGCCAGGCCAGGGCGTAGAAGGGCAGGTTGATGGCGAAGAAGAGGGCGCCGAAGGGCAGCCCGCTCGCGTAGTGGGCGAGGAAGGCCAGGCCCACGGTGCCGCCGGTCATCAGGCCGGCCTGGCGGAACATGGCCAGGCCGATGCCGACGAACAGGGTGCCGGTCACCAGCGCCTGGGCGTCGTCGAAGAGCGAGTGGCGTTGCTCCGTGGGAGCCGTGGTGCTGGCGGCGTTCATTCGACGATCCCTGCCATGAAGTACTTGATCACGCCCTTGGCCGCAAAGCCCAGCAAGCCCACGCCGAGGCCGAGGAAGAGCACGAAGGTGCCGAACTTGCCGGCCTTCGATTCCTTGGCGAGCTGGAAGATGATGAAGACCATGTAGAGCATGAACGCGGTCACGCCCACCGTCAGGCCGAAGCCCGCGACTTGCTCCTCGGTGAAGCCCCACATCAGCGCAGGTCCCCCACCGTGCGGACCAGATCGCGATAAGCGTGCCAGCTCGCGTGGGCCAGCCAGGGCACCACCACGACCAGGCCCAGCATCATGGTGGCCATGCCCACGGCGGTCAGCGCCAGCAGGAGCAGGGCCCACAGCGCCATCGGTGCCGGGTGGGTCAGGACGGCGCGCCAGCTGGTGAAGACGGCGCCGAGCACGCCGATGCGCTGGTCCATCAGCAGCGGCATGGCCATCACGCTGGAGGCGAAGACCGGCGCGGCCAGGAGGGCGCCGAGTGCCAGCCAGATCTCGAACAGCACCCCGTCGTCGGCCAGGACGACGCGGCGGATGAAGTCGGCAGGCTGGTCCACCTGCCCGGGCAGGGCGGTGGTGATCAGGGCGGCCGAAGTCAGCACCCAGCCCGTCCCCGCGAGGGCCAGCAGCAGGCCGAAGACGATCATGCGGTGGTCGGCCGGCCGCCAGGCCCGCCAGGCGGTGGACAGGGATGCCGGCTCCCCGCGCTCCAACGCGCGGCTCACGGCGTACAGCCCCGTCGCCAGGACCGGCGCGACGAGCAGGAAGCCCGACAACGCACCGGCCAGCCACCAGAACTGGTGCCGCGCCCACCAGAAAAGGGCGCCGCCGAACAGCGCCATGGCGAGCCCGTGCACCAGCCCGGGCAAGGGGCACACCATCAGGTCATGCCAGCCTCGGGCCAGCCAGCCCAGCGGACGCAGCAGGGGGATGCGGCGCACGCCGAAGCTGCGGGACTCGCGCAGGGCCTGCTCGGTGTATCGGTTCGGCATGGGCCGTGATGGTGGCCCAGGCGCAGGTCAGGCGTCTTGACCTTGGTCAGGTCGCCTGGATCAGGTTCCTCGCCGCCTGCGCCAGGCTGGCGGGATCGCCATCCCGCAGGGCGACCACCTCGGGCACCCGCTCTTCGTGCGCCGACTTGAGGGCGTGGTCGTACAGCGGGTCGTAGTGCAGCTGCATCAGCTCGGTCAGCAGCGTGGGCCAGTCTCCGGCCCGTGCCAGCGATTGCCAGCGCGTGACGGCGGCCTTGCCGCGCAGCACGGTCAGCGCCTGCAGGCGCTCGCACAGCGACTCCACATCCTGCATGAAGAAGGCGTAGTCCTCGCGGAGCAACTGGATGCGGGCTTCCAGGCCCATCTCGACGACGAAGGGGCGCGCCCCCTGCCGCAATCTGTCGTGCATGGCGTCAGGCAATTGCAGCTTGCCGATGCGGCGGCTCTCGCGCTCGACGAACACCGGGCGCGAGGGGTCGAAGCCGCGCAGCGCCTGCCACAGCAGGGTCTCGAAGTGCTTTTGCGCAGGCTGCGGCCGGTCGGGCAGGCCGCCCAGCACCGAGCCTCGGTGGGCGGCGAGGCCCTCGAGATCCAGCACCTGGGCGCCCTCGGCGGCCAGGGCCTGCAGCAGGCGGGTCTTGCCGCTGCCGGTGCGGCCGCCCAGCACGCGCCATTCGAATCGCGGGGCGAGCGCGTCCAGCTCCTCGCGGACCAGCGAGCGGAACGCCTTGTAGCCGCCCTGCAGCTGCCGGGTGCGAAAGCCGATCTGGGCCAGCACGATGGCCAGGCTGCCCGAGCGCTGGCCGCCGCGCCAGCAGTAGACCAGCGGCCGCCATTCGCGCGGCTGGCCGATCACGTGCTCCTCGATCAGGCGGGCGATGTTGCGCGAGACGATGGCCGCGCCGCGCTTGCGGGCCTCGAAGGTCGAGACCTGGGTGTAGATGGTGCCGACCTCGGCGCGCTCGGCGTCGTCGAGCACCGGCCAATTGACCGCGCCGGGCAGCCTGTCCTCGGCGAACTCCGACGGCGAGCGGACGTCGATGATCGCGTCGTACTGGTCCTGGCCGCCGAAGGCCTCGGCGGCGGTCGTCGTCGTCAGGCTCACGGCACGAAGGCGATCGCGTCCAGCAGCTCGCTCTCGATGAGCAGCTGCTGCTTGGGACTCTGAAGCTCGGGGCCGCTGACGAGGAAGGTGTCCTCCACCCGTTCGCCCAGCGTCGAGACCTTGGCCAGCTGCAGGTTGATCTGGTGCTTGCCGAGCACGCGGGCTATCGCGTAGAGCAGGCCGGAGCGGTCGCTGGTGCTGACCGACAGCACCCAGCGCTGGCCCTTCTCGTCCGGCCTCAGCGAGACGCGCGGCTGCACCGGGAACGAGCGCACGCGGCGCGAGACGCGGCCGCGGCTGGGCGCCGGCAGCGGGCCGGTGGAGGCCAGGGCCAGCGCCGCCTGGGTTTCGACCAGCGAGATCATGTCGCGGTAGGCGCTGGCGCTCTGGCTCTCGGCGTTCGGGTTCACGACCTGGAAGGTGTCCAGCGCATAACCGGCGCGCGTGGTGTGGATCTTGGCGTCCTGGATGGAGAAGCCGGCGGAGTCGAAGTAGCCGCAGATGCGGGCGAAGACGTCCGGGCAGTCGGGCGAGAAGACGAGCACCTGCAGGCCCTCGCCGATCGGCGAAGGGCGTGCGCGCACGATGGGTGCCTTCGTCTCCAGGTGGCGCCAGAGCGAGCGGGCGTGCCAGGCGATCTCGGTGGCGTCGTGGCGGGCGAAGTAGCTCACGTCCAGCGTCTTCCACAGCGGCTCCTCGGTTCCCGGGAGCGCCGAGTGCAGGGCCAGGATGTGCTGTGCCTCCTGCTTGCGGGCCTCGATCTCGGCATCGGCATCGGGCGAACCGCCGCCGAGCGCACGCAGCGTCAGGCGGTACAGGTCCTCCAGCAGCTTGCCCTTCCAGGCGTTCCAGACCTTCGGGCCCGTGCCGCGGATGTCGGCCACGGTGAGCAGGTACAGCGCGGTGAGATGGCGCGCGTCGACCATCTGCCGGGCGAAGGCGGTGATGACCTCCGGGTCCGACAGGTCCTCCTTCTGCGCCACGCGGCTCATCGTCAGGTGGTGTCGCACCAGGAACTCGGCGAGCGCGGCATCCTCGGCCTCGAGCTGGTGCTCGCGGCAGAAGCGGCGGACCTCGACGCCGCCGAGGTCGGAGTGATCGCCGCCGCGGCCCTTGGCGACGTCGTGGAAGAGGGCGGCGATGTAGAGCACCCAGGGCTTGTCGAAACCCGCCGCCAGCTGGCTGCAGAAGGGGTACTCGTGGGCGTGCTCCGGCACGAAGAAGCGCCGCACGTTGCGCAGCACCATCAGGATGTGCTGGTCCAC
>CAMLGG010000286.1 GCA_946479475.1 uncultured Ideonella sp. | reverse complement strand
GCGGCATCGCCAGCGGCCGCCGCAGCGGCATCGAGGTGGAATGCCTGGTCCAGCCGGCCGGTGCACCGGGCGATGACCTCCAGCAGGTGCGTGCACTGCGAGTTCAGCGTGCGGGTCAGCTCCGTGCCTGAAGCCGGGTCGGTGAAGTCATGGCGCGCCCGCTGCAGCGCGAGCCGGCCCGACTCCAGTTCGTTCCACAGGTGGGCCAGCTCGGCATGGACCGCCTCGCCCACGGTGCCGGGCGTCAGCTGTCGCCGCATCGCATCGGCCCGCTCGGCGTAGCCGGCCGCCCCCAGTCCGGCGGCCGCGGCTCGCGCCCCCAGGTCGAACGTCCTGTGGGCTGCGTTCTTGATGCTGCTCCACACGAAGGGCGCGATCAGGGCCATCCCGCAGGCCGCCGCGATGCCGGCGTGCGCGAGCTTGTTGCGGTCGAACGCCTCGCCCTGGTGACGCACGGCTTCGGAGCCGTACTTCTTCGACATCTCGACCGAGAGGAAGATGGCATTGAGCAGGGCCGGGTAGAAGTGGACCTCGTCGGCGTGGCGCCCGAGTTCGCCGCCGCCCAAGGGAAACGGCAGCCCGTCCGCGGTGGATCTGAGGGTGGCGCCCGCCACCCCCACGACCGCCTTGACCGCCGCCGCCACGGTGTAGGCGAAGGTCTTGGCCTGGTTGGCCATCAGCGGGCTGGGCACGACCACCGGCCACAGGTTGACCAGGTTGGCGACGGCCTTGACGGCGCGGCCCGCGGCGGACGTCCCGTGCTCCAGCGGCTGGACGGCCTGCTCGATGGCCTTCACGTCCTCGAGCAGGGCCTTCCTGAACCGCGGCTCGATCGCGGTCTCGTCCTCGACCACCTGCCGAAGCCGCGCCAGCTGGGCACGGCACTGGGCGAAGGTGAACTCCGAGCCGAGCTCCTCGTCCTGGCCCCTCAGGATGCGCAGGAAGTCCGGGTCGTTGCCATGCGGCTGCAGCATGGTCCTCAGGTCGCTCAGCGACCACAGGTTCCTGCCGGCCGAGACGATCGCGTCCCGGGCCCCTTCGGCACCGTGGCGCAAGGCCCGTCCGGCGGCCTTCAGTCCGCTGGCGACCAGGCTCGGCCCCGGCGAGCCTTCGGCCGGCAGCAGTGCAGCCGGGCTGCGCATGTCGGGCGCGGGTGGGGTTGACGCGACCGGCACCGTGCTGCGCGGCGCCAGGCCGACATCGGCAGCCGATGTTGCCGTCCCCGTGGCAGCGGCCGCCGCGTGCCGGCCGCGCAAGGGCGGTTCGGGCGGGTGGTCCGCCGGGCCCGGCGATGCCGGCCCTGGCTCGGTGGGAAGGTCGACGTCCAGGCGCCGGGCAAGCGACGCCGTCGGGGTGACGGGAGCGGAAAGCATGTGATCCTCCTTGCATTCTTGTGCGGGGTGCAAGTAGAGGACCGCCGGTGGCCTGCGCCGGCGCGCAGGCGAAGGCCCCGTGCGAAGCGCGAAGGGGCTCGCCGCGTCCGGCGCGCCGTGCTACTTCGGCGCCGGGCCGAGGGCGAGGATCCAGTGCACGAGCTTCTTCGCGTCGGCGTCGCTGATGGCGACCTTGTTCGGCGGCATGGCCAGGCCGCTGGCCTTGCCCTTCCAGTGGCTGTCGTACGGGTTGGAGCCCTTGAGCACGGTGGTGGTCAGCGTCGCCTCGGCGTCCGCCTGGCCGCGGTACTTGCTGGCCACGTCGCGCCAGGCGGGTCCGACCGGGGCCAGGCCGTCCGGGCCCTTGGCGCCGGGATCGACGTGGTGGCAGGTCATGCAGCCGCTGTGCGAGGCCAGGGCCAGCATCGCGTCGTCGTTCGTCGCGGCCTGGGTCGCGCCGGCCGCCATCAGGGCAGCCGCAGCGGCGATCAACTGGGTCTTGTTCATGGTGGGCTCCTTGCGTGGGTTGACCACACCATAGGCAGCACCCATCCCACCCGCTTGCGTCAGATCAAGCGCCCCGGGCGTTTTGCCAGGATGGAGCAGCGCCGCTCCGGCCCGGCGCAGGCTGCAACAGCCGGCCTGCTCCAGCTCAGTACAGGCTGAACAGCTCAGCCCACGGGATGGGCGCCCTCAGCAGGGCCGGCGTGACGGCCGCCACCACCGCGTAGCCGGGCAGGCTCGCGTCGCGCCGGGCCGGCGGCTGGCGGGCCTCGCCATTGGGGTTCTGCAAGGCGATCGCGATCGGCGCGTTGGCGGCGTGGCCGCGCCGCACCACCAGCGCCAGCTCGAGCGAGGCCAGCCGGACCACCGTGCCCGGCGGATAAAGGCCGAAGGCCTGGGCCAGCGCCATGGCGGTCGGGTCCTGCGGATGCTGCTGGTACAGGCGCCGCACCGCCTGGTCCGGCAGCAGCGGGTGCCGGCGCGCGCGGGCGCCGAAGCAGGCGCAGTAGACGTCGATCATGCGCAGCCGGCGCGCCTCGGGCAGCGCCTCGCCACCGGCCGGCGTCTCGTGGTGCTGCTCGACCATGCCCAGCCAGAGCGCATCCGCCACCCCGGCCCGCCGCAACAGGGCCGCGCTGTGGGCCGGATGCAGGCGGATCTGCTCGCGCTGCAAGGGCTTGAGCGGCAGTTCCTGCCGGGTGAGCTCGTCCTGCAGCTCCAGCATGGCCAGGTTCATGGTGAGGGCCGCCGCCAGCGGCACCGTCATCCCGACGCCGCTGCCGCCCTGGCGCAAGGCCAGCACGGCCCAGGTGGCCGCGACGTGCGCGGAGTGGGCCACGCTGTACGGGTGGGCCGAGCAGAAGTCCGGGTGCACGAGCAGGGCCTGCGCCATGTCGGGCTCTTCCCGGACCAGCAGCGCGAGCTCGTCGGCCAGGCCACGGATCGCGCCCTCGAAGCCGGGCGCCTCGGGCGCCTTCAGAGCCGGCGCCAGCCTGTCCAGCAGATCGTGCCACCGGGCCAGCCGCTGCTGCGCGGCCGGCAGGCTCGGGCGGGGCGGATCGCCCCCCAGCCCCAGTGGCAAGGCATTCATCGGGGCACCCTGCGGCCTGCGGCCGGTCCCGCCGAGCGGGAACGAGCCCCTGCGGGCGGCCGGGCGGGGCTCATGGCCCCGGCGGGCGGGCGCGCGCCAACAGCATCGCGTCGCCGTAGCTGAAGAAGCGGTAGCGCGCCTCGATGGCGTGGCGGTACAGCGCCATCACGTGCTCGTGGCCGGCGAAGGCGCTGACGAGCATCATCAGCGTGCTCTTGGGCAGGTGGAAGTTGGTGATGAGGCGGTCGACGACCCGGAACTCGAAGCCGGGGCGGATGAAGATGTCCGTCTCGCCGCGTTGGGGCTCGTCCAGGTGGCCGGAGGGCGAACGCAGGGCGGCGGATTCCAGCGCGCGCAGGGTCGTGGTGCCGGCCGAGACCACGTGCCGGCCGCGGGCGCGGGCCTGGGCGATTGCATCGACCGTCGCCCGGGGCACCTCGAACCACTCGCTGTGCATGCGGTGCTCTTCGAGGTTCTCGCTGCGCACCGGCTGGAAGGTGCCCGCGCCGACGTGCAGGGTGACGCGGGCGCTCTCGACGCCGCGTGCGGCGAGAGCGGCCAGCACGGCCTCGTCGAAATGCAGCGAGGCGGTCGGCGCGGCGACGGCACCCGGACGCTCGGCGAAGACCGTCTGGTAGCGCTCGGCGTCTTCCGGCGCGTCGGGGTGGGTGATGTAGGGCGGCAGTGGCACGTGGCCGTACTGCTGCAGCAGGGCCAGCGGTTCGGCCGGGAAGCGAAGGCGGAACAGCGAATCGTCCGGGCCCGCGCGGCCCAGCACCTCGGCCTCGAAGCCGGCGCCGGACGTGCCGGCATCGAGCCCGAAGCGGACGAAGCTGCCGGCCTTGGGCGACTTGCTGGCGCGAAGGTGGGCCAGGACCTGGTGCGGCGGCTCGCCCTCGACCCCAGGAAGGATGCGCTCGACCAGCGCCTCGATGGCGCCGCCGGTGGGCTTCTCGCCGAGCAGCCGGGCCTTGATCACGCGGGTGTCGTTGAAGACCAGCAGGTCGCCCGGGGCGAGCAGCGAAGGCAGCTCGCGGAAGACGCGGTCGACCGGGCGGTCCGTGCGGCCGTCGAGCAGGCGCGAGGCGCTTCGCTCCGGGCTGGGATGCTGGGCGATGAGCTCGCCGGGCAGCTCGAAATCGAAATCGGCGAGGGTGTAGTGACGCGGGGTGGACAAGGGACTGGACCTCGAGGCTTCACCGGCCTTGGGCTGGATGTGCGGATTGTTCCACGCCGGCCGCGACCGTGTCGGCAATCGACGTGCCACGTTTGGGCACCGGATCGGCGATTCGGTTCCCTTCGCCGGCGCGCCGCTGAAAGGATGATCCGCTCAGTGCCCGGCCGGCGCCTCGCCGTGCAGCGCCGGCGCGGTGGACGCGGCCTCGGCGCGCGCGTCGGATCGGTCCCAGGCCCAGGCGAAGGCCACTCCAAGGCCCAGCACGGTGGCAATCAGCACGAGCAGTCGGACAGCAAGACGCATGGTGGGGAGCCGGTCAAAGTCAAGTCGGGAGGTCGAAGCGGGGCGGATTCTCCCGCCATTTCGGTCGCTTCCGGCCCGGCGTTCGTGACCGGAGGCAAGAAGTCGTCACCGCACGTGGCATCGGGCATGGTCCGTGGCGGCCACGACAATCGCCCGATGCCACCCGAAGCCTCCGCCCCTGCCGCGCCCCGCACCGGCCCGGCACGCGCGCTGCAGTCGCTGGGCCTGACCACGCCTGTCGCGCTCGCCCTGCACCTGCCGCTGCGCTACGAGGACGAGACCCGACTCACCCCGCTCGCCGAGGCGGATCCCGGCGAAACCGTGCAGGTCGAGGTGACCGTGCGCGATGCGAAGGTGGAGTTCCGCCCCCGCCGCCAGCTGGTCGTGCGCACCCAGGACGACGAGGGCGAGGCGCTCGTGCTGCGCTTCGTGCACTTCTACCCCTCCCACCAGAAGGCGTTCCAGCCCGGCGCGCGGATCCGGGTGCGTGGCGACCTGCGCGCTGGCTTCTTCGGCCTGGAGATGATCCACCCGCAGTTCAAGGCGGTGGAGCCGGGAGCGCCCCTGGCCGACGCCCTGACGCCCGTCTACCCGAGCACCGCTGCGCTGCCTCAAACCTACCTGCGAAAGGCCGTCGCCTCGGGCCTGCAGCGCGCCAACCTGGCCGAGGTGCTGCCGCCGGGCGTGGTGCCGGCCGGGCTGCCGCCCCTGAGGCAGGCGCTGGAGTTCCTGCACCATCCGCCGCCCGGCACGGCGCTCGCCACGCTGGAGGATCACAGCCATCCGGCCTGGCAGAGGCTGAAGTTCGAGGAGTTGCTCGCCCAGCAGCTGGCCCAGGGCCAGGCCCGGCGGGAGCGAGGCCGACATGCGGCTCCTGCGCTCGCGCCCCGGGCCGGCGGGCTGCACGAGAAGCTGCTGGCGACGCTGCCCTTCGCCCTCACGCGCGCCCAACGGCGCGTGTCGGCCGAGATCGCCTCGGACCTCGCCGCCGGCCGCCCGATGCACCGGCTGCTGCAGGGCGACGTGGGTGCGGGCAAGACGGTCGTCGCCGCGCTGGCAGCGGCCGTGGCGATCGACGCCGGCTGGCAATGCGCGCTGATGGCGCCGACCGAGATCCTGGCCGAGCAGCACGTGGCCAAGCTCGTGCAGTGGCTGCAGCCGCTGGGCGTGAAGGTGGCCTGGCTGGCCGGTGCGCGGCGCGGCAAGGCGCGCGAGCAGGCGCTGGCGCAGGTCGCCAGCGGAGAGGCCGCGCTCGTCGTCGGCACGCATGCGGTGATCCAGCACGACGTCCGCTTCGCCCGGCTCGGCCTGGCGGTGGTGGACGAGCAGCATCGCTTCGGCGTCGCGCAGCGGCTCGCGCTGCGGCACAAGCTGCAGGACACCGAAGGCGAGCTCTCGGCGCACCTGCTGATGATGAGCGCCACGCCCATCCCGAGGACGCTCGCGATGACCTACTTCGCCGACCTCGAGGTCTCGACCATCGACGAGCTGCCGCCGGGCCGCACGCCCATCGTGACGAAGCTGATCGCCGACCATCGGCGCGAGGAGCTCATCGGCCGCATCCGCGACGCCGTGGAGGCCGGCCAGCAGGTCTACTGGGTCTGCCCGCTGGTCGAGGCGGTCGAGGACGACGGCTCGCCGCCCGAAGGCAAGGCCCGCGGCGGCAGGCCGCTGAGCGAACTGCGCAATGCCACCGAGACCCACGCCCAGCTCGCGGCCGCGCTGCCTGGGCACGAGGTCGGGCTGGTCCACGGCCGCCTCAAGCCCGCCGAGAAGGCGGCCGTGATGGCGCGCTTCAAGGCCGGCGAGATCGGCGTGCTGGTGGCCACCACCGTGATCGAGGTCGGCGTCGACGTGCCCAACGCCAGCCTGATGGTGATCGAGAACGCCGAGCGCCTCGGCCTGGCGCAGCTGCATCAGCTGCGCGGTCGCGTCGGCCGCGGCGCCGAGGCGTCCAGCTGCGTGCTGATGTACAAGCCGCCGCTGTCGCTGCTGGCCCGGCAGCGCCTGGACGTGATGCGCCAGACCACCGACGGCTTCGTGATCGCCGAGAAAGACCTGGAGCTGCGCGGCCCGGGCGAGCTGCTGGGCACCCGCCAGACCGGCATCGCCAGCTTCCGGGTCGCCGACCTGGTCCGGGATGC
>CAMLGG010000285.1 GCA_946479475.1 uncultured Ideonella sp. | reverse complement strand
GGTGTGGAACTGGCCGGTCTTGCCCGTGATGCCCTGGGTGATGACCTTGGTGTCCTTGTTGATGTAGATCGACATGTCTTGGTGCTCCTGGGCTTACTTCACGGCGGCGACGATCTTCGTCGCGGCCTCGGCCATCGTGTCTGCGCTGATGATGGGCAGGCCGGATTCGGCCAGCATCTTCTTGCCCAGGTCCTCGTTCGTGCCCTTCATGCGCACCACCAGCGGCACGCTCAGGTTCACCGCCTTGCAGGCCGCGATCACGCCCTCGGCGATGGTGTCGCAGCGCATGATGCCGCCGAAGATGTTGACGAGGATGCCCTTCACCTCGGGGTTCTTCAGCATGATCTTGAAGGCCTCGGTGACCTTCTCGGCCGTCGCGCCGCCGCCGACGTCGAGGAAGTTCGCCGGCTCGCCGCCGAACAGCTTGATGGTGTCCATCGTGGCCATCGCGAGGCCGGCGCCGTTGACCAGGCAACCGATGTTGCCGTCCAGGCTGATGTAGGCCAGGTCGAACTTGCTGGCCTCGATTTCGGCCGGATCCTCTTCGTCGAGGTCGCGGTAGGCGACGATCTCGGGATGGCGGAACAGCGCGTTGGAGTCGAAGTTGAACTTGGCGTCCAGCGCGATCAGGTTGCCCTTGCTGTCGCGGTTGAGCGGGTTGATCTCGACCAGCGAGGCATCCGTCTGCATGTAGCAGCGGTACAGGTTCTTGAACAGGGTGACCGCCTGGTCGACCGTGGCGCCCGTCATGCCGACGGCCTCGGCGACCTTCCTTGCCTGGGCGTCGGTCAGGCCGGCCAGCGGGTCGACCAGCTCGGTGATGATCTTCTCGGGGGTCGAGTGGGCGACCTCCTCGATGTCCATGCCGCCCTCGCTGGAGCAGATCAGCGCGATCTTCTGCGAGGCGCGGTCGGTGACGAGCGAGACGTAGAACTCCTTCTGGATGTCCGCGCCTTCCTCGATGTACAGGCGGCGCACCTTCTGGCCTTCGGGGCCGGTCTGGTGCGTCTTGAGCTGCATGCCCAGGATCTGGCCGGCCAGCGTCTTGACCTCGTCCATGGACTTGGCGAGCTTGACGCCGCCGCCCTTGCCCCGGCCGCCGGCGTGGATCTGCGCCTTGACGACCCAGACCTTGCCGCCCAGCTTCTGGGCGGCCTCGGTGGCCTCCTGCACGGTGAACGCCGGGTAGCCGCGCGGCACCGGCACGTCGAACTGGCGCAGGAGTTCCTTGCCTTGGTATTCGTGGATCTTCATGGGGGCTTGTCGTGAGTACGAAACGAAACGGAAGGCGGCCGGAGGGCGCCGGGCGGTCAGCCGCCGGCGGGCGACGGGACCGCGGCCGGCGCCGGATTGTCGGACAGTTTGATGGCGCCGGGCTGACGACGGTACCAACGGGGATAGTGCAGACGTACAGCCTCGCCGTCGGAGGCCAGGGCGTGGCAACGGTCGATCTGGAAGGGCTTGGTGTCGCTGTCCGGGTGGACCTGGAGCACCTCGCCGGCGAAGGCCTGGACGACGGCGGTGGGCAGCACGTCCGCCAGCTCGGTCAGATGGGTGCAGCCCAGCACGCCGCCGAGCCGCTCGCGCACGGCGCGCTTGAAGCCCTGCATGAGATTGAGGCCGGCCAGGGCGGCGTAGCGGTCGCCGTGGTCGTCGCAATGGCCCGGGTACGGCGTGGCCATGGACTCGGCCCCCGACTGCAGGATGTTGAAAGCGGTGTCGACGACGATGCGCAGGTGCAGGTCGTGGATGGCCTCGCCGGCCGGGCGCTCGCGGCCGGCGCTGCCCGTGGGGCGTGTCTTGGTGTCGCGCACGAAGGCGTCGATCTCCCAAAGCCCGTCGGCCCGGGCATAAGCCTGGACCTGGATGGAACGCTGGTGCTTGAGCTGGCGCTGGGGGTCGGCGGAAGGCAGCGGCATGGGAGACGGCGAGCGTGCTGAGCCGCGGCCGCCCTGGGACAAAAGGGCGAGCGCCGGGACAACATTTCACTGTAGCACGCGTGTTGCAACGCAGCATACGTGGTGTCCGCGAAGGCGGACGATGACCGCGGTCAATCCGTCGGATCGTGGCCGCCGACCACGCGGCGCACCACTTCGGCCGCGAAGCCGCGGGCAGCGAGGAAGCGCATCTGGCGCGCTCGCTCGGCTGGTTCGCTGGGCGGGGTGCCGCCGTACTTGCGCAGCCAGACCGTGCGGGCACGCTCCAATTCCGTCTCACGCAGCTGGCGAGCGGTCTCTTCGTCAAGCTCTACGCCGTGGCGCGCCAGCTCCTGGCGGATGCGCGCCGTGCCCTGCCGCCTGGCGCGGGCGTTCACCCGGGACTCGGCGAATCGCGCATCGCTCAGGTGCCGGGCGGCCTCGAGCTCGTCGAGGACGAGCTCCACCTCGGCCCCGGCCGCTTGCGCGTCGAACTCGGCGACGGCAGCCCCGGGCTCTTCGGGCCCGGTCGGGTCCCAGGGATCGCGCGGCCCGAGGGCCGCGGAACGGGCGGCCTCCTCGGCCGCCGCCTGCGCGCGCCTGCGGGCATGCGACAGCAGCTTGGTGCGCAGCTCCGCCCGGCTGTGCTCGCGGCGCGCCAGCAGGGCCAGCGCCTGGCCCTTCAGGCTCAGGGGCGGACGCTTCATGCCGCCCTCGGCTCAGGCCCGGCTCACTCGGCGGCTTCGCCACCCAGCAGCGGCACGCCCATGGCCTCGCGCACCTTGTTCTCGATCTCGCGGGCCAGCTCCGGGTTCTCGCGCAGGAACTCGCGCGAGTTGTCCTTGCCCTGGCCGATCTTCTCGCCGTTGTAGGCGTACCAGGAGCCGGACTTCTCGACGATCTTGGCGGCGACGCCCAGGTCGATGATCTCGCCCTCGCGGCTGACGCCCTCGCCGAAGAGGATGTCGAACTCGGCTTCCTTGAAAGGCGGCGAGACCTTGTTCTTCACGACCTTCACGCGGGTCTCGTTGCCGATGTACTCCTCGCCCTTCTTGATCGAGCCGATGCGGCGGATGTCGAGGCGGACGGAGGAGTAGAACTTCAGGGCATTGCCACCGGTCGTCGTCTCGGGGCTGCCGAACATGACGCCGATCTTCATCCGGATCTGGTTGATGAAGATGACCATGCAATTGGACTTCTTGATGGTGGCGGTCAGCTTGCGCAGCGCCTGGCTCATCAGGCGGGCCTGCAGGCCGGGCAGGCTGTCGCCCATCTCGCCTTCCAGCTCGGCCTTGGGCGTGAGGGCCGCGACCGAGTCGATGATGACCAGGTCGACCGCGCCGGAGCGCACCAGGGAATCGACGATCTCGAGCGCCTGCTCGCCGGTGTCGGGCTGGCTGATGAGCAGCTCCTGCAGGTTCACGCCGAGCTTTTGCGCATACTGGATGTCCAGCGCGTGCTCGGCGTCGATGAAGGCGGCGACGCCGCCGAGCTTCTGCATCTCGGCGACCACCTGCAGGGTCAGCGTGGTCTTGCCGGAGGATTCCGGGCCGTAGATTTCGACGACCCGGCCGCGCGGCAGGCCGCCAACGCCCAGCGCGATGTCCAGGCCGAGGGAGCCGGTGGAGACGACCTCGATGTCCTCGATCACCTCGCCTTCGCCCAGGCGCATGATCGAGCCCTTGCCGAACTGCTTCTCGATCTGGGCCAGCGCGGCGGCCAGGGCCTTGGACTTCTCGGTGTTCAGGTTCTTCACGGGTGCGTCCATTTCGGCGGGCCTCCTTCTGGGCATTCGGATCGTTCGGTCAGGCGTCAGTGTCGAGCGTCGATTATGTCAGAAGCTGGATATTCGTACAGTGGATTTTTCGGCCTTGCTCAAAATCAAGCCGGCCCGGACCGCCCTGCCTAGAATTCCCGTACGGGCCGGTCAAAGGAATCGCCCTGGAGACAAAAAGGCAAGGCCGATGCGCATCCTGATTGCTGAAGATGACCAGGTCCTGGCGGATGGCCTGCTGCGCTCCCTGCGAGGCGCGGGCTATGCGGTCGACCAGGTGGGCACCGGCAGCGAAGCCGATGCGGCCCTCGCCTCCCACGAGTTCGACCTCGTGATCCTCGACCTGGGCCTGCCCAGGCTGCACGGGTTGGAGGTGCTGCGCAAGTTGCGCGCCCGCGGCTCGAGCATGCCGGTGCTGATCCTGACCGCCGCCGACTCGGTCGAGCAGCGGGTCAAGGGCCTGGACCTCGGCGCCGACGACTACATGGCCAAGCCCTTCTCGCTGCAGGAGCTGGAGGCGCGCGTTCGCGCCCTCACCCGCCGCGGCCTCGGCACGGCCTCCAGCATCATCAAGCACGGCCCGCTGAGTTTCGACGCCACCGGCCGCGTGGCCTACATCAACGACCAGATGATCGAGCTGTCGGCGCGCGAGATCAGCCTGCTGGAAGTGCTGTTGCAGCGCGCCGGCCGCCTGGTCAGCAAGGACCAGCTCGTGGCCCGGCTGTGCGAATGGGGCGAAGAGGTCAGCAACAACGCGATCGAGGTCTACATCCACCGCCTGCGCAAGAAGATCGAGCAGGGCCCGATCCGGATCGCGACGGTGCGCGGGCTCGGCTACTGCCTGGAAAAAATCCAAAGCTGATCCCACAAGGCTGGTGTCAGGCGGCCGGCTATGCTGGCCAGGGTGAGCAAGCCCACCGCGCGCGAGCAGCGCTCCCTCTTCGGCGAGATCCTCGACTGGATGCTCGTGCCGCTGCTGCTGCTGTGGCCGATGAGCGCCGCATTGACCTGGCTGGTGGCGCAGAACATCGCGGCGCGGCCGTATGACCGCGACCTGGCCCAGCTCACGCGCATGATCGCCCGCCAGCTCGTGGTGGCCGCGCCGGCGCGCAGCGGCCAGCCGGTGCTGAGCTTGCCCGAGCCGGCGGCCGCGCTGCTGCGTAGCGACGACGTGGACCGGGTCTACTTCCAGGTCCTCGGCGAGAAGGGGGAGCTGCTGGCCGGGGACCGCGAGCTGCCGGCGCCCGACCTCGACCCCGCCGCGCCCGCCCCGGTCGGCGAGGTGCAGTTCCGCGACGAGTCGATCCAGAACGAGCCGGTCCGGGTCGCCAGCCTGCGGGTCGAGCCGGGCACGGGCGATCCGGTCCGCATCGGCCTGGTTCAGGTCGGCGAGACGATGGAGAAGCGCAGCCGCCTGACCACCGAGATCATCAAGGGCGTGCTGCTGCCTCAGTACGTGATCCTGCCGGTGGCGGTGCTGCTGGTCTGGTTCGCGCTGGCTCGCGGCATCGCGCCGCTGAACCAGCTGCAGCAGCGCATCCAGCGCCGCCAGAGCCACGACCTGAGCCCGATCGACCAGCACGACGTGCCCGAGGAGGTGGCGCCGCTGGTGCGCGCCATCAACGACCTGCTGGCACGGCTGGACCAGTCGATGGCCACCCAGAAGCACTTCCTGGCCGACGCCGCGCACCAGCTGAAGACGCCCCTGGCCGGCCTGAGGACGCAGGCCGAGCTGGCCCAGCGCGAGATCGATGCCGGCGGCGGGGATGCCCAGTCGGTCAAGCGCTCGCTGCAGCAGATCGCCCGCTCCAGCCAGCGGGCCGCGCACATGGTCAACCAGCTGCTGGCCATGGCCCGGGCCGAGGACGAGGAGCAGGCGCGCCGCACGCAGGATTTCAGCCTCGTCCGCCTGGCCACCGACACGGTGCAGGACTTCCTCACCAAGGCCTTCGAGAAGCGCATCGACCTGGGCTACGAGGGGCCGGAGGCCTCCGCCGAGGGCGTGCCGCGGCTGCACGGCCAGCCCCTGCTGGTGCGCGAGATGATCCGCAACCTGGTCGACAACGCCCTGCAGTACACCCCCGAGGGCGGCACGGTCACGGTCCGGGTCACACCCGACCCGTTCGGGCAGGTGCTGGTGCTGCAGGTCGAGGACAACGGGCCCGGCATCCCCGAGGCGGAGCGCGAGCTGGTCTTCCAGCCCTTCTACCGCGCCCTCGGCACCAACGTCGACGGCAGCGGCCTGGGCCTGGCCATCGTGCGCGAGATCGCCGAGAAGCACCAGGCGACGGTGACGATAGACAATGCCCGCCCCCTTGCCACGCTGCCGGCCGGGGCCGGGCCCGGCACGCTCTTCACGGTGCGCTTCCCCCTGCCGACCGCGGCGCCGGCGGCGCCCGTGGCGGCCACCGACGGCTGAGCTCGCCTCTGCGCCTTGACGCCTCCAGGCCGCCTCAGCTCTGCATCAGCCGCCGGCTCTTGGCGATCGACATCAGCATCCCGAGCGCCAGGCCGAGCGTGACCATGGCCGTGCCGCCGTAGGAGATGAAGGGCAAGGGGATGCCGACGACCGGCAGGATGCCGCTGACCATGCCCATGTTGACCATGGCGTAGGTGAAGAAGCTGAGCGTCAGCGCGCCCCCCAGCAGGCGGGTGAAGACCGTGGGCGCCTCGGCCGCGATGACCAGGCCGCGCACCAGCACGAAGGCGAAGCAGGCGATCAGGCTGAGGGTGCCGACCAGGCCGAACTCCTCGGCGTAGGCGGCAAAGACGAAATCGGTCGTGCGCTCGGGGATGAACTCCAGGTGGGTCTGCGTGCCCTTCATGAAGCCCTTGCCGGTCGGCCCGCCCGAGCCGATGGCGATCATGCCCTGGATGATGTGGAAGCCCTTGCCCAGCGGGTCGG
>CAMLGG010000284.1 GCA_946479475.1 uncultured Ideonella sp. | reverse complement strand
GGCGGCGACGGCAGCGACACGATCTCCTGCTACGCGAACCACGGCACGGCGCACGTCGACGGGGGCTCCGGGGATGACCGGCTCTATGCGTGGGGAGCCTCCGGCAGCACCATGTACCTCGACGGGGGCTTGGGCAGCGACGCGCTGTCCAGCGGGGCAGGCGTGCGCTACCTGACCGGTGGCGAGGACGGCGACCGCTTCACGCTGTCCTCGAAGGAAACCTACGGCATCGAGATGGTGACCGTCACCGACTTCGCCAGCGGCCTGGACCTGCTGACCGTCAGCCAAGGCAGCCTGCCGGTGGGCAACGGCGACCTGGTGGTGGATGGCGCGGTGTCGGTCAGCGGCCCCGGCGGGTTCGAGGCCTCGGCCGAACTGGTGATCGTCGAGACGGATGTGGCCGGCGGATTGACGCTGAGCAAGGCGGCTGCCGCCATCGGGAGCGCCAATGGTGCCTATGCGGCCGGCCAGACGGCCGTCTTCATGGTCGACGACGGCACGAACTCGTGGGCGCTGTACTTCCAGTCGTCCGGCAGCGACGCCGTGGTGAGCGCAGCCGAGCTCAGCATCATCGGCCGGCTCGACGGCTGCGCATCGACCACCATCGACGACATCGTGTGGAGCGCCTGAGGCGCGGTTCCGAGGAGCAGGCATGAACGAGCGAGCTTTGCATGACCAGGCCTGGTGGCAGGAACAACAGGACCTGGCGCTCAGGCCCTGGGTCGATGGCCCATCGCGCTGGTGGCCAGGCAAGCTGATCGTCGGCACGCCGGGCGACGACACCCTGCACGGCGGCAAGGGCGACGACACCATCGACGGCGCCGAAGGGGCCGACCAGATGGCCGGCCGCAAGGGCAACGACACCTACCTCGTCGACAACGTCGGCGACGTCGTGATCGAGCTGGACCACCAGGGCACCGACACGGTCGTTTCAAGCGTCGACTACACCTTGCCCGCCTATGTCGAGAACCTGGACCTGACCGAGGCGAACTACCCCTTCGACCTGAACGGGACCGGCAACGACCTGGACAACCACATCGACGGCACCGCAGGCAACAACCTGCTCGACGGCGCGGGCGGCGACGACTACATCACCAGCGGCGGCCTGATCGGGCCGTACGGCTCCGACACCCTCATCGGCGGACTCGGGAACGACACGCTCATCGGCGGCAGCGCCATCATGGGCGACGACGTGCTGCATGGCGGGGCGGGCGACGACGTGCTGCACGTCGGCCAGGGGGCCAACTCGCTGTACGGGGAGGATGGCAACGACCTGCTCGAGGCCGGCTCCGGCGGCCCCTACGGGTCGGGCGACTACCTTTCCGGAGGCGCCGGGCGCGACACGCTCGTCGGCGGCGTCGGACTCGATGGCGGCGACGGTGCCGACCTGATGACCACCACCAACGTCACGGCCTTCGCCGGCGGCGGCCTGGGCAACGACACCATCGCCGGCACCGGCGGCTCGGGCTACAGCAACCTCTCGGTGGACGGCGGCGGTGGCCACGACGCGATCGACGTCCTCGCCCTCAACAACCGGCTGACCCTGACGGGCGGGGCCGGCAACGACACGCTGCGCGGGGGCGCAGGGATGGGCGTCGACATCGACGGCGGCAGCGGCGACGACCTGATCACCGGCTACAAGCTCTACCCGGGCGGCCCGCTGTCGATCACCGGCGGCGGCGGCAACGACACCATCGCCGGCAGCGGCGCGGGTGACATCACGATCGACGGCGGTCGCGGGCACGACCGGCTGAGCGCCATCGGGCAGGACGGCTACTCGCTGAGCCTGGATGGCGGCATCGGCGACGACACGATCTCCGCCTGGGGCGGCCAGGTGCAGTTGATCGGCAACGTCGGCTCCGATACCTTCGTGCTGACCGGCCGGGGTTCGGACCCCGGCTTCCTGCAGGTGGCGGATTTCGAGTCGGGCTTCGACCGGCTCGCGGTCAGCCAATCCACGCTGCCGGTGGGCAACGGGGACCTGGTCGTGGACAACGCGGTGGCGATCGCGGGGCCCGGCGGGTTCGATGCCGGCGCTGAGCTCGTCATCGTCACTTCCGACCTCGCCGGCGGTGCGCTGCTCGACCAGGCCGCCGCCGCGATCGGCAGCGCGAACCAGGCCTACGCCGCCGGCCAGACGGCGGTGTTCATGGTCGACGACGGCTCCAGCTCGTACGCGCTGTACTTCCAGTCCTCGGGCGCCGATGCCACGGTCAGCGCCGACGAGCTGAGCGTGATGGCCACGCTGGCCGGCACACCGTCCACCGGCCCGGGCGACGTCGGCTGGAGCGCCTGAGCCGTTCAGCCGCTCAGCCGAACAGCGACAGGAGCGGCTGCGCGGCGAGCACGTTCTGGCTGAACATCGAGATCGCCGCGTACTGCCGCAGCTGTGCGGCGAGCCAGGCGCCGGCGCTGGCGGCAGGGTCGGCGGCGGTCAAGGCGTCGTAGCCCCGGGCACTGCCCTCGAACCGGAGATCGCTGGTGTCGGCCGACGCCTGCAGGCGGTGCTCGGAAGCTCCGAGCGTGGCCCGGTGGCTGCCGATCGACTCCAGCGCGCCGTCGATGGCGTCGACCAGTCCGGCGCAGCCGGAGGCGCTCGCCAGGTGGCCGCTGGTCGCCCCGGCCAGGTTGGCATCGCTGCGCAGGTCGGGCGTCGACACCGCCAGCGTGTCCTGCGCGTCGGGGCCCGAGGAGATGCGGTGCGTACCGGCATCCCCGGCCAGGATCCTCCGGCCATTGAACCGGGTGCCGCCGATGACCCGGTCCGCTTCCTGCGCGAGCTGCCGGTATTCGCCATCGAGGCTGGCGCGGTCGCCGTCGGACAGGGTGCCGTTGCGCGACTGCAGCGCCAGCTCGCGCATGCGCTGGAGGCCGGAGGACAGCTGCCCGAGCGCGCCGTCGGCCGTCTGGGCCAGCGAGAGGCCGTCCATCGTCGACTGGCGGGCGATGCGCTCGCCGTTCATCTGCGCCCGCAGGCGCTCCGAGATGGCCAGGCCGGCGGCGTCGTCCGCCGCGCCGTCGATGCGACGGAGGGTGGCGAGGCGGCGAGTGGCGGTCTCCAGGCTCGCGCTGGCGGCGCTGGTCCAACGTGAACCTGCGGACAACGGGATGAAAGCGGACATGGCCGTGGCCTGATCGGCCGGCTTGGGTGCCGTGTGAGCACGGATGGCCGCCGATGCGCAGCTTGTCACGAAACTCACCCTTCAGAACCGATGCGTCCGGCCGGGGCGACAGCGGTTATCCTCCCGGCTTTGGCAGCCGACCCGCGCGCTGGCGATTCACTGCCGGCAACAGGCCGCAACATTCACGCAACACGGCCCTCTCACCATCGGCCGACTCCGAAGGACCTGGACTACCCATGCGCATGAACAAACGCCACCTGCTCGGCCTCGTGGCCGCCCTGCCCCTGGCGTGGCTGACCGCCTGCGGCGGCGGCGACAACGGCAACGACGCCAGTGTCCGTCTGGTGAACGCCAGCACGGGCTATGCTTCGCTGGACCTGACCGTCAAGGATGCGGATTCGCCTCAGATCACCGGGGTCGAGTTCGGGGCCGGCAGCGCCTACACCGGCGTGCCGTCGGGCGACGTGAGCAACGTGCTCAGCGCCACCGGCTCGAGCACCGAGCTGCTGACCCAGACCCGCTCGCTCGGCTCGGGCGGCAAGTACACCATCGTCGCCTTCGGCGTCGAAGGCGCGCTGAAGTCGGTCATCACGAAGGACAGCCAGGACGCCGCCGACAGCAACAAGACCAAGGTCAGCGTCCTGAATGCCGGGACCGACGAGGTGGACGTGTACCTGACCGGCACGGACGAGACGCTCGAGTCTTCCACGCCGGTCGTCTCCGGCGCCGACCCCAACGGCACCCAAAGCGGCTTCACCACCGTCTCCTCCGGCACCTACCGCCTTCGGGTGACCGGTGCGGGCGACACCGATGACCTGCGGCTGGATGTTCCCGCCGTGACGCTGGACAGCACCAAGGTCCTGACGATCGTGGTGACGCCGGGCCAGGGGGGCGTGTTGATGCATGCCGTCGGCGTCGTCCAGGACGGCGACGTGACGCCGTACCTGAACACGCAGGCTCGCCTGCGGATGGTGGCCGCGGTCGGCGCCGCCGTGCCGTTCTCGTCGGTCAGCATGAGCGCCGGCAGCACCGTGCTGGGCACGAACGTGGGCTCGTTCACCGTCGGCAAGTACGTGCTGGTCAATTCGGGTGCGCAGACGCTGACGACCTCGGTCGACGGCACCGCGCTCGCTCCGAAGCAGATCACCGTGACCGCCGGTTCCGACACGACCCTGCTGGTGACCGGCACGAGTGCCGCCACCGCCACGGTGAACGTGATCGCCGACGACAACACCCTGCCGACGGTCAGCACCAAGTACAAGATCCGCGTGGTGCACGCGGCGCCTTCGCTGGCCGCCCAGAGCGTGACGCTGAAGGTCGCCTCGGGCCAGGTGGGCGATGCGCAACCCCTGGGCGGCGCTTCGGCCTACGAAGACCTGACGGCCAGCGGCGAGGTCAGCATCGAGATCGCCACCCCGTCCGACGGCACCATCTACTCGGTCGACAAGACGCCTGTGTCCAAGGGCGTCTACACCGTCTTCGTGCGCGACTCCAGCGCCGGCGTGCTCGCCGAGTTCACGCCCGAGCGGTGAGCCGGTGGCGGCGCCGCCTCGAGCGGTGCCACGAAGAGCAAAGGCGCGGGTGACCGCGCCTTTTTTCTTGCCTCAGGCCAGGCGGCCGGCGCGAAAGTCCTCCACCGCCTCGAAGATCTGCTCCTTCGAGTTCATCACGAACGGCCCGTACTGCACGATCGGCTCGCGCAGGGGGCGGCCGGCGATGAGCAGGGCGCGCGCCGGCTTCGAACCGGCCTGCAGGCGCACCCCGTCGGCCGCGGCGTCGTTGGCGAGGATGGCCATGCGCTGGGCCGGCACCACCGTTTCACCCACGCTCGCCTCGCCGCGGTAGACGTAGACGAGCGCGTTGTGGCCCGCCGGCAGCGGCTGCTCGAAGGCGGCGCCCGGCTCGAGCGCGATGTCGAGGTAGACCGGCTCGGTGTGCTCGCGCTGCATCGCGCCGGCCACCACCGACTCGCCGGCGCCTGCATGGCCGGCGATCACGCCGACGTCGACGCCTTCGGCGCGCCAGTGCGGAATCTCGCCAGCCGGGATGTCGCGGTACCAGGGCGGCGCCATCTTGTCCTTCGCCGGCAGGTTCAGCCAGAGCTGGAAGCCCTCCATCCGGCCCTCCTGCTGCTCGGGCAGCTCGCTGTGGATGACGCCTCGGCCGGCAGTCATCCACTGGACGCCGCCACTTTCCAGCAGGCCCTCGTGGCCGGCGGAGTCGCGGTGCCGCATGCGGCCCACGAGCATGTAGGTCACCGTCTCGAAGCCTCGGTGCGGATGGTCGGGGAAGCCGGCGATGTAGTCGCCCGCCTCGTCGGAGCCGAACGCGTCCAGCATGAGGAAGGGGTCGAGCCGGTACTGCAGGTCTTGCGTCAGCACCCGCGTCAGCTTCACGCCGGCGCCGTCGGAGGTGGCCCGGCCGGCGACGACTCGCTCGACCCGGCGCGGCCGGGCCAGCGTCGAGGGGGTGGGGGCGATCGTGATCGTGCTCATGGCATCTCCTTGCAGGGCTGTCTTGGGGTGTCCCGCTCCGGGGCTCAGGCCAGGGCTTCTTCCGCGGCGCCCTGCAGCACCAGCTCGATCTCGGCCCGGGCGCTGGCGAGCGCCTGGGCTTCGGCCTCCGGGCCCATCGCGAGGCCCTCGGCGAAGACGAAGCGCAGGTCGGTCATCCCCAGGAATCCCAGGACGGCCTTCAGGTACGGGACCTGGCTGTCACGCTCGGTGCCGCGATGCACGCCACCGCGGGAGAGCATGGCGTAGACGGTCTTGCCGGTCAGCAGGCCGACCGGGCCCTTGTCGGTGTACTGGAAGGTGACGCGGGCGCGGGCAATGGCATCGATCCAGTTCTTCAGCTGGGCGGTGACGCCGAAGTTGTACATCGGCACGCCGAGCACCACGACGTCGGCGGCCTGGATCTCCGCGATCAGCGCATCGTCGAGGGCGACGCGGGCCGCCTGCTCGGGCGAGCGGGCTTCGGCCGGGGTGAAGAGGGCGCCGAGAGCGGCCTCGTCGAGCACCGGGTGCGGCTGGCGGGCGAGGTCGCGCACGGTGAGCGTGGCACCGGGGTTTTCGGCCAGCAGGCGAGCCGACAGCTCGTTGGCCAGGCGGGTGGAAACCGAGCCCTGGTCGTTTTCGAACACGCGGGCGCTGGAGTTGACTTGCAGGACGTTCATGGCGGGCCTTCCGGGGTGGTTGAGCTCGACGAGCTCGATGGCTGCACTTTATTGATCGCGCCGCTGCCGATAAATCCATGCTGGTGCACATGTTTGTTCCCTTGGTGGAACAATGAGGCATCGCTTCGAAGGACGATGCCATGAGACATCCTGGGTCATCCCCCCATCGGCGGGCCGAGTGCCGGGCCGCTCCCAAGCCGGCCGCTGCCGGGCGAGGACCGTCCCCCGGACGGTCCGCGTCCACGGCAGCCCCTTCGGGGGATGGGCCGACGTACTCGTCGGGCGAGGGGCTCCAATCTTGGCGGGCCGAGTGCCGGGCCGCTCCCAAGCCGGCCCGCATCCCC
>CAMLGG010000283.1 GCA_946479475.1 uncultured Ideonella sp. | reverse complement strand
TCGGCTTCCTGCTGTCGGTCGCGCTGACGGCGATTCCCTTCTGGCTGGTGATGGGCCAGGTGCTGCCGACGCCGAAGATGACGGGCTTCGTCATCCTCGCCTTCGCGGCGGTGCAGATGGTGGTGCACATGGTGTACTTCCTGCACCTGAACGCAAAGGTGGAGGGCGGCTGGTCGCTGCTGGCGCTGGTGTTCACCGCGGCGCTGGTGCTGATCATGCTGGCCGGCTCGATCTGGGTCATGTACCACATGAACACCAACATGATGCCGACGGCCGATCCGCAAACGATGCGCAACATGCCCTGAACGGGCGCGGGTCGCTTCGAATGGACACGACGGCCATCCGCCATCCGCGCTCTCTCGGCGCCCTGGCCGCCATGGTGGCGGCACTGGCGCTGGCCTGCGCGGGCTTCATCGCCCTCGGCGTCTGGCAGGTCGAGCGACTGGCGTGGAAGCAGAGCCTGGTTGCCCGCGTCGAGCACCAGGTCCACGCGGCGCCTTCGTCGGCTCCTGGCGCCACGGGCTGGCCGGCGATCACCCGCGAGGCGGACGAGTACCGCCGCGTCCGGGTGCGAGGCGAGTTCGCGCATGACCGCGAGACCCTTGTGGCGGCCACCACCGTGCTCGGCAGCGGCTACTGGGTGCTGACCCCGTTTCGCACGGAGCAGGGCTTCTGGCTGCTGGTCAACCGCGGCTTCGTGCCCCCCGAGGCGCGTGACCGCGCGCAGCGCCGCGCCGAAGAGCCGGCGGGCGTCCAGGAGGTGACCGGCCTGCTGCGGCTGTCCGAGCCCAAGGGGCGGCTCTGGCAGCACAACGATCCAGTCTCGGGCCGCTGGTACTCGCGGGACGTCGCCGCCATCGCCGCGGCCCGGGAGTTGGCATCGTCGACGCCCGGCGTGCCCGTCGCGCCGTACTTCATCGATGCCGTGGCCGAGCCGGGCGCTGCGCCGGCCTGGCCGCGGGCTGGGCTGACCGTCCTGCACTTCAGCAACAATCACCGCGTCTACGCTGCCACCTGGTTCGCGCTGGCCCTCATGGCGGCCGCCGCGATCGGCTACCTCGTCGCCGACGAGCGGCGCCTTCGCAGGCTGGCCCAGGCCGGAGAGTTCCCTGTCATCCGCTCGACCGCTCGCCACCTCGCCGAACCACGGTCCTGAAGCGCCCGGGCGCCTCCCGCCGGGCGACGTCGGCCGCGCGCCGGTCCAGCTGGCGGGCCGCAAGAACCTGCTGCAGCTGATCCAGCTGCGCTGGCTCGCGGTGGCGGGCCAGCTCGCCACCATCCTCGTGGTCGAGTTCTTCCTCGGCGTCGCGCTGCCGCTGGAGCACATGCTCAGCCTGCTGGCGGTGCTGGCGCTGTTCAACCTGGCCAGCCGCCTGCGAACGCGTCTCGCGCTGCCGGTCCACAACGGCGAGCTCTTCGCCGGCCTGCTGGTCGACGTCGGGGTGCTGACGGGCCAGCTCTACTGCGCCGGCGGGGTCACCAACCCGTTCATCTACCTGTACCTGCTGCTGGTCGCGGTGGGCTCCGTCCTGCTGCGCCCGTTCTACATCTGGGCGCTGGTGGCCGTGACCAGCGCCTGCTTCGTCGCCCTCACGCAATGGCACCGGCCCCTGGCGATGGCGGAGCTGTCCAGCCCGGCGCTCACGCCGACCTACATCGGCGGGCTGCTGCTGTGCTACGTGCTCAACGCCTCGCTGCTGGTGATCTTCATCACCCGCATCGGCCAGAACCTGCGCCAGCGCGACGCCCGCCTGGCCGACCTGCGCCAGCGCGCGGCGGAGGAGGAGCACATCGTGCGCATGGGCCTGCTGGCCTCCGGGGCCGCGCACGAGCTGGGCACCCCGCTGGCGACGCTGTCGGTGATCCTCGGCGACTGGGCCCGCATGGCACCCTTCGCCGCCGAGCCCGAACTGCGCGACGAGATCGAGGAGATGCAGCGCCAGCTGGTGCGCTGCAAGAGCATCGTCAGCGGCATTCTTCTGTCCGCCGGCGAGGCCCGGGGCGAGGCGCCGCTGCATACGACGCTGCACCGCTTCCTCGACGAAATGGTCGCCCGATGGCGGGCCACGCGGCCCTCGATCGACCTGGAGTACCGGCGCGAGGGCGTGCCGGACCTGCCGATCATCTCGGACTCGGCGCTGCGGCAGATGCTGGGCAACATCCTGGACAACGCCGCCGAGGCCGCCCCCGAGGCGCCGCTGATCCTGCTCGTGGAGTACGGCGACGACCAGCTCGTGTTGCGCGTGCTCGACGAAGGCCCCGGCTTCCCGCCCGACATGCTGGTGCAGTTCGGCAAGCCCTACCAGTCGAGCAAGGGCCGCCCGGGCGGCGGCCTGGGCCTGTTCCTTTCGGTCAACGTCGCCCGCACGCTGGGCGGGCGCATCGATGCGCGCAATCGCCCCTTCGGCGGCGCGGAAGTCAGCGTCACCCTGCCGCTGGCCTCCCTGGCCCCCGCAGAATGAGCGTCCCATGAGCGTCGACGAATCCTCCTCCGACTCCAGCGACCGGCTGCTCCTGATCGTCGAGGACGACGACGCGTTTGCGCGCACGCTCGTGCGCTCGTTCGAACGGCGGGGCTACGCGGTGCTGCGAGCCACCGGCCTGGAGGAGGTGGCGCGGCTGCTTCAGGATCACCAGCCGACGCACGCGGTGGTGGACCTGAAGCTCGCCGGCGGCGGCTCGGGCCTGGCCTGCGTGCAGCACCTGCACGAGCACGACCCGGAGATGCTGATCGTGGTGCTGACCGGCTACGCCAGCATCGCCACCGCGGTGGAGGCCATCAAGCTCGGCGCCTGCCACTACCTCGCCAAGCCGGCCAACACCGACGACATCGAGGCTGCGTTCAGTCGCAGCGAGGGCGATGCCGAGGTCGAGCTGACCGAGCGCACCACCAGCATCAAGACGCTGGAGTGGGAGCGCATCCACGAGACGCTGGCGCAGACGGGCTTCAACATCTCCGAGACCGCACGCCGCCTGGGCATGCACCGCCGCACGCTGGCCCGCAAGCTCGAGAAGCAGCGGGTGAAGTAGGCGAGTCCGGCCTGGGGTGAACGGCAGGCCCATTCGGCCGGGTGCGATGGCATCATGGCCAGGCCCTTGACTGCCCGCAGCGCCGCTTCGCATGAGCCTCGCCGACAACCCCCTGCTCGCTTCCTGGACCGCTCCCTTCGGCCTGCCGCCCTTCGAGCGGATCCGCCCGGAGCACTTCGCGCCGGCCCTCGAAGAGGCGATGAGGCAGCACAGGGCCGAGCTGGATGCGATCGGCGCGCAAGCCGGCCCCGCGACGTTCGAGAACACCGTCGAGCCGCTGGACAGGGCCGGTGCCCTGCTCTATCGCATCGAGGCGGTGCTGGGCAACCTGACCGCCTCCGAGACCTCGCCGGCGCTGCAGGCCGTCCAGCGCGAGATGGCGGCGCCGCTGGCGGCGCACGACACCGCGGTGAAGATGCATCCGGCCGTGTTCGCGAGGCTGGATGCGCTGCACGCGCGGCGGGACGAACTGGCGCTCACGCCCGAGGGCCGGCGCCTGGTGGAGCGCCTGCACGACGATGCGGTGCGCGCCGGCGCACGCTTCACGCCTCACGAGCAGGCCCGCTACTCGGCCGTCGTGCAGGAGCTGGCCACGCTGACCACGCGCTTCGCGCAGAACGTCCTGGCCGACGAGTCCAGCTACGTGCTGCCGCTGAACGGGGAGGCCGAGCTCGCCGGACTGCCGGATTTCGTCCGCGCGGCGGCGAAGCAGGCCGCCGCCGAACGCGGCCTGCCGGAGGGCAGCCACGCGATCACGCTGAACCGCTCGCTGATCGTGCCCTTCCTGACCTTCTCGGAGCGACGGGACCTGCGCGAGAAGGCCTGGCGCGCCTGGGTCGGCCGCGGGGAGAGCGGCGGGCCGACGGACAACCGGGCCCTGGCCCGCGAGATCCTGCGACTGCGCCACCTGCAGGCGAAGGCGCACGGCTATTCGTCCTATGCCGACTACGCGCTGGCCGACACGATGGCCGGCGAGCAAGGCGCCGTCCGCCAGCTCCTGACGGAGGTCTGGACGCGTGCGCTGCCCGCTGCCGAGCGCGAGCGCCAGGCCCTGGTCGCCATGATGCGCAGCCACGGCGTGTCCGACCACCTGGAGCCCTGGGACTGGCGCCACTGGTCCGAGAAGGTGCGCCAGGCGCGCTACGCGCTCGACGAGGCCGAGCTCAAGCCCTACCTTTCGCTCGATGCGATGGTGCAGGCGCTGTTCGATTGCGCCGGACGCTTGTTCGGCGTGCACTTCGAGGCCCGGCCGGGCATCCGGGCCTACCACCCGGACGTGAAGGCCTACGAGATGTTCGATGCGTCGGGCCGCAGCGCAGGGCTGTTCCTTCACGACAACTTCGCCCGGCAGAGCAAGCGCTCGGGGGCGTGGATGAGCGACTTCAACTACCAGTCGGTCAACCGGGGCGTGGATGCGCCCATCGTCGTCAACAACAACAACTTCGCGAAGGCCGCGCCGGGCCAGCCGACGCTGCTGTCCTTCGAGGACGCGCGCACGCTGTTCCACGAGTTTGGCCACGGCCTGCACGGCCTGCTTTCCAAGGTCACGTACCACCGCCTCGCGGGCACCCAGGTCCTGCGCGACTTCGTGGAGCTGCCTTCCCAGCTGTTCGAGCACTGGCTGAGCCAACCCGAGGTGCTCGCGAAGCATGCGCGCCACTGGCAGACGGGCGAACCCATGCCGCGCGAGCTGATCGAGCGGCTGCAGGCCGCGCAGCGCTGGGGCCAGGGCTACGACACGGTGAGCTATGTGGGCAGTGCGCTGGTCGACCTGGCGCTGCACGCGCGCACCGACCCGCAAGGGCCGGAGGACGTGAGCGCCTTCGAGCGCGAGGAGCTGGCCGGCCTGGGCATGCCGCCGGCCGTCGGCGTGCGACACCGGCTGGTGCACTTCCAGCACCTGTTCGCCGGCTCGGCGTATGCCTGCGGCTACTACGTCTACCTGTGGGCCGAGGTGCTGGACGCCGATGCCTTCGGCGCCTTCGAGGAGGCGGGCGACCCCTTCGATGCGCAGGTGGCGGCGCGCCTGCACCGCCACATCTATGCCGCGGGCGACACGGTGCCGCCCCAGCAGGCTTACACCGACTTCCGCGGCCGCTTGCCGGCGTTGGAGCCGTTGTTGTCGAAGCGCGGCTTGCTGGAAGGCACGAACCTCGGCTGAGCCGGGCGCGCCTCGCGCGGGCCGCCGCGGTGATCGCCGGCGCCGCCGTGGTGGGCTTCGGCCCTCACGAAGCCCGGGCGGTCGCGGTGCTCGAAGCGCTGGTGGCCTTCATGGCGCTGCTCGAAGCGGGGGTAGCCCTCGCCGCGCTGTTCGAAGCGCGGTTGGCTTTCGAAGCGCGGCTCGCCGCGGTGCTCGGGGCGGCGCTCGAAGGGGCTGCGGTCGGCCGGCGCACGGCGCTCGGCCGCGCCGTGGTGCTCGTGGTGCCGCTCGGGTCGCGGGCCGCCGCGATGCTTGGCGCCGCCGAAGTAGTCGCCGACGCGGCCGTAGCCGGAGCCGCCCGGGCCGCCCTTGCCGCGGGGCGCGCCGCCGCGAGGCGGGCGGTTCTGGGTGTCCGGCGCCGGGCGGGTCGGCTCCAGGCCGGCCACGGTGGCGACCGGGATCGGTTGCGTCGTGTAGTGCTGGATGCGCTTGATCATCGGCACGTCGCGGCGCTCGGCCAGGGTGACGGCGCGGCCCGAGCGGCCGGCGCGGCCGGTTCGGCCGATGCGGTGCACGTAGTCCTCCGCCTTCAGCGGCAGGCCGTAGTTGATGACGTGGCTGATGGTCGGCACGTCGATGCCGCGGGCGGCCACGTCGGTGGCGACTAGGATGCGCAGCTGGCGCGAGCGCAGGCCCTGCAGCACGCGGGTGCGGCGGCCTTGCGGCATGCCGCCGTGCAGCGAGGCGACCTTGTGGCCCATCTCGTGCAGGCGGTCGGCCAGGCGGTCGGCGTCGATCTGCGTGCTGGTGAAGACGACGGCCTGGTCGACCTCGCGCTCGGTCAGCAGCGCGTCCAGCAAGGCATGCTTGTGGTCGAGGTCATCGGCCCACATCAGCTGCTGGGCGATGTTCTCGTGCTTCTCGGTGTGGGCGGCGATCTCGATGCGCTCGACGTCTTCGCGCTGCAGGCGTTGCGCCAGGCGGCCGACTTCGCCGGCGAAGGTGGCGCTGGCCATGAGCGTCTGGCGCTTGGCCGGCAGGCTCTCGGCGATGTGCTCGATGTCCTCGATGAAGCCCATGTCGAGCATGCGATCGGCCTCGTCGAGCACCAGCATGTCGACGTTTTCAAGCACGGCCTTGCCGCTGCCGAGGTGGTCGATCAGGCGGCCGGGCGTGGCGATCAGCACGTCGAGCGGGCCGCGCAGCGCCTTCAGCTGAGCGCCGTAGGGCACGCCGCCGACCACGGTGGCGACGCGCAGGCCCTGCACGTGGCGGCCATAGGTCATCGTGGCCTTGGCGACCTGCAGCGCGAGTTCGCGGGTCGGGGTCAGCACGAGGACGCGCGGGCCCTGGACCACGCCCTTCTCGCGCCGCTTGGTGTTGTCGCCACGCGCGGCGAGCACGCGCTGCAGCGCCGGCAGCACGAACGAGGCGGTCTTGCCGCTGCCGGTGGACGAAGACACGCGCAGGTCGTGGCCT
>CAMLGG010000282.1 GCA_946479475.1 uncultured Ideonella sp. | reverse complement strand
CACTTGGCCGCCGGCCAGCCGGGGAAGCTCATCACATAGCGGCCGTCGGGGCGGACGGCGAAGTGGCGCATCCATCCAAGCTCCCAGGAACAGAAGTTGCCCGGAGGGGGGGTGATGTCCTGATCACACGCATACCGGCGATTCACATCGTTGTTGACATAGTGGCTGTACCCGTTTTCCACCCGCCAAGAAGCGATTTCATTGCCGTTGCTGTCCTGGCGCGACGCGTTGATGGCCGCCGAGAACTCGAATCGCGAGGAGTCGAAGTCCGTCTGGATGGATTCGATGCCGTAAAACTCGCCCTCGCAAGTTTTACCGTTCCGACCCGCAGGTTGCGCGTCGATACAGTTGGCACCGATCGTGAGGAACGGCGTGTTCGGCACGGTGTACCAGCCCTTGGGACCCCAGAAGCCTTCGGTATCCCACAGCGCGCTGGCCAAGGCCCAGTTCTCCGCCGGCAGGTGGTGTTGGCGAAGGCCGGGCTGCAGGTTGCGGTAGCCCGCGGCACTGGCGATCAGGCGGTTGTTGCTGTTGCGGGCCTTGCCGCGCTCGACCGCCGAGGTGTAGTAGTCCTCCGCGCTGAACGCACCGCTGGTAGCGCCGTCGACGAAGGGGAAGCTGATGAAGGTGTTGTTCAGCAGGCCCACGAGCGAGTGGTAGGTCGCGATGCCGGCCGGCAGGGAAGCGCCCGCGGGGTACTTGTTGGCGTTGTGGTTCAGGCTGGTGCCGATCATCAGGCCGCGTTGGATGGTGCCGTCCAGGGCCGCTCCGCCGAAGGCCAGGCCCACGTTGTCCGCCACCGCCCATTCCAGGTAATCCGGATTGGTGACGCGGTTGCGGTACGCGCCGTCGTTGTTCTTGAACGAGGTGATGCGCTTGAGGGTCAGGCGCAGCATGCCGTCAGGGCAGTAGTCGTACGGCTGCCCGTTGCCGTCCAGGCAGGCCTTGCCGTCCCTCATGGGCACGTAGCGCTGCGATGCAATGGAGCCCAGCGTCTGCTCCGGATGCTCGACGTCGTCGTCCACCGGCACCCACTCCAGCATGATGCCGGGGCCGCGCGAGGTGTGGACCGTGTTGTTCTCGACCTGCTTGAGCGGCGTGTAGCGCGGCCACAGGTTGACCTTGCGCGACAGGCCCAGGGGCTTGAGCGGGAAGGACAGCCAGATGCCGTTGCCCTGCGAGTCGCCGGCCAGGTTGTTGGTGACGGTGTTGTCGGGGTTGGTGATCCAGAAGCCCGAGGGGCCGCCCTGGAAGACGTCCGGCCCTTCGTGGATCTTCAGGAGATTCTCCGGCGCCGGGGAGCGGGTCTTGAGCGCCAGGTTCCCGTCGAGCACGTTGCGCCGCTCGACCGCGTCCTCCAGGAAGAAGGCGTGGCCCTTGATGTCGTAGCAGATGTTGTTCTGCACCGTCACGCCGTTGGTGGCGTGGATCACCACGCAGCGGTTCGCCGAACTCCAGATGGCGCTGTTGCGCAGGAAGTGCCCCGTGGCGTCGCCGAGATAGGCTCCGGTGTCCACGTTGTAGCTGAGCATGTGCCAGTGGAAGGGGTAGCGGGCGAGGGCGCCCGCCTGGCCGACGCGTCGGAACTCGACCCCGTCGATCTGGACCTGGGATTTCAGGCCCATGACCATGACGTGGGCGCCGAAGCCCTTGGTGCGCCAGGCGCTGTCGTCGGCGCCCTCGATGACGATGCGGCGGCTCAGGTTGCCGACGGCTGCGCGCTCGTCCAGCACCGTCGGCGCCGGCGTGGCCTGCGGCTTGTAGCCGGTGTCCTGGGTCAGCGAGAGGCCGGTGCTGGTGGGGTACTGCAGGCGGCCCCAGCGCGACTTGCCCAGGCCGGCCGTGGCGGTCACGGTCGAGCCGCTGGCCGAGGCGAGCGTGAGGCTCTGCGATTCGGAAAGCCCGTAGTGGTCGGTCGGCGCCACGACGATCTGGTCGCCGGCCTTCCAGTTGGTGGATTCCTTCAGGGTCAGCTGCTTGGCGCCCGCATCGGCGTTCTGGTTCAGCTTGGTCCAGACCGGCCGGGGCGTGGCCGCGTAGAGCAGCAGCTTGCCGCCGATCACCCGCAGGCCGCGGGAGACACCGTCGTTGGTGCCGGCCGGCTGGCCGGTGAGGGTGATGGTGCCCCGGTGCGTGAACGGCGCGGCGACCGAGCCGGCCTGGATGGTGCCGGTGACGGTGAGCGAGGTCGCCGAAAGAGCAACGTCCTGCGTGTCACTGAACTTCAGCGTGCCTTCGACACGCACGTCACCGAGATCCTTCGTCATGGTGTCGAGCACCACGGTCTTGCCGGCGGGAATGACGACCGCGGAACCTGCCGGCGGGAGCGTGCCCCCCCAGGTCTTCGGGTCCGACCAGTTCTGGGCAAGGCCGTCGGCCTGTGATTCTTCGCCGGACGGCGGCGGGGTCGTTCCGCCGGAGCCGCCGGTGCCGCCCGTATCGGTGCCACCGCCCGTATCGGTGCCACCGCCCGTGTCGGTGCCACCGCCAGTGTCGGTGCTACCACCCGAGCCGGCCCCGCCGGAATCCCCGGAACCACCGTCGGCTGCAGGCGGCGTGCCGGCATCCGTGCCGGCCGCTCCTCCACCACCACCCCCGCAGGAAACCAGCAGGGCGGACAGGATGGCCGCCAGGAGCTGGCGGTGCGGGAGGCGGTGGAGGAGGGCTTTGGTCTGCATAAGGGCGGTTGGTCGGCAAAAGCGGGCGGATGCTAAGGGCCCCCCTTGTGACAAAAACGCTCAATGCCCGAGTTCGCTATCGCGTTACTTGGCAGTTGTGTGGTATGGCGCCGTGGCCAGGAGCAATCCTGCGAGTGAAAGGATCAGGGCCCCTACTTGGGGCGTGTCGAGGCTCTCTCCGAGAAAGATCACCCCCACGAACGTGGCTGCCACCGGCAGCAGCACGCTGAACACGCCTGCTCGCGGCGCGGGCACGTGCTGCAGTCCGCGCATCCACAGCCACACGGTGACCATGCTGGCGGCCAGCGCGTAGAACACGAGCAAGCCGCAGGTGGGTGCGCCTACGGCCGTGAAGTCGAAGCGCAGCGCCTGCCAAACGCCGAGCGGCGTGACCAGCACCAGCCCCCACAGGTTGATGAGGGCGCTGATCCGGCGCGGGGAAACCTGCGCGGTCAGACGCTTGCCGATCACCACGTAGGCCGCCTCGCAGACCACCGCCCCGAGCAGCAGGGCGTAGCCCCAGAGCGGCTCGCCGGCGCTCGCTCCGGCCGTTCCCGACCTCGCCACGGCCAACCAGGCGATGCCGATCACCGCGCACGCGATGCCGCTGCCCACTCGCCAGCCGATTCGCTCCCCGAGGAACAGCCAGGACTGAACAGCGACGGCCGCCGGGATGCCGGCCATCACCACGCCGGCCGCGACCGCCGAGGTGGCGGCCACGCCGAAGAGCATGCAGATCGAGAACAGGAAGTTGCCGAGGAAGCTCTCCCAGAACAGCAGCCAGCGGTCATGGCGCGACAGCCGCGGCTCCTCGGGCCGGCGCCGGACCCAGCCCAGCATGGCCAGCGCCGCGATGCCGAAGCGCAGCCAGGCCAGCAGGAACACGGGAAACACCGCGACCAGCGAGCGCGACAGTCCGACGTAGCTGCCCACCAGCGTCATGCTGAGTGCCAGGCAGCCGTAGGCCAGCCAGGGAACGTGTGGGCGCTCTCCGCCCGAGGGTTCGCGGGTCGTCACCGGCGACGCGCGATCAGAAGGCGGCTGCGTAGCGCCGCAGCTCCCAGTCGCTCACGTGCCGGGCGTACTCCACCCACTCCATGCGCTTCAAACGGATGAATTCACTGGCGAGGGTGTCTCCCAGTGCCGCACGGACGACCTCGTCGGCCTCCAGCGCCTCGATGGCCTGCTCCAGCGACTGAGGGAGCAGCCCGTGGCCGCGCTCGCGCACTTCGCGAAGCGAAAGCCTGAACAGGTCTTCAGTGCAGTCGGGACCCGGGTCCAGGCCCCGGTCGATGCCGTCCAGGCCGGCGGCGATCAGGGCCGCGGTCGCGAGGTATGGATTGGCGCTGGCATCGGGCAGCCGCCATTCGAAGCGCCCGGGCAGGGTCCTCAACGTGGCGGTGCGGTTGTTCGGCCCGTGGGCGATGTAGGCGGGTGCCCAGCTGGTGCCCGAAAGCGACTCGCCGACCACCAGGCGCTTGTAGCTGTTCACCGTCGGCGCGGCGAGGGCGCACAGCGCCGGCGAATGGGCGAGCACGCCGGCCAGGAACTGGCGGCCCAGGGGCGACAGGAGCGCGGGACCGCTCTGGTCGGCCGGCGTGAAGACGCAGCGGCCGGACGCCTCCCACATCGAGACGTGGAAGTGAAGCCCGCTGCCCGGCTGGTTGGCGAAGGGCTTGGGCATCATGGAGAAGACCGCACCGTGCTGCTCGGCCAGCGCCTGGGCGGCGAGCTTGAACAGCATCAGGTGATCGGCGCTGGCCAGCGCCTCGTCGAAGGCGAAATTGACTTCGTACTGGCCGTGCGCATCCTCGTGGTCCAGCTGCAGCACGTCCAGCCCGCACTGGGCCAGGGCCTGGTGCAGCGCGTGGAGGAAATCCGCCTGGCGCGGCAGCGATTTCAGGTCGTAGGACGGCTTGTCCAGCCGGTCGGCGTCGTCCGCCGGCAGCCAGCGATCGCCTTCGTTTTTGAGAAGGAAGAACTCCGGCTCTATGCCTGTCTTGAGGGTCCAGCCGCGCTCGGCCAGGCGGCCCGTGGCCCGCTGCAGCACCTGGCGGGGGCAGGCTTCGAAGGGCTGCCCATCGACGTACCCGCTGCACACGGCACGGGCGTAGCCGGGCATCCAGGGCATGGGCTGGATACGCCCGGCATCCGCTCGCGCGTAGTACTCGGCCCTCGGCCCGGTGCGCGGCAAGGCCGTGCCCCAGATCGAGGGGCCGGCGAAGCCGGCACCGGTCTCGATCAACTCCGGCAGCTTGGACAGGGGCAGGTACTTGCCCTTGGCCACGCCGTGCATGTCGGTGAACTGAGCGAGCACGGTGTGCACGCCCTGCGCGGCGAGCCGCTGCTGGAGATCCACCATCAGTCGATCCGGATCCAGGTCGTCTTCAGTTCGGTGTACTTGTCGAAGGCGTGCAGCGACTTGTCGCGCCCGTTGCCGCTCTGCTTGTAGCCACCGAAGGGCACCGTGAGGTCGTCCTCGTCGTACTGGTTGACATGGACCGTGCCCGCACGCAGGGCCCGAGCGACCCGATGCGCGCGGTTGATGTTGTCGCTCCAGACGCTCGCCTGCAGGCCATAGGAAGAGTTGTTGGCCAGCGCGATGCCCTCGGCCTCGGTCTCGAAGCGGATCACGCCGACCACCGGGCCGAAGATCTCCTCGCGGGCGATCTTCATGCCATTGTCGACGCCGGTGAAGACGGTCGGCTCGACGTAGTAGCCGCCTGTCTCCGCACGCGCCTGGCGGCCACCGGCCAGCACCTGGGCGCCCTCCTGGTGGCCCGCGTCGATGTAGCTCAGCACGGTGCGCAGTTGCGTCTCGTCGACGAGGGCGCCGAGCTCGGTGGTGGCGTCCAGAGGATCCCCCGGCGCGTACTTGGGCGCCTCGGCGGCCACGAGCCTGGCGAACTCGTCCGCAATGCCGGCCTGCACCAGGATGCGCGAGGGCGCGTTGCAGCTCTCGCCCTGGTTGAAGAACATGCTGCCGGCCACGGTGCGGGCGGCGCGCTCGATGTCGGCGAAATCGTCGAACACCACGAAGGCCGACTTGCCGCCGAGCTCGTTGTAGACGCGCTTGAGGTTGCTTCGGCCCGAGTAATCCAGCATGCGGCGGCCCACGCGGGTGGACCCGGTGAAGCCGATCGCATCGACCTCCATGTGCAGGGCCAGCGCCTCGCCCGCCTCGTGCCCATAGCCGGGCACCACGTTGAACACCCCGGGCGGGAGGCCGGCCTCGACGGCCAGCTCGGCCAGCCGCAGGGCGGTGTAGGGGCTCTTCTCGCTCGGCTTGAGCACCACCGAGTTGCCGGCGGCCAGCGCCGGCCCGAGCTTCCAGGCTGCCATGATCATCGGGTAGTTCCAGGGCACGATCGCGCCGATCACGCCCATGGGCTCGCGGGTGATGAGAGCCAGGGCCGAGTCCGGGGTGGGCGCGATCTCGTCGTAGATCTTGTCGACGGCCTCGGCATACCAGGCGATGGTGCGGGCGGTCGAGGGAACGTCCACGCTGAGCGAGTACTGGATGGGCTTGCCCATGTCCAGCGTCTCGAGCAGGGCCAGTTCTTCCTTGGCGGCCAGGATCTTGTCGGCGAAGCGCTGCAAGGCCTTCTTGCGCGCCGCGGGCGACTTGCCGGCCCAGCGGCGATCCTCGAAGGCGGCGCGGGCGCTGCGCACCGCCGCGTCGACGTCGGCGGCCTGGCCGCGGGCCACCGGGCCGAGCAGCCGGTTGTCGATCGGCGAGCGCTTGTCGAAGGTCTGGCCGTCGGCAGCTTCGACGCGCTTGCCATCGATCACGCTGCGCCCGTCGAATCGCAGGGAGGTGGCGCGTTCGGCCCAGTTGATGGTGGACATGGAGGTCATCCTCTGAAAGTGGCGTGGGCGCCCGGGACCCGCGGCCCCCCGGGGGGTGGGCAAGCCCAAAAAGCCCCCCCCAACGACACCCCCCCCCCGGGGTTGGGGTTGTTGTGTGAGGCCGCCATAACGGAGAGGGAAACCCCGCGGGGGGGGCCCA
>CAMLGG010000281.1 GCA_946479475.1 uncultured Ideonella sp. | reverse complement strand
GCGCTTCAGGGACTCGAACCCCGGACCTGCGGATTATGATTCCGTCGCTCTAACCGACTGAGCTAAAGCGCCAACAGCCTTCCATTATATAGCGAATCTGGCCGGCGCCAGCAAGCCTTCATGTTCAGCTTCTTCAAGAAAAAGCCCGCGCCCGCCGCGGTGCCGGCCGCGCCCGATCTCCGCGGAGCGATGGCCCCGACGCCTTCCTTCGCCGAGCCGGCCGTCGCACCGGTGCCGGAACCGGCGGCGTCCCCGGCGGCGACGACTGCACCACCCATTGCGCCCGCTGCGCCCACCGTACCGTCGAGCGCGAGCCCACCGGCCGCGCCCGTCGCCGCGCCTCCTCCGGCGGCCCGGCCCGCGCCTGTTCCCGAGCCCGTCCCCGCGCCCGGACCAGCACCCGCGCCCGAGCATGGGCCCGGGCCCGGGCCCGGGCCCGCACCGGAGCGGTCGGGCTGGCTCGGCCGGCTGCGCCAGGGCCTCGCCCGGACGGGCAACAGCATCGCCCAGGTCTTCACCGGTACCCGCATCGACGAGGCGCTGTACGAGGAGCTGGAGTCGGCCCTGCTGATGGCCGATGCGGGTGTCAAGGCCACCGAGCAGTTGCTCGCCGACCTGCGCAGGCGAGTGAAGGAGCGCAAGGCCGAGCGGCCCGAGCAGGTGCGGGCCCTGCTGGCCGATGCGCTGGCCGAGCTGCTCGCCCCGCTGGAGCGCCCGCTCGAGATCGGCCGCCACCAGCCCACGGTGATGATGGTGGTCGGCGTCAACGGCGCCGGCAAGACGACCAGCATCGGCAAGCTCACCCGGCACCTCGCCGACGCACAGCAGAAGGTGCTGCTCGCCGCCGCCGACACCTTCCGCGCCGCCGCGCGCGAACAGCTCGCCATCTGGGCCGACCGCAACCAGGTGCAGATCGTGAGCCAGGAGGGCGGGGACCCGGCCGCGGTGACGTACGACGCGGTGGTCGCCGGCAAGTCGCGCGAGGTCGACGTGGTGATCGCCGATACCGCGGGCCGCCTGCCCACCCAGCTGCACCTGATGGAGGAGCTGAAGAAGATCCGCCGCACCATCGCCAAGGCCGAGGCGAGCGCGCCGCACGAGGTGCTGCTGGTGGTCGACGGCAACACCGGCCAGAACGCGCTGGCGCAGGTGAAGGCCTTCGACGATGCGCTGCAGCTCACCGGCCTGATCGTCACCAAGCTCGACGGCACGGCCAAGGGCGGCGTGCTGGCCGCCATCGCGCGCGAGCGGCCGGTGCCGGTCTACTTCATCGGCGTCGGCGAGAAGCTCGAGGACCTCGAGACCTTCGACGCCCGCGAGTTCGCCAACGCGCTGCTCGGCTGAGCTTCAGTCCTCCGGCGTGAAGCCGGAGGCCTTGACCACCGGCTCCCAGAAGGCCGTCTCGCGCTTGCGCAGGGCCACGAGTTCGGCCGGCGTGGCCGGCGCCGCCACCAGGGCCAGGTGGGCGAGCTTCTCCTGCAAGGCCGTGTTCTGCAACGCGGAAGCCAGCGCCGCCTGCAGCCTGGCGGCCACCGGCGCAGGCAGGCCCGCCGGGCCGTAGAGCGCATACCAGGCGCTGATGTCGATGTCCACGCCCGACTCCTTGAAGGTCGGGATGCCGCTGACCAGCTTGCTGCGCTCCGCGCCGGTGGTCGCCAGGATGCGGACCTTGCCCGAGCGGTGCATTTCCAGCGGATCGGAGATGGGCGTGACGATGGCATCGATCGTGCCGGACGCGAGGTCCAGCACCGCCGGAGCGCCGCCGCGATACGGGACGTGGGTCATCTTGATGCCCAGGGCCCGCGCAATCTGCACGCCGAGGAAGTGCGGGATGGTGCCCGCGCCGGGCGAGCCGTAGTTCAGGCCCTCGGCCGAAGTCTTGCCCCATTGGCGGAAGCCGGCGACATCGCGCGCCGGCGCTCCGGCCGGGACCGCCAGGCAGAAGTCGCTGGTGACCACCCGGCCCAGTGGCGTGAAGTCCTTCGCGGGGTCGAACTTCAGCGACTTGTAGACGAAGGGGAACAGCGTCATCGGGCCCTGCGGCGCGAGCAGCAGCGTGTCGCCGTCGGGCGGCGCGGTCTTCACCGCCTCCACCGCGAGCCGGCCGGAGGCGCCGGTGCGGTTGTCGACCAGCACGGGCCGGCCGAGCGACTCCTTCAGGTGCTCGGCGATCAGGCGCGCGCAGGCGTCGACGCCGCCGCCGGCCGCGAAGCCGACGAGGATGCGCACGGGCGTGGCCGCCTGCGCGAACAGCGGCCGTGCCGCCTGCGCCAATGCCGCGCCGGCGGCGGCCTGGATGAGGGACCTGCGTTGCATGGATGTCTCCTGTGTCGGTGCTGGTCAGTGGCTGGCGCGCGGCAGGTCGGCTTCGCCGAATACCAGAGAGGCGGCGGCGTCCGCCGGGATGCCCGGCATGGTCGAGGCCCAGGCCTCCCAGCGCGTGCGCAGGTCGTCGAGCCGCGCGGGTTCCAGGCGTGCGAGGTTGGCGCGCTCGCGTTCGTCGCGGGCCAGGTCGAAGAGGTAGTCGTGGCCGTCGACGCGCAGGTATTTCCAGCTGCCGCTGCGCAGTGCGCGCTGCTGGCGGTGCAGCATGCGCCAGTGCAGGTCGCGCCCCGGATCCCAGGACGGGTCCTCGAACAGCGGGGCGAGGTCCACGCCGTCCAGCGGGTAGGCCGGGTCCGCCTCCACGCCCGCCGCGGCCAGCATCGTGGCGGCCCAGTCCATCGTGATCGCCGGCGTGGCGGTGCGCGCAGGGCGGATGCGCGAAGGCCAGCGGGCGATCAGCGGGACGCGGATGCCGCCTTCCATCAGGTCCATCTTCTGGCCCACGAACGGCCAGTTGTCGGAGAAGCGCTCGCCGCCGTTGTCGCTGGTGAAGACGAACAAGGTGTCCTCGGCCAGGCCGCGTTCGCGCAGGGCCGCGTCGATGCGGCCTATGCCTTCGTCCATCTGCAGAATCATGCGGCGGTAGGTCGCGATGGAGCCGCCGTCCAGGTGCGCGATGCGCCCGTCGATGCGGGCCGACTCGGCCGCGTCCTCCCGGGCCTCCCAGGGCCAGTGCGGCGCCGTGTAGTGCACGCTCAGCATGAAGGGCCGCCCGGGCGACTGGGCCCGGATGAACTCGGCGGCGCGATCGCTGATGAGGTCGGTGAGGTACTCGCCCTCGCGCCGGCAAGGGCTCTCGCCCTCCCACAGGTCGTGGTGGCCGCTCATGTCGTGGTGGCTGAAGTAGTCGACGCCGCCCGACATGGGGCCGAAGAACTGCTCGTAGCCGCTCTTGAGCGGTCCGAAGTGAGGCGCATAGCCGAGGTGCCACTTGCCGACCAGCGCGGTGGCATAGCCGGCATCGCGCAGCAGCGAGGGCAGGGTGGGGTGCTCCGGGGGCAGGCCCAGCGTCGTGCTGCCGCGTGCGCGCCGCGCGAGCGGCTCCTCGGCCGCTCCGCGCAGCCGGTACTGGTAGCGGCCGGTGATGAGCGCGAAGCGGGTCGGCGAGCAGACCGGCGAGTTGGAGTAGCCCTGCGTGAACAGCAGTCCCTCGGCGGCGATGCGGTCGAGGCTCGGGGAGACCGGGTCGCGGGAACCCGTGCAGCCGAGGTCGGCATACCCGAGGTCATCGGCGAGGACGAAGACGAGGTTGGGGCGGTTCTTCATGCCCGCTACCGTAGCGACGCGCACCGATGCCCGGTAGTGCCAAACTCGGCCCAGCGATCACCGGAAGGCATCATGACCCTGCAGCAGATGACCGACTTCGTCGCCGTGGTCCAGCACGGCAGCCTGCACGCCGCCGCGCGCGCCACCGGCCAGGCGCAATCGGCGCTGAGCAAGTCGCTGCGGCGGCTGGAGGAGTCGATGGGCGCGCCGCTGTTCGTCCGCCATGCGCGCGGCGTGCAGCTGACCGAGTCGGGCTCTTGCTTCCTGGCCCACGTGCGGCCCGCGGTGGCGGAGGCACGGCGTGCACGCGAGGCCGTGACCCAGCTGCGCGACCAGCGGCACGGGCAGGTCAGCTACGGCATCTCGACCGCCCCTTCGCTGCTGCTCGCGCCCGCCGCGGTGACGCGGTTCCGCCAGCGCTTCCCGCAGGTTGCCCTGCGTTCGCACGCAGGCCTGCATCACACGCTCGCGCCGCTGCTGCGCGAGGGCACCCTCGACTTCGCCATCTGCCCCATCCCGGGCGAGGAGACCGCGGGCGAGTTCGCCGTGAAGGACCTGCTGCCCAGCGCGCTCGCGCTGGTGGCGCGGGCCGGCCATCCGCTGGGCGGGGCGCGCCGCCTGCGGCAACTGAAGGGGGTGCGCTTCGTCGTGGGCGGACCGCGTGGCCTGCCGGGCGCCGCCATCTTCGACGCCTTCGACGCGGCCGGCCTGGGCACGCCGGCCGTCGAGCTCCAGACGGACACGCCGCTGGACACGCTGGCGATGGTGGTGTCGAGCGATTGCCTCGGCATGGTTCCGGCAGCGCTGCTGGGACACGGCTTTTTTCGCGGTGCCGTGGTGCAGCTGCCGATCCAGGACCCGCTGCCGGTCTACCGTGTCGGGCTCTTCCAGCGGCACGGCGTGCCGCTCACGCCGGCGGCACAGGCGCTGGTCGGCCAGTTCGAGCAGGAGGCGGCGAAGGCCGCGTGAGCAAGGCGCTCAGGCCGCGCGGTCGGTGGTGGGCCGCACGGTGGCCTGGCCGCCATGCACCTTGCCCGGGTCGCCCATCATCACGGACATCGGCGCGCCGCCGGTTTCGATGTGCTCGCCCAGCGTGAGGCTGGAGCGCGCCGAGTCGAAGCGGAAGGTGTGGGAGCGCACGCCCTCCAGCTCGGCGTTGTTCAGCGAGACGTGGGCTTCGATCGGCGCGCCGCCGAGCGTCACCGCGAGCTGGCCGACGTCCCTGGCGTAGATGTTGTCCAGCTTCAGGTTCGCATCGCCGTTGATCTGGATGGCCTTGTCGTGCGAGTGCTGGAACGACGAGTTGGTGATGCTGACCTCGGCCGGGCGCTTGGGGATCGAGCTCAGCGAGAGGCCCGCCAGCTGCGCGTCACGCGCCTGGTTGCCCGGGCCGTCGATGGTGATCATGTCGTCCGGCCCGCCCTGGATGGCGTGCACCTTGTCGAGCTTGGCGTCGTGCAGCAGATGGATGCCGTCGCCGCCCTGGTAGGCGACGTTGCTCATCTTCGCGCCGGGGCCGACGATGAACACCGGGTCCGCCGTCTCGGCCGTCCCGCCGCCCTTCAGGCCGGGGCCGGCGACGAAGAACTTGCCCTTGCCATCGAAGTCCTCGCCCGGCTTGACGACGATGGGCTTGTTGACCACCACGACCTCCAGGCCCTCGGTGCTCGGCGGCCGGACCCGGCCGGGGAGTCGACCGGCGAAGGAGCCGATGGATGTGCAGGTGATGCGGCGTGAGGAGGGGCCGGTGAAGCGGCGGTCGAAGGTCCGGGTGCGGGCTGCGCCTGCGGCCCCGTGTTCGACGCCGGCGCGATGCCGGCATCCCGCTGCGGGTCCTGGCCGCCGGTTGCTGGCCCCGAGGGCGATGACTTGCCCTCCAGCAGCTTCATCAGCGCGGCGAGCATCACCATCTTGAGCGCTTCGAGCAACTGCGGCTCGAGCGCGCGCAGGCCGTTGTGGTGGCCGTGGCACTGGGTGTGCCCCGGGCGATGCGTGCGCGCCTGGATCTGGTGGAAGTACGAAGTGAGATCGGTGATCGCGGACATGTGGGCTGCCGGTGGGTGAGATCCGGCCCTTCGGCCGGCTTTCACCGCAATGTCAGTCCACCGCGCGCCTGCCTGCGCGGCAGCCCGAAGCGCTCGCCTGCCGTGCGAAGGAGGGATCAGCCCTGGCGAGGCTTCTTCGTCGCCGGCGGCTCGTCGAGATCGCTGTACCAGGTGGTAGGCGGAGGCTCGCGGGAGCGATCCTCTTCGTGCGCCTCCTCGCCCTCCCTCACCTCGGCGGTGGGGATGGAGGTCAGCGGGCCGCCGCCGAGTGGCGTGCGCGCCTGCGCCGCGCGCTCGGCGGCCACTTCGCGCGGCAGCAAGGTCTCGCGCACGGCCTGCGGCGTGGGCAGCTCGCTCTCGCCCCACACCAGCACACGCACGCCGGCGGCCTTGAGGACGCGGGTCATGCGCAGGTGGCGCTGGCGGCTGCGCTCGCTCTCCTGCGCGGGGCGGATCTCCACCACCGCCAGCACCTCGGAGGCGCGATCGCAGATGACCAGGTCGGCGCTGAGCTGGCCCACGCGCGAGAGCCACTCGCCGTAGGAGTAGCGCGTCGGCACGCGGAGAAAACGCGCCAGCGGAACCTGCGCGAGGACCATGTGCTCCGGCAGGGCCTTGTGGAGGATCTCGTAGGCCTGGCGCTCGGTGGCGCTGAGCACGCGAGTGAGCGTCGGCGGCCAGTCGGCCACCGTGTCGCGCGCTTCGCTCACCCGCGGCGCGGGGCCGCGCTCGCGGCGCGACCGCTTGCCCTTGGTCCACACCAGCACCGGCGCACCGATGGCCAGCAACGCCAGCAGGACCCAGATCAGGAGCGTTTCCATGCGAGCCGTCCTTGCAGGCGGATCAGCGCAGGCCCGGCGGGCCGCCCACGCCGCCCATGCCTTTCATGCCGCCCAGGCGCTTCATCATCTTCATCAGGCCGCCGCCCTTCATCTTTTTCATCATGCCCTGCATCTGCTCGAACTGGTTGAGCATGCGGTTGACGTCCTGGA
>CAMLGG010000280.1 GCA_946479475.1 uncultured Ideonella sp. | reverse complement strand
TTCAGGTACTAGCGGGTAACTCCGTGGAGGTTCGAGTCCTCTCCTGGGCACCAAGACATCAAGAGTAACAAGAACAGAAGAACAAGAAGAAACTTGAAGTCTCATGAAGGGCCGACATGCAAATGTCGGCCCTTTTTCTTTGCCCGTTCCTTTTCCTTTGGCCGGCCCTTCCTTGCTGGCTCCACGGCAGATCGCTCCGTCAGTCGCTTCTATCGAAAACGGCCTTCTCGAGCGGGCTGCCCCTTGCTGGCTGACCTGGTCAGTTCGTGGCATCAAACGGCGAACTTCTTCGCCAGCCCTTCCGGGCGCAGGTTGTCGTAGTCCTCGAAAGGCTGGTGGATCCACGGACTCGTGGCCAGCATCTCGACGTAGTAATCCGGCGTGTAGCTCGACACCGCCTTGGTCCAGATCACGGCGGAGCGCAGTTCCGCAATCGAAGGCAAGCCGCGCAAGCGCTCGACCACCGCCTTCAAGGTGACGCCGGAGTCGGCGAGGTCGTCCACCAGCAGCACCCGGCCGGCGAGCTCGCCCTTCGGCATGGTGATGTACTTGGCCAGGTCCAGCCGCCCCTGGATCGTGCCACCCTCGGCGCGGTAGGAACTGGTCGACATGATGGCCAGCGGCTTGTCGAACACACGAGACAGGACGTCTCCCGGGCGCATGCCCCCGCGCGCGAGGCACAGGATCTGGTCGAACTGCCAGCCGGAGTTGTGGACCTTGAGCGCCAGGCGCTCGATCAGCAGGTGGTATTCGTCCCAGGAGACGTACAGGTGTTTGCCGTCATCGGTGAGCATCGGGTGTTCTCTCGTTCGCCGATTGATCGTCACGCCGCCTGGTAAGGGTGGCGCAGCAGGATGGTGTGGTCGCGGTCCGGGCCGGTCGACACCATGTCGATGGGAGCGGCGATGAAGGATTGGACCCGCTCGAGATAGCGCCGCGCATTGAGCGGCAGCTGGTCCCACTGGGTCAGGCCGGCGGTCGAGCCTTCCCAGCCCGGGAAGGTCTCGTAGACCGGCTGGCAGGCCGCGATGTCGTCGGCATCCAGCGGCAGGATGTCCAGCGACTGGTCGCCGAGCTTGTAGCCGACGCAGACCTTAATTTCCTTCAACCCGTCCAGCACGTCGAGCTTGGTGAAGCAAAGGCCGGAGATGCCGTTGATGATGATGGAGCGCTTGAGCGCCGCCGCGTCAAGCCAACCGCAACGCCGGGCGCGGCCGGTCACCGTGCCTCGCTCCTGGCCGACGGTGGACAAATGGTGGCCCACCGTGCCCTGCTGGTCGATCGGCAGCTCTGTCGGGAAAGGCCCTGAGCCGACTCGGGTCGTGTAGGCCTTGGTGATGCCTAGGATGTAGTGCAGCATGTCCGGCCCCACGCCGGCGCCTGCCGCGGCATTGCCCGCCACGCAGTTGCTCGAAGTGACGTACGGGTAGGTGCCGTGGTCGATGTCCAGCAGCGTGCCCTGCGCCCCTTCGAAGAGCAGGTTCGCGCCCTGGCGGCTGGCGGTGTAGATGCGGTAGCCGACGTCGGCCAGCATGGGTCTGAGCGCCTCGCCCATCTTCATCGCCTGGTCGAAGATGGGTTGGAACTCCAGCGTGGTGCTCTTGAGGTAGCCTCCCAGCGCGAAGTTGTGGAGCTCGAGCAACTCGCGCAGCTTGGCGGCAAAGCGCTCGGGATGCTTCAGGTCCTGCACTCGCAGTGCGCGGCGGGCGACCTTGTCCTCGTAGGCCGGGCCGATGCCCTTGCCCGTCGTTCCGATCTTGCCCGCGCCGCTCGTCTCGCGAAGCGCCTCGCGCGCCTTGTCCACCTCGACGTGGAAAGGCAGGATGAGCGGGCACGACTCGCTCAGGTACAGGCGCGAGCGCACGTCCAGCCCGATCTTCTCGAGACGCTCGATCTCTCCCAGCAGGTGAGAAGGATCGACCACCACGCCATTGCCGATGTAGCAGGCGACGCCGTCGCGCATGATGCCCGACGGGATCAGCTGCAGTGCGGTCTTGACGCCCTTGATGACGAGGGTGTGGCCGGCGTTGTGGCCACCCTGGAAGCGGACGACGCCCTGGGCATGGTCGGTCAGCCAGTCGACGACCTTGCCCTTGCCTTCGTCACCCCATTGGGTGCCGACGACGACGACATTGCGGCCGCGCGCGACGGCCGTGGAGGTGCTCTGTTGCATCGATGTCATGGTTCAGTGGATGGGGTGGGCGGCGGCGCTCAAAGAGCGCGCACGGCCCATTGGCCCTCGACGGCGACCAGTTCGCGGTCGCAATCGAATTCCTGCGTCTCGTGCTCGTGGCCCGGCAAGATGCAGACCACGGTCTCGCCCTGCGCACGCAGGCGGCGCACGGCGGCACGCAGCGCCGCATCTTCGCCCCAGGGTGCGCGCACAGCGGCGCGCGGGGCGGCGATGGGGGCGACCGCGGTGAGCCCCTTGAGGTCCAGGCTGCAGCCGACGGCCGGCCGGTTGCGGCCGAACACCGCTCCGACCTCGTCATAGCGACCCCCGCGAACGAGTGCATTGGTCGAGCCGGTGCCGTAGACAGCGAAGCGCACGCCGCTGTAGTAGGCATAGCCGCTCATGTCCGAAAGGTCGAAGCCGATCGTCACCCCGGGATTGGATTGGCGCAGGTGCCTGGCCAGCCAGGCCAGGTCATCCAGCGCCGCGGCGATGGGCGCACGAGCGGGGAGCCGCCGGCGAGCCTCTGCAAGGACCTCGTCTGCGCCGTAGAGATCCAGCAGCGCTGCGAGGCCCGCACGTGCCTCGGCCGGGCATTGCCGCGTCAGCGCCTGCACGGCGCTGCCGTCCTTGGCGGTCAGGGCGGCGACCACGTCGGTCATGGCAGCGGCATCCAGCGGCATGCCGGCGAGAACGGAACGCACGACCCGCGCATCGCCGAGGTCTATTGCCAGTCCACGCGCACCAATGGCCGCCAGGCCGTCGAGGGCCAGCTCCTGCACCTCCAGGTCGGCCTCCAAGCCCGCGTGGCCGAAGATCTCGGCACCGAACTGCAGCAGTTCTCGCGTCGTGTGCAGGCCCGTCGGCCGAGTGTGCAACGCCGGACCGCAGTAACACAGGCGGGTCACGCCTTCACGATTGAGCAGGTGGGCGTCGATGCGGGCGACCTGGGGCGTCGTATCGGCGCGCAATCCCAGGGTGCGGCCGGACAACTGGTCGACCAGCTTGAAGGTCTTCAGGTCCAGTTCCCGGCCTGTGCCCGAGAGCAGTGAATCGAGGTACTCGAGCATCGGCGGCATGACGAGCTCGAACCCGTAGCCGCGCGCCAGATCCAGCCACTGGCGCCGCAGTTCCTCGATGCGCCTGGCCTCTGCAGGCAGGACGTCGGCGATGTGCTCCGGCAACAGCCAAGCAGAGGACATGAAAAGGCACCGGGGTTAAAACCGGCATTGTACAGGGGGGCTTCCCCGAGGCAGCCGGCTTCAGCCGCCGGTGCTGCTGTTGAGCAGGAGCAGGAACAGCCCGATCATCATGCTGGTGAGCCCTATGAACCGGATCTGGCCATCGGTCATCTGAGTGGCGCGCAGGAAGATGTCGCGCCAGCGACGAGGGCTGAAGAAGGGCAGCAACCCCTCGAACACCAGCATCAGGGCCAGTGCCCCCAGAAGCAGGTCACCCATCAGCGGCCCCCTCGCGTGGCAGGCCGAATCACTTCTTTGCCGGCGCAGCGCCGGCCGCGCCGCTGCCGCGCATGGCCTTGAAGAAGTCCGACGACGGGTCGACGACCAGCACGTCGTTCTTGCTGCGGAAGCTCTGGCGGTAAGCCTCCAGGCTCCGGTAGAACTGCGCGAATTGCGGATCGCGGCCGAACGCCGAGCCATAGAGCGCGGAGGCCTTGGCATCGCCCTCGCCCTTGATCTTCTGCGCGTCGCGATAGGCCTCGGCGACGATCACCTCGCGCTGGCGGTCCGCATCGGCGCGGATCCGCTCGCCCTCGGCTTGGCCCGTGGAGCGAAGCTCGTTGGCCACCTGCTGCCGCTCCGACTGCATGCGGCGGTAGACCGAGTCGGTGATGCTGGCGACGAAGTCGACCCGCTTGATGCGCACGTCGATGATCTCGACGCCGAAGGACTTGGCCGGCTCGGCGAGCCGGGCCTTGACGTCGTTCATGATCTTGTCGCGCTCGGTGGCCAGCACCGCGCCCACGGTGCGCTTGGTGACCTCCTCGTTGAACGCCGCCTGAACGACCGGGCTGAGGCGGTTCTCGAGGTTGCGCAGGTCAACCCCGTTGTTGCGGATGAACTGCCGTGAATCGGCGATCCGCCACTTGACCAGCCAGTCGACCGCCAGCGTCTTCTTCTCGGCGGTGAAGATGGGGCGCGCCTCGGGGCTGTCCAGGGTCTGGATGCGGCGGTCGAGGAAGACCACGTTCTGCAGGGGCGGCGGCAGCTTGATCTTGAGGCCCGGCTCGGTGACGACCTCCTTGATCTCACCCAGCGCGTAGACCACGGCGATCTGGCGCTGGTCGACGATGAACAGCGTCGAGGCTGCCAGCACCAGCAGGACCAGCACACTGCCGACGATGACGGCAAATCGGTTCATGGTTGTTCTCGTGTTCCGGTTTCGTCGCCGCGTTCAGCGGCTGTCGCGGTCGCGGCTGCGGATGTCGCGCGAGCGGTCGAGGCTGGTGCCGTCGGCGGGCGCCGCCGGCGAAGGGGCCGGCGCCACGGCGGCCGGCGCGCCGGCCTGCTGCATCAGCTTGTCGAGCGGCAGGTACAGCAGGTTCGAGTTGCTGTGGCTGTCCACCAGCACCTTGCTCACGTTCGAATAGACGTCGCGCATGGTGTCGATGTAGAGCCGGTCGCGCGTCACCGCGGGCGCCTTCTGGTACTCGGCCAGAACCGACTTGAAGCGATCGGAGTCACCCTCCGCCGTGGCGACCACCCGGGAGCTGTAGCCCTCCGCCTCGGCGCGCAACCGGGCCGCCGTGCCCTGGGCCTTGGGGATCACGTCGCTGGCGTAGGCCTGTCCTTCGTTCTTGAAGCGGTCGCGGTCGGCGCCTGCCTTCACGGCATCGTCGAACGCCGCCTGAACCTGCTCGGGAACCTGGACGTTCTGCAGGTTGACGTTCTTGATGGTCACCCCCGCGTTGAGTCGGTCGAGCTGCAACTGGATGGAGCGGACCAGGTCTGCCGCGATGGCGTCGCGCCGCTCGTAAAGCACCGAGTCGACCTTGCTGCGGCCCACGATCTCGCGCACTGCCGACTCGCTCGCCTGGACCACGGCCTGGTCGGTGTCGCGGTTCTCGAACAGGAAGGCGCGCGGGTCTTTCAACACGTACTGGACGATGAAGCGGATGTCGACGATGTTCTCGTCCTGGGTCAGCATCGACGAATCGCGCAGGCCGGTGGCCTGGCTGATCGTGTTGCGACCCACTTCGACGGAGCGCAACTGCGTGACGGGCACGGTCTCGTGCGCCTGGAACGGGTACGGCAGCCGGTACTGCATCCCGGCCGAGACGGTGCTGCTGTACCGGCCGAAGGTGGTGACCACCGCCTGGTGACCTTCCTGGACGATGAACAGGCCGCTGCCGGCCCAGATCAGCACCACCAGCCCGGCGATCAGGCTGACGCCGATGCCCGCCCCTTTCATGTCCGGCTGGAAGCCCGGGTCATCCGAGCCGTTGCCGCGGGAAGACGAGCCTCCCTTGCCGCCGAAAAGGTTGGACAGCTTGCGATTGAAGTCGCGCCACAGCTCGTCCAGGTCGGGCGGACCGTCGTGGCGGCCGTTGGCCATCACCAGGCCGCGCGCGGCACGCGCCAGGCGGCGCAGTCGCGCGCCGGCGCCCGGGGCGTCAGGTTCGAGGGTTCGCATGCTCATGCCGTGGACCGCTTTGCTTGATTGTTCGTGGGGTTCAGCTTCAGTGCCGGGGCGCCGACGTGCCGTCAGGCAAGATGAAGTCGCCAGGCTCGGAGTTCAAGGGCGGGGCCGCGTAGGTCGCGATCAACTCGCGCAGCTGCGGCAGTCCCTCGCCCGTCAAGGCGCTCACGAAGATCCGCGGCACGCGCACGCCGGCAGAACGCTCGATCTCGTCCCGCAGCACGCGCGGGCGTTGCCCGGCCTCGATCCTGTCGAGCTTGTTGTAGACGAGGACCTGCGGGATGGTCTCGGCGCCGATCTCCTCGAGCACCTTCTCGACTTCGGCCTGCTGCTCCTGCAGCAACGGGCTGCTGGCGTCTATCACGTGCAGCAGCAGGTCGGCGTCGGCGGCCTCCTGCAAGGTGGCGCGGAAAGCCTCGACCAGCTTGTGCGGCAGGTCGCGGATGAAGCCGACGGTGTCGGAGAGGGATACCGAGCGCCCGGCCTCGCCGAGGTAGAGCGAGCGGGTGGTCGTGTCCAGGGTGGCGAAGAGCTGGTCGGCTGCATAGGCGCGGGCCTTCACCATGGCATTGAACAGCGTCGACTTGCCGGCGTTGGTGTAGCCGACCAGCGAGACCTTGAAGGTGCCCGAACGCTCTCTTGCCCGCCGCTGCGTACCGCGCTGGCGCTTGACGCGCTCGAGGCGCTCCTTCACCGACTTGATGCGGTCCCCGATCATCCGGCGATCCAGCTCGATCTGGGCCTCGCCGGGGCCGCCACGGTGGCCGACACCGCCGCGCTGGCGTTCCAGGTGGCTCCAGCGCCGGACCAGCCGCGTGGAGAGGTATTGCAGCCGGGCCAGCTCGACCTGCAGCTTGCCCTCGTGGCTCTTGGCGCGGGCAGCGAAGATCTCGAG
>CAMLGG010000279.1 GCA_946479475.1 uncultured Ideonella sp. | reverse complement strand
GATGCGGGCGTTGGCCATCGGCCGGCCGAAGTGCAGCGGTTGACCCACGCCGCCCACGGCCGGACCGGCGACAAGGGCGACCGCTCCAACATCAGCGTCATCGCGTGGCACCCTGCGCTGTGGCCGCTGCTGGTGGACCAGGTCACCGAGGATGCGGTCGCCAGGCAGTTCGCCCACCGTCGGCCCTCGCGCGTCACCCGCCACCTGCTGCCGAACCTGCACGCGATGAACTTCGTGCTCGACGGCGTGCTGGACGGCGGTGTGAACGACGCATTGAACCTCGACAGCCACGGCAAGGCGCTCTCGTACCTGCTGCTGGACCTGCCCCTGCACGTGCCCGAGGAGCTGGCCGCGCGCCTGGTCGCCTGGCCGCCACGAGAATCCATCCCCCTGCAAGGAGACAAGCCATGACGACCCGACGACTGGCCCTGGCCAGCCTGATCGCCACCCTGCCCTGGGCAGGCGCCGCGCTGGCGGCCGATGCCTATCCCTCGAAGCCGATCACCTTCGTCGTGCCCTTCGCCGCCGGCAGCGCGACCGACTCGCTGGCGCGCGCGCTGGGCCAGTCGATCACGGCCGAGACGAAGCAGCCAGTGGTGGTGGACAACAAGGCCGGCGCGAGCGGCATGCTGGCCGCGCAGTCCGTGGCCCGGGCCGCGCCGGACGGCTACACCGTGCTCATCTCCACCAACACCACGCACGCCGCCAACGAACACCTCTACAAGAAGATCGGCTACGACCCGGTGAAGGATTTCGCGCCCGTCACCGCGCTGGCCAAGGGCTACCAGGTGCTGCTGGTGCACCCGGCCTCGCCGTACAAGACGGTGGGCGACCTGATCGCCGCGGCGAAGAAGTCGCCCGGCAAGCTGACCTTCGGCAGCGGCAGCGCCTCCAGCCGCGTCGCGGGCGAGCTCTTCACGCAGATGGCGGGCATCCAGATGCTGCACGTGCCCTACAAGAGCAACCCGCTGGCCATCACCGACCTGCTGGGCGGGCAGGTCGACATGATGATCCCCGACACCGCCACCGGCGTGCCGCAGGTCAAGTCCGGGAAGCTGCGCGCGCTGGGCGTCACCTCGCCCAAGCCGCTCGCGCTGCTGCCCGGCGTGCCTACGATCAGCGAGGCCGGCGTGAAGGGCTACGAGATGAGCTACTGGTTCGCCGCCTACCTGCCGGCGCACACGCCGCCGGACGTGGTGAAACGCCTGCACGACCTGCTCGTCGCCGGCACCGCCAGCCCCGCCGCCAAGGCCTTCTTCGAATCCGGCGGCTCCGAGCCCTTCACCACCACCCCCGAGGGCCTCGCCAGGTTCCAGGCCGAGGAGTCGCAGAAGTGGGGCAAGGTGATCACAGCCGCTGGCATAGAAGCTGAATGACCAAGGGCGCGTGAGGACCCGAGGTCACCAGGAGATGATGTAGCTCGGGCCCTCGTAGTCGTAGCCGCCGTTGGTGAGCAGCACCTTGTCGCCGTCGACGGTCATGGCCTGGCGGCCGCAGCCGGCGTCGTCCTGCGGCAGCTTCTGCCGCTCCCAGGCGCCGGTGGGGCGGCCCCAGTAGACGAGGTCCGGCGCGAGGTCGTGCAGGATGTTCACGCAGTCGGACCGGGACTCCACCACGTAGATGTCGGGCACGCCGTTGTGGTCGAAGTCGCCGACGGTGAGGCTCTTCGGCGGCGCCGGCTGCAGCTCGTCCAGCGTGGCGGTTTCGAAGTAGGGCGCGGTCCCGGTGTTGTGCCAGACCTGGACGCGGTTGGTGGCGGTCACCACGAGCAGCTCGGGCCGTCCGTCGCCATCCATGTCGGCCACGCGCGCGTCGCGCCAGCTGCCGATCGCCGGCGTGGCCAGCTCGATGAAGTCGCCGGCCCGGTCGTTCAGGTACACGTGCGACGGCTTGCGGTCGTTGCAGACGACGAGGTCGTCCCAGCCGTCGCCGTCGATGTCGCCCTTGACCACGCAGCTGTGGCCGCGCACCCCGCTCGCCCTGGTCTGCACCTCGACGAAGTGGCCGTTGCCCTGGTTGAGGTAGACGTGGTTGAGGTTGATCTGGTCGCTGGCCACGCGCGGGGTCGCCTGGTTGCTCAGGTAGATGTCGGGCCAGCCGTCGTGGTTGAAGTCGAAGAACACCGGGATCCGGCCGCGGCCGTAGATGTCGTAGGCGCCGAAGTTGCCCGCCTTGTGGAAGGTGTCCAGCGGGCCCTGCAGCCACAGCTCGTTGTAGCCCTTGCCGTGGCCCTCGAGCGCGCCCACGGCGCAGTAGAGGTCCAGCAGGCCGTCGCCGTTCGCGTCGGCCGCATCGCAGTCGTGCCGATCGGACATGGCGAAGACGAAGGCGCCCGGCGCGTAGCCCGCAGGCGTCCAGTACCAGATGCGGTCGTTCGGGTCGTGGCCGGTCACGAACAGGTCGTCGTGGCCGTCCCCGTCGAAGTCGGCCACGACCATGCCCCAGGCGCGCGAGACCTCGAGCAGGATTTCCGTGTACTCCGCGTGCGCTGCCATCGTGCAGGCAGCCAGCGCAAGGCCCGCCAGCCGGCGTGCGAGGCGCATCATCGTGCCCCCGCTCACGGCTGCCACCCGATGACGTAGTTGGGGCCGCTGTACTCGACGCCGCCGTTGGCCAGCAGGATGCGCCGGCCATCCAGCGTCGCGGCCTGGTGGCCGCAGCCGTCGTAGTCCTGCGGCTGCTTGACCTTGAACCAGGTGCCGTTCCTGCGGCCCTGGAAGAGCACGTCCGGGGCGACGTCGTGCAGCACCTGCCTGCAGTCGGTCTTCGACAGCACGACGTACACGTCCGGCACCCCGTCGCCGTTCGCGTCCACGACCGACAGCGAGCGCGCCGCGACGACCAGGTGGCTGCTGAAGGCCGGCGTCGTGAAGTAGGGGCTGGAGCCGGTGTTGAGCCAGATCTGCAGGTCGTTGGGGTTGGTCAGCACCACCAGGTCCTGCCGGCCGTCGTGGTTCATGTCGACGAGCTTCGCGTCGCGCCAGCCGCCGATCGCCGGCGAAGCCAGCTCGGTGAAGTCGCCGGCGCGGTCGTTGACGTAGAGGTGGCCCGAGTTCTTGCCGTTGCACAGCACGAGGTCGTCCCAGCCGTCGCCATCCACGTCGCCCCTGGAGGCGCACTGGAAACCGCGGTTGCCGGTGGCCAGCGTCGTCACCTCCACGAAGCCGGTGCCGGCCTGGTTGAGGAACAGGTGGTTGATGTTGATCTGGCCGTCGGGACGGTCCGTCGCTTCGTTGGCCACGTAGATGTCGGGCCAGCCGTCGTGGTTGAAGTCGAGGAAGACGGGGATGCGGCCGCGGCCATAGGGATCCGCGGCGCCGTGGTCGACGGACTTGTGGAACACGCCCGCCGCGTCCTGCAGCCAGAGTTCGTTGTAGCCCTCGCCCATGCCCTTGTCGGCGCCGACCGTGCAGAAGAAGTCCAGGCGGCCGTCGCGGTTGAAGTCGGCCGCGTCGCAGTCGTGGCGGTCGACCCACTCCAGCACCTGGGCGCCGGGCACGTAGCCGGCGGGAGTCCAGTACCAGAGGCGGTCGTCGGTGTCGTGCCCGCTGAGCAGGAAGTCGTCGTGGCCGTCGCCGTCGAAGTCGCCGACCATGGTGCCCCAGGCCCGTGACGTCTCGAGGAACTGCGCGGTGTACTGCGCGTGCGCCGCGGCCGCCGAAAGGGCCACCAGCAGCCCTGCCATCGCCTGAATAACCGAACGTCTCATCGGATCCCCCTTGAATTGGTTGGCCAGGCCACCGTTGGCCCGGTGCGCCAATCTAGGAAGAGACGACGAGGCCCGGATGGGGGCAGATCAAGGCCGCCGCACGTGGGGCCGCCGGGGTTTGCGCGTTGTCAAGGAATGGCCACGCCCGGGCCTTCAACCCGCGGCGTATGCCTCGCGCTCGACGCGGTTGCGGCCGTTGGCCTTGGCGCGGTAGAGCGCGGCATCGGCCCGCCGCAGCACCGTCTCGGCCTCGTCGCGCAGCGGGTCGAACACGGCGATGCCGATGCTCACCGTCATCGACACGCCGTCTTCCTGCACCTGGACAGGCTCTGCGGCCACCCGGCGAAGGATGCGCTCTGAGGTGTGGTGCGCGTTTTCCAGGCTGGCGCCGGGCAGCAGGACGACGAACTCCTCGCCGCCCCATCGGCCGAGGTGGTCGCTGTCGCGCAACTCGGCCTGCAGCCGCTGGGCCACGGCCACCAGGCAGGCATCGCCGGCAGGGTGGCCGAAGCTGTCGTTGATGGACTTGAAGTGGTCGACGTCGACGAAGAGCACGCCGACGCCGTTGCCGCCGGCGCGGGCCTCGCTCGTCAGCGCGCGCAGCTGGCGCTCGACGGCGCGGCGGTTGAGCACGCCGGTCAGGCCGTCGTGCTCGGCCAGCTTGCGGGCCTGGTCGCGCTCGCGGCGGAACGACAGCACGCGGTCGGCGATGCCCATCGTCAGCACCAGCGCCTCCCACACCGCTGCCAGCGCGTAGAGGTAGACGGTGCCGGCCGGCGTCGGCACCAGGCCGGCCGCCTGCAGGCCGCGAAGCGAAGTGGCGATGTTCAGCGGCACCCAGCCCGCCAGGAAGTACCAGCCGTAGCGGTTGCCGGCCCGGGCCACGATGAAGCCCAGCACGATCAGCCACAGATTGACCGCCTGAAGCACCGTCACCAGCAGCATGCCGAAGCCCGCCGCCGGCCACGGCCAGACGGCGATGGCGGCGGCGGCGACCAGCAGCGCGATGCGCAGCCGACTCATCAGCGGCACCGCGCGCGGCGCGTGCCGCGTCAGGTCGAGGAAGCCGCGCGAAAACCCGACGGCACAGCCGATCGCACCGCAGGCGGCCGCCCATTGCCCGTGGATGCCCAGGTGGCCGAACCACTCGCCGCCCGGCAAGGCGTAGAGCAGGCCGCTGCTGCCGGTCATGAACAGCGTCAGCAGCGCCAGGTAGCCGGTGTAGTCGGCGAACATCCTCTCGCGCAAGGCCACCCAGTAGCAGGCCGCGAAGATCGCGAAGGCGGCCATCGCCGTGTACAGGGCCGCCGAGGTGACGAGCCGGGTGCGCTCGTAGTCGCGCCATTGCGCCGCCGGCACGATGGAGAAGTCGACGTTCACGCGGTGGTGGTGCGCGGCGTGAAGCAGCAGGATCGAGCCTTCGGGCAGGTCGGCCGGCAGCGGGAAGACCAGGGCAATGGCCGAGGCGCCCGGCTCGTCCGGATGCATCTTGCTGCGGCTGACGATCCGCCCGCCGGGCAGGTGCAGCTCCACCGTGTCGGCCAGCTGGCCCTCGATGACGAGCAGCGGCTCGGTCGGCAGGCGCCGCGGCACGATCCGCAGCCAGCTGCCCTCGTCGCGGTAGGGCAGCACCCGCTGGATGCGCTCGCCCTGGTCCTGCCACAGCGGTGGCAGCGTGCTGCGGACCGCCTCGTGCATGGCCGAGGCCTGCAGGTCTTCCGCCACCAGTTGCACCTCCAGCCCTGCGCCCCGCGCGCCCGCCGCCAGGGCGCCGGACATCGCGAGAAAAAGCAGCAGCCGCACGAGGCGGCGAAGGACGGCAGACATGGGGAAGCGAAGCGAGGGGAAGTGCCGGTGCCTGGGGCGCCGGGCCCGCAGCGTAGCACCGCCTCCCTGATCGCCGGCGTGTCATCGCGCACGCCCGCGGCCCGAATCTTTCAGGGCAGCCAGCGGATCAGGTAGCTCGGCCCCTCGTAGCCGGTGCCGCCGTTGGCCAGCAGCACCTTGTCGCCATCGACCGTCGCCGCCTGGTGGCCGCAACCGTCGTAGTCCTGCACCAGCTTCTGCTTCGCCCACCCGCCGCCGGCCTGGCCCCAGTAGACCCAGTCGGGCGCGAGGTCGTGCATGAGGTCCAGGCAGTCCAGCCGGGCCAGGACGACGTAGATGTCGGGGTGGCCGTTGCGGTCGAAGTCGCCCACGGTCAGGCCCTTGCTGGCCGCGGGTTGGACGTCGTCCACCGCCGCGGCCGTGAAGTACGGCGGGCTGCCGGTGTTCAGCCAGACCTGCAGGTGGTTGAGGTTGGTCAGCACCACCAGGTCCTGCCGGCCGTCGCCGTCCATGTCGGCCAGCTGCGCATCGCGCCAGCTGGCGATGGCGGGTGCGGCCAGCTCGGTGAAATCTCCCGCCCGGTCGTTGAGATAGACGTGCGCGTCCTTCTGCTCGTTGCACACGACCAGGTCGTCCCAGCCGTCGCCATCCACGTCGCCCTTGGCCACGCAGCGGAAGCCGCGTGCGCCGGTGGCCAGGGTCTTCACCTCCCTGAAGCGGCCGTCGCCCCGGTTGCGGAAGACGTGGTTGATGTTGGCTTCGTCGCTGCTGGAGCGAGGGCTGGCGTCGTTGCTGAGGTAGAGATCCGGATGGCCGTCGTGGTCGAGGTCGAAGAACAGCGGGATGCGGCCGCGGCCGTACGGGTCGTCGGCGCCGGAGTCCCTGGCCAGGCGGAAGCTGCCGCCGGGCTCCTGCATCCACAGCTCCTTGGGGCCGCGACCCCGGCCCTCGTCCGCCCCGACCGCGCAGTACAGGTCGAGCAGGCCGTCGCCGTCGACGTCCGCTGCGTCGCAGTCGTGCCGGTCGGAGTTCGGGAAGACGAAGGCCGAGGGCACGTAGCCGGAGGCCGTCCAGTACCAGATGCGGTCGTTCGGGTCGTGGCCGGTGATGAACAGGTCCTGGTGGCCGTCGTTGTCGTAGTCCGCCACGGCCATGCCCCAGTCGCGCGAGACCTCGAGGAAGACGGCTTCGTACTGCAGCGGCGGCGGCGC
>CAMLGG010000278.1 GCA_946479475.1 uncultured Ideonella sp. | reverse complement strand
CGTCGGCCGCTTCGCGGCCCGCTCCCGCACCGGCCTGGCGCTCGGCGCGGTGGGCGCGGCGTCGGTGGCCGCGGCCGCCGGCTTCTCGCTGGCCCAGGCGCACCAGGCCAACGAGGCGGCCGCGCGCGCCGGGGCCGTCAAGAACTTCGTGCTGGACACCTTCCGCGTCGATCCGGCCGAGTCCCGCAGGCTGGGTACGCGCGGGGTGCCGCGCGAGTACCTGCTGCAACGTGGCGCCGCCCTCATCGACGAGCGCTTCGCCGGCCAGCCGGCCCTGCAGGCCGAGCTGCACGGCGTGGTCAGCAACCTGTTCGACGAGATGGCCAGCTTCGACCTGGCCGAGCGCCACGCCGAGCGCCGGCTGGAGGTGCTGAGCGAGAGCGCGGCTTCGCCGGGCGAGCGCGCCAACGCGGCCATCGCCCTTTCGCAGGCGCTGCTCAAGCTCGGCCGTGCGCCGCGCGCCGAGCAGCTGGCGGCGCAGGCGGTGTCCTGGGCCGGCAGCGACCCGCGGCTGGCGATCGTCGCGCGGCTGCAGCTGGCGGCGAGCCTGGCCGCCCAGCCCAAGGCGCGCATGCTGGGCCTGGAGCTCGACAAGCTGGACGCGCAGATCACGCAGGCGCTGCCGCCGCAGGCCATCGAGCGCGCGCTGGCGTTGAACGTGCGCGCTTCGCTCGCCGCCATGAACGGCGAGCCCGAAGTGGCGCTGGAGCGGGCGCGGGCGGCGGTGGCGACCGCGACCGAGATCGAGGGCGCCGCCTCGCACAGGGTGCTGAACCTGCGCTGGATCCTCTGGCGCATGCTGATCGGCCAGCGCCGCGTCGCCGAGGCGCGCGAGCTCGGCGCGTCGATCATCGCCGACCTGCGCCAGCTCGGCGGCCCGCGAGACAGCACCGCCGCCTTCGCGGAGATCTACTACACCGCCTTCCTCTTCGCCAACGACCCGCAGTACCGCCTGAGCTTCGACGCGGCGGAGGCGGTCATCCTGGCCGACCGCGAGATCGTGAAGCAAAGAGGTTGCCGCGGCATCGCCGAGGCCGGGGCGTGGAGCGACTACTTCCTGGGCACCCTCTATGCCGACTGGCACGACTTCGACCGCGCCGAGCCGCTGCTGGCCGGCGCGCTTGCCCGCATAGCGCCGGTGGGCGACGAGCTCATGCTGATCCCGTACGCGCCCCGGGCTCTGGCGTGGACGCGCATCGTGCGCGGCGAGCACTCGCGCGGGGACGACGCCCTTCAATCCCAGCTCGGCCTGATGAACCGCCAGGGCAGCCCGCTGGCGCCGCGCACCCGGGCCAGCCTGGCGCTCAGCCTGGGCATGCAGGGGCGCCATGCCGAAGCGCTGGAGCTGCTGGGCCCCGCGCCGGCCACGGCGCCCCGGGAGCTGCCGGATCTCGACACCGCCCTGGTCCGCAGCAGCGTCCTGCTGGGCAGCGGGCAGCCTGCCGCGGCGCTGGCAGCACTTCCGCCCGCCGAGGCCTCCGCCCCGCTGGCGGGAGCCGACCTGGCACCGCGCGGCGAGGCCCTTTGCGCGCTGGGCCGGCCGGCCGAGGGAGCGGCTGCGCTCGAGGGCTACCTCGCCACCGAGTCGCCCCGCCGCTCGCCGGACAGCCCCGTTGTCGCACGAGCGCGTGCGGTGCTGGGCAGCTGCGTGCTGGCGGCGGGCGACCGGGCCCGGGCGGCCGAGCTGGCCGCGCTGTCCAGGCAGGCGCTTCGCCGGCAGCCGATGGTCAGTGCCTATTTCAGACAACCACTCGAACGACTGGAGGGGGCGTTGGCCGATCGCCGATCGGGCCGGGCCCATTCGTGAAGCCGATGCACCGCCTTGCCTTCATCGGCAGCCTGGCCCTGGCCGGCGCCTGCGCGCCCGTGCGTGCCCAGGAGGCCTGGGCCGACGACCCGCTGGCGGAGCCGGACGGCCTGCAGCCGGTGCTCACGCCCACCTACCTGCGCCAGGCGCCGCGCGACGTGCCGGCGAGCGTGACGGTGCTGACCGCCGAGATGCTCGGCCGCTACGGCTTCGTCGGCGTGGGGGAGGCGGTGCGGGTCGTCGCCGGGGGCGGCCCGCAGCGCCTGGGCGGCGCGAACTACGACCTCAAGCTTGCCAAGACCAGCGTCGGCCCTTCGCACGTGACGCTGCTGATTGACGGCGTCGAGGTGGGCGCCGAGGCGCTCGCCGAGGACGACGACTGGGCCGACGTGCCGGTCAGCATCGACGATGTCGAGCGGATAGAGGTGACGCGAGGGCCGGGCACGGCCGGATACGGCGACGCCGTCACGATGGTGATCGTCAACGTCGTCACCAAGCATCCTGCGGACATCGAGCGCGGCTACGGCCGCATCACCTACGGCGCCTACGACACCACGCGGATCCTCGCGCGCGCCGGCCTCAGCCTCGGCCCCGGCTCCGTCCGGCTGACGCTGCATCGCCGCCAGCGAGGCGAGATCACCGACGACCGGGCCACGACCGCGCGGCCCGACCCGTTGACGCTCGACCGCATGACGCTGCGCAGTGCCTGGTCCCTCGACGCGGCCTCCAACCTGGCGGTCGACATGGCCTACCTCTACGGCGAGCGCGAGGGCGACCTGCAGGCGACACCCCCGCTGGACCGGCAGACCCTGCGCTCGGGCTACGCCAAGGTCGCCTGGACGCGGGCACTGGCGCCCTCCAACCAGCTCGGCCTGCGCCTGGACCAGTGGGCCAACACGCAGGACCTGCGCCCGACGGGTTGCGACGCGGAGGAGACCGCATCGGGGCAGGGGCCCGCATTCGCGCTGGCGACGCAGATGCCCGCGGCGAAGGGCAAGGACTGTTCGGGCACGCTCGCCTACCAGCGCCGCATGCGGCTGGAGCTGCAGGATGTCCATGTGTTCGACAGTGGCGTGCGCATCGTCGGCGGCGTTGGCTGGCGGCAGGAGCAGGCGCGGCTGCGCGACCCCGGGCTGCTGCGCTGGTCGACGGCCTTCAGGCGCGTCTTCGGCGCGGTGGAGTGGCCTGCCAGCGGCGATGTCAACGTCAACCTCGGCGCCTCGGTCGACGATGGCGCGGCGGCCAACCACGACCGCTCGATGCGGGCGGGCGTGAACTGGCGGGTCACGCCGGCGCAGACGCTGCGGGCCGCCTGGTCGGTCGGCGACTGGGCATCGGACAAGGGCAACCTTCTCCGGCTCGGCGGCAACACCGGCATCGTCACGCAGGAGCGGATGCAGTCCTGGGACGTGGGCTACCTGCTCACCTTGCCGGAGTCCGACGCCACGGTCGAGGCGCGGGCGTTCTGGACGAGGCAGAAGGGAAGGGTGTGGTTCGCCAGGTCGCCTGAGGACCCCGGCAAGCCTGCGCACGGCGAGTTCTACGGCATCGAGGCGCGTGCGGCCGGCAACATCGGCGAGCGCTGGTCGGGCTTCGTGGGCGTATCGACCATGACCGAGGGGTCCCACAGCGGGCCGGCGACGAGCGGCCCGCGGCCGCGGCCCTGGTCGGCCTCGGTCGGCACCAGCGTCGACCTCGGCGAAGGCTGGCGCGCGTCCGCGGCCTACTACGGCTCCACGCGGCTCAACACGTCGACGCAGACGGCCGGGCGGGCCGACCTGGTGCTCGCCAAGGAACTTCGCTGGGAGGAGGCACGCGGCCGGGCCCTGCTGAGCTACCGCCGGGCGGACCACCTGCGCCTGCTGGCGCCGGACGGCCACCTGCTCGGCCAGGACGGCACGGCCGACACCTTCTTCGTCAGCTTCCAAGTGGCCTATTGAGCAGGCCGGAAACAGGTGACGAAGACCATGCAGGCCCCTGCGGCCAAGCCACCCGCCCGGCCCGGCCGGCGGCGCGCCGCTGCGCGCCTGCTGGCCGGCGCGGCCGCGGCCTGGGGCTGGACGTTGCCGGTGTGGGCGGCCGCGGCCGAACTGCGAATCCTCCTCGGCTCGGCTTCCGAGGGGGCAGGCCCGGTCGTCGCCGCGCTGAAGCAACGCTTCCCCGGATCGCAGGTCTCCGATGACGTGCATGTGCTCGCGGCACGGGGCGGCGCGGCCGTCTACCTGGCCGTCGGGCCCGCCGCGCTCCAGGCCGCGCTCAAGGCCGACGTGGCCGGCCCGCTGGTCTCGGCCTTCGTCTCCTCCGAGACCTACGCCCGCCTGACGGCCGCGACCCCCGTGCGCCGAAGCCAGGCCACCACCGCCATCTTCGCCGAGGCCTCGCCGACCTCCCAGATGCAGCTGATCCGCCGCCTGTACCGGCGCAAGGTGCTGGTGGGTGTGCTGCTGAGCCCGTCGACGAAGCACCTGCGGCCCTTGATCGAGCGGGCCGCCGCGGCGGCTGACCTCGCCGTCGCCTTCGAGCTGGTCGAGGCCGGCGGCAATCCGGTCCGCGCCCTGGCGGCGCTCACCTCGGCCAGCGTGATCCTCGCCGTGCCGGACCCTGAGCTCTACAACGCCCAGGTCGCGCGGGCGGTGCTGGAGTCCACCTACCGGCGAAGGCAGGGCGTGATCGGCTTTTCCAAGGCGATGGTGAGCGCGGGCACGCTGGGGGCAGCGTACGCGACGGTCGACGACGTGGCGGCACAGCTCGCCGGCATGGTCGAGGCCCTGATGGCGGGCCAGGTCGTCGACCCGCAGTACCCGCTGTACTGGCGGGTGGCCATCAACGATTCGGTGGCGCGCTCGCTCGACGTGACGGTCGACGCGTCGGTGCGCGAACTCGGCAACTTCCCCGCATGACGATGACAGGTCGCCCGCGTTTCACCTCCAGCCTGGTCGGCCTGCTCGTCGCGGCCGCGGTGCTGCCGGCGTTCGCCCTGCTCGCCGTCACCGGCTGGACGCACGCCGGCGCCGAGGAGCGCCTGCGGCAGGAGCTGCAGGGCCGCGCGGCCCTGGTCGCCTCGGCGCTCGCGGAGGCGAGCGAGTACGGCCTGATCTCGGGCAACGCGGCGGCGCTGGACCGGTCGGTGCGGGAGTTGCTGAGGCACGACCCCGCGATCGCGGCCATCGACATCCTGGACGCGTCGCGCAAGCCCTTCGTCTCGCTGCCCGGCACGCCGCTGGCCGCCGGCCTTCCCTCGGCCGAGCTGCCGGTGCGCTCCAGCGTGCCGGACATCGATTTCTTCGACACCCCGGCGCCGCATGTCTCGATGCCGGAGGAGGTGCAGCCCACCTTCCGGCTGGGCCCGGTGGCCGGCTACGTGCGCGTCACCATGACCCCGGATGCGCTGCTGGCCGCCGAGCGGCGGTCCTTCGCGCTGCAGCTGGGGGTCATTGCCGCCGCCGCGCTCGCCGGGCTGCTGGGCGTGATCGTCCTGGCCCGGCGCCTGAGGACGTCGCTCGTCGTGCTGAGGGAGGGGCTGCGCGGCCTGGTCGAGGGGCGCTACGAACCGCTGGACGGGCCGATGGTCGGCGCCGAGCTCAAGCGGGTGCGCGGCGCCCTGGCCGAACTGGCGGAGGCACTGGCGGCCCGCAACAGCACGCTGGGCGGCACGCCGACGGGTGCGCCGGCCAGCGACGCAGGCTCGCCCAGCCTGCCGGCCAGCCTGCCGGCCGCGCCGCCGCCGGCCGAGGCGCTGCAGCACGAAAGGATGGCCCGCCGCATCGTCGGCCGCTTCGATGCGGCGCTGTCGGCCGTGCGCCTGTGCGCGCGCCACGCGGCCCGCCTGGCCGAGGCCGCCGAGGACGATGAGGAGCGCGGCCGCGCGCATCGCACCACGCTGCACCTCATGGCGCTGGCCGAGCAGCTGGACACCGTCGGCGCGAACCTGACCGAGCCCCTGCGCCATCGCATCGTGGACGGCAGCGGCAGCGTCGAGGCGGCGCTGGACGAGCTCATGGCCGAGTGCGCACGCGCCCATCCCGGATGCCGGCTCAGTGTGCAGCGCGACCACGGCTTCGGCCTGGCGGTCGGCGAGCGCGCCCTCCCCCTGCACCGGGCGATGCAGGGGGCGCTCTCCTACCTCGCCTCCTGCTCCGATGCCTCGGAGGCCGCGGTGCACCTGCACCTGCCGGAGGGGGGCGAAGAGCTGCGGGTGCTGATCACCGACAACGGCCGCAGCGAGGAGTCCGATTCGGCCCGCGAGCGGCTGGCCCAGATCCACGACGGCCTCGCCGCCTGCGGCGGCAAGGTCGAACTGGCGCGCCTGCCCGGTGGCGGCAACCGCCTGACGCTCAGCGTTCCGGCGAGGCGGTGAAGGCCCTGCGTGGCTGCGAGGCGCCGGGTGCGCTGGCCGCCTCCTGCATGGCGGCCACCCGCTCGCGGACCCGCGCCCCGAGCGCCTCGTCATCGCCGGCCAGCTGCAGGGCGAGCCGGGCCTGCTCTGCTGCGCCGCTCGCATCGCCCTGGCCCAGCATCGCCTCGGAAAGCTGCAGCGCCGCCTCGGCCTGTTCCTGCGGCGCGGCCTGGATCCGGGCCAGCACCTCGCCCTGCTTGCGCGCATAGACGATGGCCTTGGCGAAGCTCTTGCGGTCCATCAGCACCCGCGCCACCGTGCCGTAGAGCTCGGCTTGCAGGCGCGGTGCCTGCGCACGCTCGATCAGCTGGGCGTTGCGCTCGAGCATGCGCTCGAACGAACCCGCATCGCCCCCCTCGGCCAGCGGGTCGTCCTGCACGCTGGCCCGGAAGGCGTCGATCACGAACTGCTTGACCACCTGAGCCTGCTGGGCGGCCTCGGTGGCGCGCCGCGCCTGCAGGGCCGCCACGCCGGTGCCCACGAGGCCGGCCGTGACCACGAGCGCGCCCGTGGCCACCGCCATGCGATGCCGGAGCGCCAGCTTCGCCAAC
>CAMLGG010000277.1 GCA_946479475.1 uncultured Ideonella sp. | reverse complement strand
GCTCGCCGCGCCGAACGACCCGCTGTACGCGGCCACCACCCAGCGCACGCCGAACAGCGGCCAGTGGTACCTGCGGGCGAACGACGCGACCGTGAAGTCGTCCATCGACGTCGAGCCGGCCTGGGCCAAGGCCACCGGAGCGGGCGTGGTCATCGCGGTGCTCGACACGGGCATCACGGACCACCAGGACCTCAACGGCAAGATCGTCCAGGGCTACGATTTCGTCGGCTATGCGGTCGACGACGTGGCCACGGCGAACGACGGCAACCTGGACGACAGCGACCCGCATGATCCGGGCGACTGGATCACCGCGGCCGAGGACGCCGCGGGGGACTTCAAGGACTGCGGCGAGTCTGATTCGAGCTGGCACGGCACCCAGGTCAGCGGCATCGTCGCCGCCGCCACCGGCAACGGCGTCGGCATGGCCGGCATAGCCCGCGATTCGCGGATCCTGCCGGTGCGCGTGCTCGGCAAGTGCGGCGGCTACGACTCGGACATCATCGCCGGGATGTACTGGGCCGCCGGCCTGAGCACCGACGGCAGCCTGCCCGCCAACGCGCATCCCGCCCAGGTGCTGAACCTGAGCCTCGGCTCGGCCGACGCCTGCACGGCCGCCTACACCGCGGCGATGCGGGACCTGACGGCGGCGGGCGTGGTCGTCGTGGCCGCCGCCGGCAACGACGGGCTGGCGGTCGGCACGCCGGCCAACTGCCCGGGCGTCGTCGCGGTCGCCGGCCTGCGCCACGTCGGCACCAAGGTCGGCTACTCGGACCTCGGCCCCGAGGTCGCCGTCAGCGCGCCGGGCGGCAACTGCATCAACGAGACGGGCACCTGCCTGTACCCGCTGCTGTCGACGACCAATCCGGGAACGACGACGCCGGGCGCCTCCCAATCGACCTACAGCGATGGCGACGTGCGCCTCACCCTGGGCACGAGCTTCTCCTCGCCCATCGTCGCCGGCACCGTGGCGCTGATGCTCTCGGCCAATCCGGAGCTGTCGCCGGCACAGGTGACGAGCGCGCTGAAGTCCAGCGCGCGCAGCTTCCCGACCACCGGTGCCGACAGCGGCGCCGGCACCTGCCTCGCGCCGAGCGAGACCCCGCAGGACAGCGAGTGCTACTGCAGCACCAGCACCTGCGGCGCCGGCATGACGGACGCTGGCGGGGCGGTCGCCCGCGCGCTCAGCGGACCCTTCCCGCTCACCTCGCCGTCCAATCGCACGCCGATCGCCGGGGCCAGCGTCACCCTGAGCTCCACCGGCACCAGCGCCCTGGCCGGGCGGAGCATCGCCAGCTACCAATGGTCGATCCGCAGCGGCAGCGCCAGGATCACCAGCGCCACCAACGCGAGCACGGCCACCGTGCAGGTCACCAGCGCCGGCCAGGTCGAGGTCAAGCTCACGGTGACCGACAGCCAGGGGGCCAGCGCCTCGATCGTCCAGCCTCTGGAAGTCGGCTCGGCGCTCGCTGCGGCCATCACCGCCACGCCGACCCAGCCGGAGGTCGGGGACAGCGTGAGCCTGAGCGCCGAGGGCTCCGTCGTCGACAGCGGCCACACCATCGCGGGCTACGCCTGGGCAGTCACCAGCGGCAGCAACGTGGCCTCGCTCAGCGGTGCCACCGATGGGGCGACCGCCACGCTGGTCGCCCGGGCCGCCGGCAACGTGACCGTGAAGCTGACCATCACGGACGACACCGGCCGGCAAGCCGCCACCACTCGCACGCTGACGGTGAGCCCGGCCAGCTCCAGCGGCGGCGGTGGCGGGGCGTTGTCGCCGTGGTGGCTTGCCGCGCTGCTCCTGCTGGCCTTGCTCCTGCCTCGGCGGTGGCCCTGGCGTTGACACCAGCCGGCCGGGCCACCCTGTGGTTCGGCCGGCAATCGCCGATAACGACGGTGCCAACACCCCGGGCCGCGCCCGCCCTTGGCCCCCAGCCCTTTCCAACGCGCCCGACTTTCCCGTGTCCTGCCCCCTGATGCGATCATTCCTCCGCTGGCTCTGGCTTGCCGCCCTGCTGGGCTGCGGCCCGGCTGCTTCCGCAGCCGAGCCCGGGCAGGCGCCAGTCCGCGGCCTGATCGTGCGCCTGAAGGAGGCGCCGGCGCACATCGATGCCCGCCGGCAGTCGCTCGCCGGCGACGACCAGACGGCCGAGCGCACCGCGCGCGCGGCTCACGCCCGTCGCTGGGCGGCCCTGCTCGCGGATACCGGCCTGGGCTGGCTGCCCGGCATGCGGCTGGAGCCGGTCGGCCGGGCTTCGCTGCGTCTGCGTCCCGCCCGTGCGTGGTCTGCCGCCGAGGCGAGTCGCTGGCAACGGCGCCTGGCCGCACGGCCGGAAGTCGAGTGGGTGGTGGCGGACGTCCGCGAGTCGCGCCAGGGCGTGCCGCCGAACGACCCGCTGTTCGCCGGCACCGAGGGCCAGTGGTGGCTGCAGCCGGTGTCCGGAACCAACGGCAACGCGCTCGAGGCGCGCCTGCGTGGGGTGCCGGGCATGCAGTCGGCCTGGTCGTCGGCCACGACGGGCAGCCAGCAGACGGTGGTGGCGGTGCTGGACTCCGGCTGGACGGACCACCCCGACCTCGACCCGCGTCGCGTGCTGCCGGGTTACGACATGGTGTCCGACTGGGACGCGACAGCCGGCCGAGGCGATGCGAACGACGGCGACGGCCGGGACGCCGACGCGCACGACCCCGGCGACTGGGTGGACGCAGCCGACCGCAGCGCGGACCCGACCCGCTACGGCGCCTGCAAGGAAGAGGCGAGCAGCTGGCACGGCACCGCGGTCATGGGCCTCGTCGCGGCCCACAGCGACAACGGGCTGGGCGTGGCCGGCATCGACTGGGCCGCGCGCGTCTTGCCCGTGCGCGTTGCCGGCAAGTGCGGCGCAACGGTGCGCGACATCGTGGACGGCATGCGCTGGGCCGCCGGCCTGCCGGTGTGCAGGCAGTTCGCCGACACGCAGGACCCGAACGCCGGCTGTGCCGAATGGGCGCCGGTGAACCCGCACCCGGCCCGCATCGTCAACCTCAGCTTCGGCGGCGAGGCCGACTGCAATGCCGAGTACCAGGACGCCATCGACGAACTGTGGGGCCGCGGCATCGTCGTGGTGGCGGCCGGCGGCAACACCCACGCCGCGCCCACCCGGCCGGCGAACTGCCGGCACGTGGTCGGCGTGGCGGCGCTGAACCGCGATGGCTTCAAGACGCACTACTCGGCCTTCGGCCCGGCGCTGCACGTTGCCACCGTCGGCGGCGACGATGCCGGGGGGAACTGGGGCACCCTGCTCGCCGACAGCGGCCTGCTCGGCGTGGACAACTTCGGCGCGCAGGAGCCGGGAGCGACGGGCTACTCGCCGCGCTTCGGCACCAGCTTCGCCACGCCGGTCGTCAGCGGTACGCTGGCCTTGATGCTTGCCGTCGACCCGGCCCTCAGTGCCGGGCAGCTGGTCGATGGCCTCGCGGCCTCGGCGCGGCCCCACGTGCGCGCCCCGTTGATGGGCGAGTGCGGCGCGGCGCATCCCGGCCGTTGCGCCTGCACGACCAGCACCTGCGGCGCCGGCATCCTGGATGCGCCGCAGGCCCTTGCGTATGCCGAGGCCCTGGCTGCCGGGCGGCAGTACCAGCGACCGAACTGGCCGGTGGAGATCATCGACACGCCCGAGCTGCGGGCGGCCGTCGCGCTGGGGCCGGATCGCGAGGCCCCGGCCGGCCAGGGCGATGAAGGCAGCGGCACGGGCGGCGGCGCCTTGGGGGCGTGGGCGGTGGCGGCGCTGGGCCTGGCCTGCCTGGCCCTGGCACCGCGGCGGGTCAGGTCGTCGACGGGCCGCCCCCGGACGCCTGATCTGCTCGGGGAGCGACGCTGAAGGCGGCGCAGGGGTCGATTCAGGGGGCGCAGGCTTGCCAGCGCGTCGCCCCATCCTGGCGGCTCATCGCGGCCAGGCGCTCGGCAACCGCCGGCGCAACGCGGTCGACCCGCAGGCGATGCTCGGCGCCCGGTGATGGCAGTTGCACCACCCGCGCCGTGCGGACCCCGCGCGCCTGCAGGCGCTCGAGCCGGCCCTGCGCTTCGGCCTGGGCTTCGAACTCGCCCAGGGCCAGGCCGGGCGCCAGCTCGGCCGGTGCCCTGAGCTCGACGGCCTGCAGCCCGAGGCGCTGCAGTTCCTCGGCCTTCCTGGCCAGGGTCTCGCGCTCGGGATAGCGGCCCATGTAGACGATCCAGCGGCCGGGCAGCTCGCGGCGCATGTCGACCCAGCCGCCGGCGGGCACGCCTGCCTGGCCGAGCTCGCGCTGGGCCGCGCCGGCAGCGGCCTCGTCCAGGGGGCCGGCCTCGAGGCAAAGCGCCGGGCTGCCGGAACCTGCGGACTGCGTGCTGGCCGCGGCGCCGGCAGCGACCGGCTTCGCCCCGGGCTTCAACAGCTGGATCGCCTCGGGGTGGTACTGGCGCTGCAGGCGTTCGGGCTCGCGGCCCGGCTCACCGGCCGGCAGGCCGAGCGCCTGGGCCAGTGGCGTGTGGTGCCAGGCCCAGAACAGCAGGTTGGCCACCAGCAGCGTGGCGACCAGCAGGCGCAGCATCGGCCGGGCCGGGGGCGCTCAGACGCGCGGCTCGGCCGCAGGGGCCGGGCGCACGCTGACCTCGCCGCTGACGATGCGGTGGACTTGGCCGGCCTCGTCGCGCACCTGCAGGGCGCCATCGGCATCGACGCCGATCGCTTCGCCGCGCGGGCAGGTCGAATCGGTGGTCACGACCTGGCCGCCGCGCAGGAGGTCGCGCTGGGCGTAGGCGGCCTCGAAGCCGGCGAAGCCCTCACGCTCGAAGCTCACCAGCGCGCGGACCAGGGGCGGCATCAGGCGCGCCAGCGCCGACTGCGGGGTCAGTTGCGGATCCATCTCGGACAGGCTCGCGGCCGCCTCGGCCATGTGGACCGGCTGCACGTTCAGGCCGACGCCGATGACGGCCATGCGGTGGTCGCCTATGCCCATCGCCTCGATCAGGATGCCGCCGACCTTGCGGCCCAGGGCCTCGCCCTGGCGCAGCCAGAGGTCGTTCGGCCACTTCAGGCCGATGGCCGAACCTGCGGTATCGAAGGCGCCCGCGATGGCCACGCCGACCGCCAGCGACAGCCCGGACCAGTCGGCCCGTTCGAGCGGCATGCTGAGCGAGAAGGTCAGCGAGGCGCCGGCGCTGGACTGCCAGTTGCGGCCGAGCCGGCCCCGGCCCTGGGTCTGGTCGATGGCCACCAGCAGGGTGGGGCGCAGGTCATCGGCCCGCAGGCCGCGCCCATGGGCATCGCGCGCGCCTCGCGAGGCTTCACGCAGGCGATCGACCAGCACCGCGTTGGTCGAGCCCAGGCGGTCCACGACCTCGATCGACAGCCCCGGCAGCATCGGGCTCAGCTGCTCCCACAGGGCCTGCGTGCCCCAGCTGCCGTGGTGCCCGCCGTGCTCGGGCACGCCGAAGGGTTGGACGCTGGTTTCCATGGGCTCGCCTCGTGTCCTTCGGTCTGGGCCTTCAGCCGCCGCGCGCCGACGACGACGCGCCGCGCCTGGGCAGCAGCAAGGTGCCCCGGCAGTTGCTCGCGCCGCAACGGCATTCGAAGCGCTTCTTCAGCGACGGCGTCAGGCGCTCGTCGATCGACAGCCGGTAGTCGTAGAACAGCTCCTCGCCGGGGGCGATGGGGCGCAGCGCCTTGATGAAGACCCGGCCCTCTTCCTCGTCGGCCTCGCAGTTGGGATCGCAGGCGTGGTTGATCCAGCGTGCGGCGTTGCCACCGTAAAGGGCGTCGATGACCTTCTCGCCGTCATCGAGCTGGAAGTAGAAGGTGTGGTCCGGCTGGCTGGGGTCGTGGGGGTGGCGGTCCAGCGCCTCCTCCCAGCTGATGACCTCGCCGGTGTACTCGATCAGGGTCTCGCCGGGCTCGATGGGCTGCAGCGCGAAGACGCCCTTGCCGTGCACGCCGCTGCGCCGGACCTGGATGCGGCGGCCGGCCGGACGGCTGGATGGGCGTTTGGCGGGGCGGGCTTGCTTGACCGACTTCATTGGGTACATTGAATTGTGTGGGCGCGTGTGCACGCGGGCGTACGGATGCGTACGCGTACGTGCGCACGCGTGAAGGCAAATTGTAGGCACGCGGCTGAAGCTCTCGTGTCCCCATGGCAAAGAAATGAGCAAATCACTGATCATCGCGGAGAAGCCCAGCGTCGCACAGGACATCGTCCGGGCACTGACGCCGGTGGCCGGCAAGTTCGAGAAGGCCGCCGACCACTTCGAGAACGAGCGCTATGTCGTGACCTCGGCCGTCGGCCACCTGGTCGAGATCAAGGCGCCGGAGGAGTACGACGTCAAGCGCGGCAAGTGGAGCTTCGCGCACCTGCCCGTGGTGCCGCCCCACTTCGACCTGGCGCCGATAGACAAGGCCAAGAGCCGGCTGTCGGCCGTGGTCAAGCTGGTCAAGCGCAAGGACGTGACCGAGCTGATCAACGCCTGTGACGCGGGGCGCGAGGGCGAGCTGATCTTCCGGCTCATCGTGCAGTACGCGGCCGGCGCGAAGGGCAAGATCGAGAAGCCCGTCAGGCGGCTGTGGCTGCAGAGCATGACGCCGCAGGCCATCCGCGACGGCTTCGCCGCGCTGCGCACCGACGAGCAGATGCTCGGCCTGGCGGATGCGGCGCGCAGCCGGTCCGAGGCCGACTGGCTGGTCGGCATCAACGGCACCCGCGCGATGACGGCCTTCAACTCGCGCGACGGGGGCTTCTTCCTCACCACCGTCGGCCGGGTGCAGAC
>CAMLGG010000276.1 GCA_946479475.1 uncultured Ideonella sp. | reverse complement strand
GTCGAACGGACCGTCGCTGCCACGAGCCGCGTCCACCGTGAGCGCCCCCACCACCTGCGCTGCCAGCCGCAGGTGGTGGGGGCCTGCCTCGACCAGCTGCGTCATGCCTCGCTCGTACTCGTCCGCGAAGCCAACGCAGTCACCGACAACCCCCTGGTCTTCGCGAACGCTGCCCCCAAGACCGTCGGGCTCGACGGTCGGCCCCCCGAGGGGGCCAGTGAGTTTGGGAGCGGCCCGGCACTCGCTGATGGCGCCATGATCAGCGGCGGCAACTTCCACGCCGAGCCGGTCGCTCTCGCGGCCGATGCGATGGCGGTGGCGATCGCCGAGGTCGGCGCCATCGCCGAGCGCCGGATCGCGATGCTGATCGACACCAGCGTCTCGCGCCTGCCGCCCTTCCTCACTTCGAACGCCGGCCTGAACAGCGGCTTCATGATCGCCCACGTCACGGCGGCCTCGCTCGCCAGCGAGAACAAGAGCCTGGCCCACCCGGCCAGCGTGGACAGCCTGCCCACCTCGGCGAACCAGGAGGACCACGTCTCGATGGCGACCTTCGCGGCCCGCCGCCTGCAGCCCATGATCGCCAACGTGGCCCACATCCTCGGCATCGAGCTGCTGGCCGCGGCGCAGGGCATAGAGTTCCTCCGGCCGCTGAAGAGCTCGCCGGCGCTCGAAGGCGCTCACGCGCTGCTGCGCGCGCAGGTCGCCTCGATCGACGTGGACCGCTACCTCGCGCCGGAGATCGAGCGCGCCACCGAGCTCGTCACGGGTGGGGCGCTCTCGGCGGTGTTCCGCGCGCTGCCGGGAGGGCTGCCCGCCTTGTGGGTGCCGGCGTGATGTCGTGGACGACGTGGCCGGGGTCACATTGGGTTGCGCAAGCGGCAGTGAGCCGTCGTGGCGCTGCGCCGGGCCGATCCCTGTGATCGCGCCTCCCATGACACACGCTTTTGGCCCTGCTCGGTGCCTCTTCCGTCGAAGCTCGCGATTGGCCGGCCGGCGCGGGCAAGCTCGCCGTCAACTGAGCGAGCCTTCGCCGAACACGCCGCGCAGCAGCGAGCGGCCCATGGGATGCTGCGGCAGCCAGCCCGCGTGGGCCGGGTCTCGAAGCACCATGGCCAGCATGCCGCTGCGGTCGTCGTAGGCTCGCTGCAGCAGGGCGGCTGCGCGGTCGAACTCGCCGAGCGCGGCCAGCGGGGCGGCGTACAGCGTCGCCTCGCCCGTGGTCGTGCGCGAGCACAGCAGGCTGGCATCGATGATGTCCAGCGCCGGCTCGCGCCGCTGCAGTCGGGCCAGCACGAAGGAAAGCACCGTCCAGACGAAAGGCGGCGTGTCCAGCCCTTCCGAAAGGCGCCAGGCCGGCGCCTCGATGTCCGGTGTGGGCGCCACCATGGCGCGCATGGCCAGCGCAAAGGCCACCAGCAGCAGCTGGCCCGGGTTCTCCGCCAGCGCGGCGTCGGCCTCGGCCAGGCCCTCCGGTCCGCGCCCTGCCTGCACCAGCGCGCGTGAGAGCGTCATGCGCAGCAGCGGCGCGTGAGGTGACAGGCGCAGGGCGGCCCGCAGCTGGTCCACTGCGCGCGCGGCCTGCCCGGTGTAGAGCAGGTGGCGGCTGTGGGTGAGCAGGGTGTCCGGGTCGTCGGGACGCTGCAGCAGGGCCTGGGCATGGGCCCGGGCGGCATCCTCGAAGCGCCAGGCCATGTCGAGCAAGGTACCCCGGGCGCTCGCCAGGCCGGGGGTGGAGGCGTCGATCCGCTCGGCCGCGGCCAGGATCGCCAGGCCTTCCTCGATCGTCGCGGCGGTCGGCAGCTGGCCCCAGCCGACGGCGGCGCCGAGTGCCTCGGCCAGCGCCACGCTCGCGGGCGTGTAGGCGGGCTCGCCGGCGACGAGCTCGCGCAGCAGGCCGATGGCGCGGCCCACCGCGGCCGGCGTGCGCTGCTGGGCGAGCTGGCGCGCGTGCAGATAGGCATCGACGGTGGCCTGGCTCGCATGGGCGGCCACCGCCAGGCGCGGCTGGGTGGCGGCGGGCAGCTCGGCGGCCTCGAGGCGGTAGCCGGTGCCGTAGACCGACTCGATCACGAGCCCGTGGGGCACCAGCGCCCGGCGCAGGCGGCTGATGCTGCGCGCGAGGCTCTCGTCCGACATGGTGCGGCCCGGCCAGGCGGCGGCCGCGAAGTCATTCTTGTGCACCACGGCCGGCCGCCGCTGCATCAGCAGCGCGAGCACCGCGCGCTCCTTGGGCGCCAGGTCGAGAGGACGGCCGCCGGCTACCGGGAAGCCGGCCTCGTCGAGGGCCAGCGGGACTGCTGTCATTCGGGATTGCCACGAGGGCTTGGTCAGGATTCGATCAAGCTTGCCACAGCCGCCGTGCCTAGCATCGGCGGACCCAAAGGAGTACCGAGCATGACCCCGAGACTGCGCCTCACCGCCCTGGCCGCCGTGGCGGCCGCCTGCTGGCTCGCCGCCGGCGCCGCCGCCGCCGCGGGTGCCGACTGGAACAAGACCGTCCCCATCGTCGACACGCCCGGGCCGGGCGGGCTGCTGGGTTACAACGGCTTCGACGTCTACGCCGAGCAGGCCGTGGCCGCCCGCTTCACCGTACCGGCCGATGGCGACTACCGCCTGGCGCGCGTCGGCCTCTGGCTGATGAACAACAGCGAGACCGAGCAGCGCAAGCTGCGGGTGATGGTCCAGACCGACGCGCTCGACGAGGGCGGTCCCGAGACCATGCCCAGCGGGGTGGAGCTGGAGCGCTGGACGTCCACCGTGCAGACCCTGGGCTGGAACCCGGTCGAGCAGTTCTTCGTCACGAAGGGCGGCCCGGTGCTGAAGGCCGGTCGCTCGTACTGGGTGGTCGCCGGCTCCATGTCGCCTCCCCTGGTCGACCCGGTGTGGACCTGGGCCAAGAGCGGCAACATGTGGACGACCACCAGCCGCGACGGCGCCTGGCAGACGGCGGGCGAGGGCGCGGCGCTCACGCTGCGCATCGACGCGCACCGAATCAAGCAACCTTGACCGGCCGTAGCACCCGGCGGTACGCCGGGTAGCTCGCGCCGCGCCCCCCGGGCCAACCCCGCCCGGGGCGGGCGATGGCGCCTCGCATAATCCCCGCCACATCGAGGGCCCAAGGGTTGGCGGGGGGTGCCATGAAGACCTTGTTCGGCATCGTGGGAGTCATCGTCGGCGCATGGCTGGCGGAGTTCCCCGGTGCGATGGTGGGACTGCTGCTGGGGATCGTCGTCGGCGCGCTGCTCAAGCGCGACGACGCTGGCAAGGGCGCGGAGAGGGAAGGGGTGGCCACAGTGCCGCCGTTGTCGCTGGAAGCACGCGTCGCCCAGCTGGAGCGCCAGGTCCAGGCGCTGCGCGCCGAGGTGCTGCGGCTGAACCAGCGGGCCGGAGTCGCGCCGTCGCCTGTCAGTGCAGATGAGCCGTCAGCGACGCCCGAGCCGGCTCCGGCGCCGGTCCTCGAGCCGGTGAAGCAGCCGCCGCCTCGGCCGGCCGTCGCCGCACCGGTGGCTGGCCACGCCGTCGCGAGCGTGCCCGTGCCGGCCCCGGCGCCCGTGGTGCGCACCCCGGTGGCTCCGCCGCCGGCGCCGCGGCCACCGGCCCCACCCCTGAAGGACCGGCTGCCGCCCTTCCTGCGCGACTGGATCTTCGGTGGCAACACCATCGTCAAGGTCGGCGTGCTGGTGCTGTTCCTCGGCCTGGCCTTCCTGCTGCGCTATGCCGCGGAGCGCGTCACCGTGCCACCCGAGCTGCGCTATGCGGGCGTCGCCTTGGCCGGCCTCGCGCTGCTCGCCCTGGGCTGGCGCCTGCGCGGCCGGCGCGATGCGGCCGGCGGCACGGGCTACGGCCTGATCCTCCAAGGCGCCGGCATAGGCGTGCTCTACCTGACCACCCTGGCCTCGCTCAAGCTGCACGCCCTGATCCCGCCCGAGGCTGCCTTCGCCTTCCTGCTGGCGGTGACCGTGCTGAGCGCGGTGCTGGCGGTCGCGCAGGATGCGCCCTGGCTGGCCTATGTCTCGGCGGCCGAGGGCTTTGCGGCGCCGGTGCTGGTGTCCACCGGCGGCGGCCACCACCACGTGCTGTTCGGCTACCTGGCGTTGCTGGACGTCGGCGTGTTCCTCGTCGCCTGGTTCATGGCCTGGCGCCCGCTCAACCTGGTCGCCTTCGTCGGCACCTTCACCTTGGCGGGTGCCTGGGCCCGGGGCCACTACGTCGAAGCGCTCTACGCGGGTGTGCAAGCCTGGCTGCTGCTGTTCTTCGTGCTCTTCACGGCCATCGGTGTCCTCTTTGCTCGCCGCGCGCTGGCGCTGGGCCGCCTGCCGGACGAGGCGGATCCGCTGGCGCGCCGCGCGGCGGAGGCGCTGGCCCAGGTCGGCCGCGTCGACAGCGCGCTGGTCTTCGGCGTGCCGCTCGTGGCCTACGGCTTGCAGTACCTGCTGGTCAAGGACTGGGCCGACGGCCCGGCCTGGGCCGCGCTCGGCTTCGCGCTCGTCTACCTGGTGCTGGGCGGCGTGACGATGCGCCGCAGCGCGCCCCGCTATGCGCTGCTCGGCGAGGCCTACGTGATCGTCGCGGTCATCTTAGGCACCCTGGCCATCCCGCTCGCGCTCGAAGGCGAATGGACCGGCGCGACCTGGGCGATCGAGGCGGCGGGGATGTACTGGCTCGGCACCCGGCAGCACCGGGCCTATGCCCGCGCGTTCGCCCTGCTGGTGCTGGCCCTGGCAGCGCTGCGCACGGGCAGTGCACTCGGCGTCGATGACTCGGCGGGCACGCCGCTGCTGACGGGTTCCGCGCTGGGCATGGCCCTGCTCGCCGTCGGCGCGCTGGCCATGCACGCGGTGAGCTTGCGTTCGCAGCAGCGTTCAGCCGCGAAGCTGGCTGCGTGGGAGCAGGTCGGCCAGTCGGGCGCGCTCGCCATCGGCCTGGCCGCGCTCGCGTCCATCGCCTGGCTGCTGCTCGTGCCGCGCTGGGCCTGTGTCGCCACTTCGGCGCTGGCGCTCGCAGCGGCGCTCCTGCCCGCGCGTTGGCGAAGCGTGGCGATGCCGTGGGCGGTCGCGGCCTTGCAGGTCCTCTCGCTGTGCGGCTTCATCGCGACCTTGCACGTGCTGCACGGGCAGGCGATGCTGGACAGCGGCTGGGCGGGCCTGGTGGCGGCCCTGCTGATCGCCGCGAGCCTGCTGGCCACGGCCTGGCTGGCGCTCCCAGCGGGGTTGCGCGAGCGTCTGCGCAGGGCCGGCGTGTCGACCGACGAGGCGCCGGCCTGGCCCCTCGGCACGACGCTGGGCCTGCTGGCCGGCCTGGGCGCGATCGGGGCGAGCGCCTTGTTCGTGCTTCCGGCCGACGAGGCGGCGAGGGTCTGGCCCTGGCTGGGCGTGGCGGCGCTGTGGGCGGGCCTGCGGCTGAGGCATCGGGCGCTCGCCATCAGCGGCGCGGCCTGGCAGGCCGTCTCGGGCATGGCGTGGATGGCCTTCGCCGAGTCGCCCTGGTCCGCCACGCTCGGCGGGCCGACCTTCCTCACGCCCTTGGTGATCACCCTGGCCGCGCTCATGAGTGGCGACATGCTGCGCGCCGCGGCCCGCCGTCGACCGCAAGCCGCCTCCACGCGGGGGCTTGCGTTGCAGTGGCTCGCCATCGCCTGGGCACTGCTGTGGTGGACGCAGGTGCTGCCGCCCGAGGTCTGGCGCGGCCTTCAGCGGCAGGTGACCGACTGGCCCGGCTGGTGGGCGACTGCTCTCGGCGGCTGGGTGTTGCTGAGCTCCGTCGCTCTCGCATGCCTCGCGCGTTGGCGCGCGTGGGACGTCCCCGGCCAGGCGACCTGGGCCACGCTGCCGGCCTGGGCGATAGTCGCCTGGCTGCAGCTCGTGCTGCTGGGCGAGGCGCCGCACGGCCACGGCGGCTGGCTGCTGTGGCCGCTGGCGCTGGGCTGGCATGCCGTCCTGCTGCGCGGCCAGGCCCGATGGGCGCAGGCGCAGGCGCGGGCGCCGCTGCACGTGCTCGGCTTCTGGCTCTTCCTGGCGCTCGGCGCGCGGGAGCTGCAGTACGCCCTGGCACAGGTGGGCGCCCCGGGCTCCGCCTGGGCGGCCCTGGGCTGGGTCGTGGTGCCCGCGCTGGCGTTGGCGGCCCTCACCCGTCCGGCCGTGCAAGGCCGCTGGCCGGTGGCGGAGTTCCGCGAGGCCTACCTGCTCTGGGCCTCGGCCCCGGTGGCTGCGTACCTCCTGCTGTGGGTGTGGCTGAGCAACGGCTTGCCCGGCGACGCCGCGCCGCTGCCGAACCTGCCGCTGCTGAACCCGCTGGAGCTGGGGCACGTGCTCGTGCTGCTGGCCCTGCTGGTGTGGTGGCGGGGCCTGCCGCCGGCGGGCCAGCGGTGGGCGCCCGCGCCGTTCGCGGTCGCGGCCCTCGGCCTGACCGGCTTTGCGCTCTACACCGGCGCGGTGCTGCGGGCCTGCCACCACCTGGCCGGCGTGGCCTGGCAGGGCAGCGCCCTGTACGCCTCGACGCTGACCCAGGCCTCGCTGTCGGTCGCCTGGGCGCTGCTCGGCGTGGCGCTGATGGTGCTGGGCCACCGGCGCGTGCATCGGCTCGTCTGGGGTGCCGGCGCGGGCCTGCTCGCAGTGGTCGTGCTCAAGCTTTTCTTCATCGAGCTGGCCGACCATGGCGGCCTGTACCGCATCGTGTCGTTCATCGTCGTCGGCCTGCTCCTGCTGCTGGTGGGCTACTTCGCGCCCGTGCCGCCACGCCGGATCGAACCGGCGGCGGGGGAGGCGGCATGAGCGCCGCCCGGCCGCCCGTAGGCGCTCATTCCCTCTCGGAGGGACCGGGCC
>CAMLGG010000275.1 GCA_946479475.1 uncultured Ideonella sp. | reverse complement strand
GGTTGTTGGAGTGCGAGCCCCAGGTCAGGCCCCAGTCGCGGCAGGTCTGCGCGACCCGCACCGATCCGGCCATGGTCCAGAAGTGCGGATCGGCCAGCGGGATGTCGACCGCCTGCAGCGACAGCGCGTGCACCATCTGCCGCCAGTCGGTGGCGATCATGTTGGTGGCCGTCGGCAGGCCGGTGGCGCGGCGGAACTCGGCCATCACCTCGCGGCCGCTGAAGCCATCCTCCGCGCCGCACGGATCCTCGGCATAGGCCATGACGCCGTGCAGGTCGCGCAGCACCCGCACCGCATCCTTCAGCAGCCAGCCGCCGTTCGGGTCCAGCGTCACGCGCGCCTGGGGGAAGCGCTCGTGCAACGCGCGAATCGCCTCGACCTCCTCCTCCGGCCGCAGCACGCCGCCCTTGAGCTTGAAGTCCTCGAAGCCGTAGCGCTGCTGCGCGGCCTCGGCCAGGCGCACGACGGCCTCGGGCGTCAAGGCCGGTTCGTGGCGCAGGCGGAACCAGTCGTCGTCGGCACCCGGGTCGCTGGCGTAGGGCAGGTCGGTGGCGTTGCGATCGCCGACGTAGAAGAGGTAGCCGAGCATGCGGACGGCGCTGCGCTGCTGGCCCTCGCCGAGCAGCGCGGCCACCGGCACGCCGAGGTGCTGCCCCTGCAGGTCGAGCAGCGCGGACTCGACCGCGGTGACCGCGTGGATGGTCGTGCGCAGGTCGAAGGTCTGCAGCCCGCGGCCGCCGGCATCGCGGTCGGCGAAGCGCTCGCGCATCTGGTTCAGGATCGCCTGCAGTTCGCCGATGCGCCGGCCCTCGACGAGCGCGCGCGCATCCTCCAGCGTCTGGCGGATCTTCTCGCCGCCGGGCACTTCGCCGAGGCCCACGTGGCCCGAAGAGTCGGTGACGATGACGATGTTGCGGGTGAAGAAAGGGGCATGCGCCCCCGACAGGTTCATCAGCATGCTGTCGCGCCCCGCGACGGGCACGACGCGCATCTGCTGGACGATGGGGCTGTCGCTCATGGCTCGGGCGTTCCTCAATCTGCAGTGATCTTGCCGGTTTCGATCACTCGTTTCCACCGGGCGTACTCCGCCGCCTGGAAGGCGGCGAACTGCTCGGGCGTGTTGGCGACGATCTCGAAGCCCTGCTCCTGCAGCTTGGCCTTGACGGCCGGGTCGTTCAGGCCGGCCACCAGCGCCGCGTGGAGCTTGCTCTTGATGTCCGCCGGCAAGCCCTTGGGCGCGGCCACCGCCTGCCAGGAGTAGACGTCCACGCCCTTCACGCCCGCCTCGGCCATGGTCGGCACGTTGGGCAGCAGGGCCGAGCGCTTGTCGCCGGTGATGGCGAGCGCGCGCAACTTGCCGGCGTTGATGTGCTGGACGACCGCGTTGATGTTCTGGAACGACGCATCGACCACGCCGCCCAGCAGGTCGGTGATGGCCGGCGCGCCGCCCTTGTAGGGCACGTGCATGGCCGAGGTGCCGGTCTGCTGCCAGAACAGCTCGGCGGTGAGGTGGTCCGAAGAACCGTTGCCGGAGGAGGCGAAGCTCAGCTTGCCCGGCTGCTTCTTCATCTCGGCGATCACGTCGGCCACGGTCCTGAAGGGCGAGGCGGCCGGCACGACCAGCACGTTGGGCGCCTGCACGGCGACGGTGAGCAGGTCGAAGTCCTTCAGTGCGTCGTACTGCACCCCCTTGATGAGGTGAGGCGCGATCACGAAGGGGCCGAGCGACGAGACGAACAGGGTGTAGCCGTCGGCCGGGGCGCGCTTGACCTGCGCGGCGCCGATGGTGCCGGTGGCGCCGGCCTTGTTGTCGACGATGAAGCTGCCGCCGAGCTTCTCCTGCAGCTTGGGTGCCAGCGTGCGGGCGATGGTGTCGGTCGAGCCGCCGGGCGGGAACGGCACGACGAGCGTCACCGGCTTGTCGGGATAGGCCGCCTGCGCGCCGAGGGCGCTGAAGGCAAGGGCGGCGAGGCACAGGGCTTTGCGGAACAGCATGTGGTCTCCTGTTGGTGAGGGGCGGACGGGGTCACTGCGGCCCGAGGCGGGCCATCAACGCACGCAGCTGCTCGACCTCGTCGGGCTTCAGGTCCGACAGCGGCGGGCGCACCGGTCCGGCGCCATGGCCGGCCAGGGTGGCGCCGGCCTTGACGATGCTGACCGCGTAGCCCTCGCCCTTGTTGCGGATCTCGAGGTAGGGCAGGAAGAACTCGTCGATGAGCCGGCCGGTGGTCGCCGTGTCGCCGGACGCGTAGGCGTTGTAAAACTCGATCGCCGTGCGCGGGATGAAGTTGAAGACCGCCGACGAGTAGGTCGGCACGCCCAGCGCCTGGTACGCGCGGGCATACACCTCGTGCGTGGGCATTCCGCCGATGTAGACGAAGCGGTCGCCCAGGCGCTGGCGGACCTGGACGATGCGCTCGATGTCGCCCAGGCCATCCTTGAAGCCGATGAGGTTGGGGCAGCGCTCGGCGAGCTTCGCCAGCGAGTCGGCGTTCAGGCGACAGGCGCCCCGGTTGTAGACGATGACACCGAAGCGCACGCTCTTGCACACCGCCTCGACGTGGGCGACCAGACCCTCCTGGCTCGCCTCGGTGAGGTAGTGGGGCAGCAGCAGGATGCCTTGCGCGCCCTGGGCTTCAGCCTCCTGCGCGTACTTGATCGCCAGCGTCGTGCCACCGCCGGCCCCGGCCACGATGGGCACGCGGCCGTGACAGGTGCCGACCGCCGCCCTGATGACCTCGGCGTACTCGGCCGGCTCCAGCGAGAAGAACTCGCCCGTGCCGCCGGCGGCGAAGAGAACGCTGGCCCCGTAGGGCATCAGCCACTCCAGGCGCCCGGCGTAGCCACGCGGGTCGAAGCGCAGCTCGCTGTCGAAATCGGTCAGCGGAAAGGACAGCAGGCCGCTGGAGAGGGCGTGGCGCAGTTCTTGGGGCGACATGGTGGTGATGAGAGGGGCGGAATGATGTGATAGGACATCGTACAACTAGGAGCGAACGAGTTCATACGCAGTTCCACGAAGGCGGCCTCGGCAGCCCCCTCGGGCCGCCCGACCGCTCAGGCCCCGGGCCGTCACGGCCGTCAGGCCGCCCGGCGCCGGCGCTCTCGGCTGTTGGCCAGGTGGGTGCGCATGGCCGCACGGGCCGCCTCCGCGTCGCAGGCGGCAATGGCATCCAGGATGCTCTCGTGCTCGGCGTTCACCCGCTGCAGGTAGGCGCGCCGCTCGGCGCTCGGCGGCTCGCCCGGCTCGAGACGGGCGCGAGGGATGATGCCCGCGCCCAGCGTGCCCAGCAGTTCGGCGAAGTGCTCGTTCTGGGTGGCCCGCGCGATCTCCAGATGGAACTGGAAGTCAGCGCCCACTGCGTCTCTACCCTCTTCGACAGCGGTCTTGAAGGCATCCAATGCCTGCCGCATCGCCGTCAGCTGCGACAGCGTCCGACGCTGCGCCGCCAGGGCCGCGCCCTCCGTCTCGATGCCGATTCGCAGCTCCAGGACCGCGATCACGTCCTTCAGCGTCTGCTGCCGCTGCTGGCGGATGTGGAAGGCGCCGCCCTCGCCCAGACCGACCACGAAAGTGCCGATGCCGTGGCGCGTCTGCACCGTGCCGGCGGCTTGCAGGCGGGAAATGGCCTCGCGCACCACCGTCCGGCTGACGCCGAACTCGGCCATGATCGCGGCCTCCGTCGGCAGCTTGCTGCCCTGCGGCAGGCGGCCGTCGCGGACGCGGTCGGCCAGCGCCTGGACCAGCTCCTGGGTCAGGTTGCGGGCACGGCGAAGCGAGGGTGAAGGAGCGGTGGTGTCCATGGCGGCAGGCGAGAGGTCCTGCCGCGATCATAAGTTGTACGACGACTGAAGTCAGCCGCCATCGCCTGTGAGCGGCCCGTCGCGGCAGGTTCCGCCGGACGGCGCGGCGGGCCGGGGCATGCGGCTTGCCCCCACCGGGGCAGGCATTTTCCGAAAGACCCCATGGCAGCCCTCACCGAGTCCGAACTGGCCCACCTGCGCGAAGCGCTCGACAAGCGCGAAGTGTTGCTGCGCGCCGAGGTCGTTGCCATCGAGGACGAGAAGAACGACCTGCCGCGCAGCGTGCCCATGAGCCACGTCGAGGACCAGGCCGATCGTGGCGAGGAGCGCACCCGGGAGGCGCTGCGGCACGCCGAGCAGGAGCGCGACATCGACGAGCTGCGGGCCATCGTGGCCGCGCGCGAGCGCATGGCCGACGGTCACTATGGCATCTGCGACGACTGCGGCGTCGACATCCCGCTCGCCCGGCTGCAGGCGCAACCCACCGCGTCCCGCTGCGTGCCGTGCCAGGAGCGCTTCGAGATGTCCCACGGCAGCGTGCCCAAGGTGCAGCTGCCGCCGGTCGTCGACTGAAACCGGCCCCTGCTCCGCGTTCGTCGTCGGTCCCCCAAGGGGATCGATTGCCCAGGGGCGGCCCGTCGGTGACTGAATCGCGCGATCAGGTCGACGCACGCCGGCCGGGCCAGTAGGCGCCGGCATAGCCGCGGAACGGATTGCCGTAGACCCGACGCCCGGCGGCTTCGTGCTCGGCCATGAAGGCCTCGACCGCCCGGGGCGTGCCACCCTTGAACATCTCCTTCAGGACCCCTTCGGGCAGAAGGTGGCGGTAGCGCACCGGCACGCCGGCATAGGCGGCCCCCTCGGCCAGGTCCCGCGGCAGTTCGGTCGGGTCGAGGAAGCACGCCTGCCCGAACTCGCTGTCGTAGTGCCGGCGCACGCGCCTGGCCGCTTCGAGGATGCCCTCGACCACGTCCGACACCGTTCGCCCGCCGACCTTGGCCTGCCAGGAGGCGCGCAGGTACAGCAGCTCGTGCGGATCCACCCCGGGACATTCGCCGCGGTAGGCCGCGGTGAGGCAGTGATCGCTCGCGGCGAGCAGCCGTTGCGTCTCGGTCGGGTCGCGCTCCAACAGCGCCAGCACCTGCCCCAGCGAGGAGCCGCGCAGGTAGTTCTCGGGCGATTGCTCGTAGCCCGGGTCGCCGGGGTGGTGGTGGTCCACCCGCACGACCGGTTCGCGGCCCAGCAGGCGGCACTCGACGAACACCGCCGGCGCCTTCGGGTGAAGCAGCGCGGGCCGGGGGATCATGTCGGGGCCCACGTTGACCACCGAGTCGGCCTCGTAGGCCGTCTGCGGCGTGCAGCGGCGCCTGCCCTTGGCGGCGTGCACCCGGGCCCGGCCGAGGGAATCGATGACGCGCTCGATCTCGCGCATCTCCGGGTCCTGCGCCCCGAGCACGAAGGTGGCTTGCTTGTCGATCATCGGTCGGGGGCGGGCAAGCGCAATGCCCTGGCGCCGCTCATCCCGCGCGCCGGAAGGTGAGGTTGAGGCGGCAGCGGCCGGTGGCCGGGTGCACGCCATCGCCGAGCGGCATGACCCCGTGGTAGGCCAGGCGCGCCGGACCGCCCCACACGACGACGTCGCCGTGGACCACGGCCAGGCGCTGCGGCCGGTCGCTGCGCTTCGCGCCGCCGAAGAGGAAGACCGCCGGAAGACCCAGCGAGACCGAGACGATGGGCTGGCCATGGTCACGCTCGTCGCGGTCCTGGTGCAGCGTCAGGCGCGCGCCGGGCTCGTAGCGGTTGACGAGGCAGGCATCGGGCTCGAAGCCGTCGAATCCGGCAGCGGCCGCAGCGCGCTTCGCGAGTGCGGCGAACGAACCGGGCATGGCAGGCCATGCCCGGCCGGTGTCCGGGTCGGTGGCGCTGTAGCGGTAGCCACGCTCGTCGCTCACCCAGCCGAGCGGCCCGCAGTTGCTCATCGCCACCGACATGCGATAGCCGCCGGGGGTGACGAGGTGGCGCAGCGGGGCACCGGCCAGCACCTGCCGCACGTCCGCCAGCAGTTGCCCCGCCACCTCGCTCGCGAAGCCGTGCAGCAACCAGGCGCCGGGCGCGATCGCCTCGCGGGCCGGGCGATCGAAAAGGCTGTCCTGGACGGCGTCGGCCTGCATCGCGCCATTGTCGGCGCGAAGCACCTGACCCGCTCAGCCGTTGAGCGTCGCCATCCCGGCTTCAGCGTAGCGCGCTCCCGCCACGGCGTGCTCGGCCAGCAGCGTGTCGAGCCGGCGCCGCGCCTCGGCATCGAGCTTCACGCCGGCCGCGACGGCGTTCTCTTCCAGGCGGGCGATGCTGCGGGTGCCGGGGATGGGCACGATGTCCGGGCCGCGGTCGAGCAGCCAGGCCAGCGCCAGCTGCGCCGCGGTCAAGCCTCGTTCGGCAGCCAGCGCCTTCACCGCGTCGGCCAGCGCCAGGTTGTGCGCGAAGTTGTCTCCGGCGAAGCGCGGGTTCTGGCGCCGCCAGTCGCCGGCCGCGAGATCGTCGACGCGGCGGATGCTGCCGGTCAGGAAGCCGCGCCCGAGCGGGCTGTAGGGCACCAGGCCGATGCCCAGCTCGCGCAGGGCCGGCAGGATCGCGGCCTCGACGTCGCGCGTCCACAGCGAGTACTCGGTCTGCACGGCGGCGATGGGATGCACGGCGGCGGCGCGGCGGATGGTCTCGGCCGAAGCCTCGGAAAGGCCCAGGTGGCGCACCTTGCCGGCCTTGACCAGCCCGGCCATCGCGCCCACCGTCTCCTCGATCGGCACCTTGCGGTCGACGCGATGCTGGTAGTAGAGGTCGATGTGGTCTACGCCCAGCCGCTTCAAGCTGGCATCGCAGGCCGCGCGGACGTACTCGGGCCGGCCGTCGATGCCCAGCAGGCGCCCGTCCTCGGCTCGCACGTTGCCGAACTTGGTCGCGAGGACGATCTCGTTGCGGCGCGATGCCAGCACCTTGGCCAGCAGGCGCTCGTTCGCGCCGACGCCGTACATGTCGGCGGT
>CAMLGG010000274.1 GCA_946479475.1 uncultured Ideonella sp. | reverse complement strand
ACGCCGGCGCGCGGGTCGTAGCCGGCGCGGGCGGCCAGGTCCAGGCCGATCAGGTCGGCCTCGGATTCGTCCTCGCGGCTGAACTTCAGCGTCAGCAGCTGGGCGCCGACGTTCAGCGCCGCGTCGCCCAGATTGCCCAGGCCGAAAAGGGCGCTGATCAGCCCCGCCCCGACGCGCGTGGCCGCCGTCTTGCCCATGCGCTCGCGCGCGTGCTCGCGCAGGGCGTGAGCCATCTCGTGGCCCAGGATCACCGCGACCTCGTCGTCGCCCAGCTGCAGGCGCGACAGCAGGCCGTCGAAGAAGGCGATCTTGCCGCCGGGCATGCAGAAGGCGTTGAGGTCCTTCTTGTGGATGAGGATCACCTCCCAGCGCCACTTGGCGGCGCGGGCGTTCCACGGCGCGGCGAAGGGGATGATGCGCTGCGAGATGGCGCGCAGGCGCACGAGCTGCGGATGGCCTTCGGGCGCGAGCAGCGCCTTGGAAGCGGCCTCGCGCTTGAGTTGGCCGTACTGCGCGGACGCGGCCTGCTCGACCTCGTCGGCGGAGATGAAGCCGGTGAAGCGCGAACGCGAGCCGACGTCGCCGCGCACGCCTTCCTGGGCCCACGGGGACGTCGGCCACAGCGCACCGCCGGAGCCGGCCAGCAGCCAGCCGGCGGAACGCCGGCGCGAGTGCAGGGGGCAGCTGCAGCCGCCGGCGTGCCGCGCCAGGGGCGGCAGCACAAGGTCGTCGTCGCTTCTTTCGCTCACGCTCGGATCCCTCCGCAAGGCTCAATCATCCGCCATGCCGGCGGCCTCGGGATCGACCTCGAGGGCCTGGACAGTCGGTCGGAGCCACCACAGCATGACGATGCCCGGCAGCGCGAACAGGGTCGAGACGACGAAGAAGGCGGGCCAGCCGATCGACAGCGCCAGCACGCCGGCCAGCGGGCCGACCCACACGCGGCCTATCGAGGCGAAGGCGGAGAGCAGCGCGTATTGCGTGGCGGAGAAGCGCTGGCTCGTCAGGCTCATCAGGAAGGCGACGAAGGCCGCCGTGCCCATGCCGCCCGTGAGGTTCTCGGCCGCGATGACCAGGATCAGCCCGCCGTCCATCGGCGTGGGCTGGGCCAGCTTCACGAAGCCCAGGTCGAAGGGCGGCATGGTGAACCCGGGCATCGCGCCCTCGCCGTTCACCGCCAGCCACCAGAAGCCGAGGTTGCTGGCCATCTGCAGCACGCCGAAGACGAACAGCGCGCGCCACAGGCCCAGCCTCAGCATCAGCGCGCCGCCCAGCAAGGCGCCGAGCACCGACAGCCAGATGCCCAGCACCTTGTTGACCAGCCCGACCTCGGCCGGCGCGAAGTGCATGCCCTGCAGCAGGAAGGGCGTCATCAACGAGCCGGCGAAGGCGTCGCCCAGCTTGTACAGCACGATGAACACCAGCATCGCGCCGGCGCCCGGCTGGGCGAAATAGTTCGAAAGGCCCGAAAGCAGGGTCTCGAAGCGCGCCTTCCGGGCGGCCCAGGCCGCCAGCGGGAGGGTGAAGGCGATGCCGGCCAGCAGCAGCCCGAGGTCGAGCCAGCCGCGCCACCCCGGATGCGCGCCGAGCGGCCCGGCGAGCTGACGGTGGGCGAAGCCGAAAAGCCACTGGGTGACGCCGTAGCCTACGCCGACCGCCGCGACCACGGCCAGGAAGCCGAGCAGGTCGCGCCTCATCGGCGTGGGCGAGGCCGGGGGCGCGGCCAGCCGGGGCAGGGCGAAGGCACTGAGCACGGCCGCGCCGGCCATCAACCCGGCCATGAGCCGGTAGACCTCGGGCCAGCTCCAGCCGCTGCCCTGCACCGGGTCGGTCCAGATCATGGCGATGCCGCCCGAGACCACCATCGCGATCCGGTAGCCCATGGTGTTCAGCGACGCCCCCAGCCCCCGCTCGCGCGGCGGCAGCAGGTCGCTGCGGTAGCCGTCGTACACCGCGTCCTGCGAGGCCGAGAGAAAGGCCACCGCGACCGCGATCAGGCCGAACAGCGCCAGCTCGGTGCGCGGCGAGACGGCCGCCATCGCCCACAGCGCAGCGGCCAGCGCCAGCTGCGTGAGGACCAGCCAGCCGCGCCGCCGGCCCAGGCCCGGCAGGTCGAAGCGGTCCATCAGCGGCGCCCAGAGGAACTTGAAGGTGTAGGGCAGGCCGACCAGGCTGAGGAAGCCGATCGTCTTCAGGTCCAGCCCGTCGAGGCTGAGCCAGGCCTGCATCGCCTGGCCGGTGAGCGCCAGCGGCAGGCCGGAGGCGAAGCCCAGCAGGGTCACGACGACGAGGCGGTGCAGCGCGGCGAGCGCACCGCCATGGGGCCGCGCGGCCGGGCCGGCCGCCGGGCCCGGCAGGGGCTTGGAAGGCATGGGCCGGGATTCTAGGAGCGGGCCTCGTTGCGGCCGGCCGACGCCACCGGGCGGCATTGGCGACACCCAGGCACCCCGGGATGGCGCGGCCTGTGCTTAGGCCTCACAATCTTCGCAACGGATGACCGCCATCCCTGGCGGCGCGGTAGCGCGAGCCCGACGAAGGGCGTACACAGATGAACGAAATGGCGGGATGGATCTGGCCCCTGGTGGCCGTGGTGGTCGGGTTGGCGCTGGGGATCATGCTCGGCGCGGTGCGCCAGCGCGGGCGCTCGGCCCCCCCGGCGCGCGAAAGCCGGCCCGAAGCCGATGCCGCCCTGCCCGTCGGCGAAGCCAACGGCCGCGAAGCCTCCCCGCAGCAACGCCTGCTGGAGCGCCTGCGTGCCGCCAACCTGCAGCTGTCGTCCCAGCTGAAGTCGCTGGCCGAAGCCAATTCGCGCCAGCAACAGGAGCGCGAGCAGGAGCGCCAGAGCGATCGCCTGCGCCAGGAGCGCGAGCTCGAGGAGCTGCGCCAGCAGCATGCCAACGAGCTGTCCCGCCTCATGGAGACCCTGGTCGAGCAGGTGGACGGCCTCAACAAGGCGCACGCCGAGCAGGTGAAGTCGCTCGAAGGCGAGATCGAGCGCTACCGCCAGGAGGGCCGCCGCGCCGGCAGCTCCGGCCCGGGCGCCCTCGCCTCCGGCGGCCCGACCCGCCACGGCGCGATGGGCAGCGGCAATGCGCCCGCCCCCGCCGCGTCGACCCGCGGCGGCGCGACGCCGAGCGACTACTCCGTCACCCTGCCGATGGAGTCCTACAAGGACCAGCGCTGACGCGGTGGCACCCCGGCCAGGCGCTCACGGCTCCTGCCGCGCAATGGCCTCGGCCAGGGCCAGAAGCCTTTCGCGCGGCAGTGCCCCGACGATGGCATAGCCGGCCGGCCCTTCGACCCAATAGAACAGCCCCAGGTCGTTGACCCGCTCGTAGCGGAAGGCCGCCGGCGCATCCGCACCTTTTCGCCGCAGATAGACGGTCACCCGCACCCCGTCGGCGCCCTCGTACATGAGCTGGGCGCTGGGTCCCTGGCCTTCGGGCAGCAGCCGGCCGCCGACGAGCCGGAAGCCCTGCGAGCTCAGGTCGAACAGCTTGACCGGCACGTCCAGGCGCTTCGTCAGCCAGCGCGAAAGATGCTCCTCCTGGGCGCGCTGGGCGGCGGCGTCGCCTTCCACCGCCACCTCGACGGGGTGCCGCACCTCGGGCACGTAGACCGCATGGGCCGCCGCCGCGAGCTGCGGCCAGGTCGCCGAGGCCGTCGTTCCGGCTGCCGAAGCCGCCGCATGCTGCCGGGTCCACCACGCCCCGCCGGCCGCGCCCGCGAGCGCGCTCGCCAGCGCGAGCGACGCCGCCCAGGCCTGCCAGTGCGCGGGCGGCGCACCGCCCGCACCCCTGCCCGCGCCGGCCATGACCCGATCCGCCCAATGCGGCGGCACGGGTTCGTCCAGGTCGGCGTCCAGGCGGCTGCGCAGGGCTTCGCGGTCGGCGGCCCAGAGGCGGACGCGGGCGGCGTCCTCCGGATGCTGCTCGAGCCAGGCTTGAACGCGGGCGTGGGTCGTTTCGTCCAGCTCGCCGTCGAGCCAGGCCGACAGCAGCTCGTCGCCGGGGGGATGGAGTTCGTGGGTCGCCATCTTCTTCGTGCCTCAGACCACCCTCCGCAGGCCAGGCTGGGCGCTCGGCCGGGGCTGGCCGCCGCCGTCCAGCGCGGCGCGCATCGCCGTCCGGGCCCGCGACAGGCGCGACATGACCGTGCCCTGCGGCACGCCCAGCACCTCGGCGCATTCGGCATAGCTCAGCTGCTCCACGCCGGCCAGCAGCAGGATCTCGCGGTGCTGGGGCGACAGCCGGCCCAGCGCCGCCAGCAGGTCCATGCGCAAGGCGGCATGGAGGCCGGGGTCGCCGCCGAAGGAGCCATCGCCCGGCTCGGCGGTCTCTTCGAGCTGCGCCGGGTCGACGATCGACAGCCGGCGCTCGCGGCGCAGGCGGTCGAGATGGGCGTTGTGAGCGATGGACAACAGCCAGACGCGAATGTCGCGCCGCTGGTCGAACTGGTGCCAGTGGGTCAGCGCACGCTCGACGGTGCTCTGGACCAGGTCGTCGACGGCGTGCTCGTCGAAATCGAGCGTGCGCGCGTAGCGCCGCAGCCGGGGCAGGGCCTCGAGCAGCTGGCGGCGAAACGGTTCCGGGGCGCTCACCCCTGGCTTACGCGGCGGCACGGCGGATTATTCCGTCGCAGGCGCCGCCGCGGGGAGGGGCCTCAGCCCGCCAGCAGGGCGTGGCGCAGGCGCTGCAGCCAGCCGGCCGGTGCGGCGGGCCGGGAGGTCCGGCCTTCGCCGGCCCGGGCGGCGGGGGCGCGCGGCGTCTCCAGCAGCCGCAGCGGCGGCCGGGCGGCTTCGCCGGGCCAGGCGTCCAGGCTGCTCAGGGGGCGGCGGGAAGAATCCATGCGGTTAGGTGTTTACCCTGCGTTTGCGCGGTTCGGTCAATGTAGACGGCGGCAGATTTGCCGGCAATGCAGGCAGCCGCAGTGCGAACTTGCGAATTCGCACACATACTCCGGGGCATGCCGGATCTGGACTGGAGCGACCTTCGCTACGCGCTGGCCATAGGCCAGGGCGGCTCGCTGGCCGCGGCGGCGAGGCAGCTGGGCGTGAACCACACGACGGTGCTGCGCCGCCTGGATGCCCTGGAGGCGCGCCTCGGCGCGCGGCTGTTCGAGCGGCTCCGCCAGGGCTACCAGCCGACCGAGGCCGGCGCCCTGTTGCTGGAACAGGCACGCCGCATGGCCGACCAGGTCGACGAGATCGAGCGCCGGGTGCAGGGGCGCGACCGCGAGCTCACCGGGCAGCTGCGCCTGACGACGGCCTTCGTGGTGATGGAGCACCTGCTGCCCGCGCCGCTGGCCTCCTTCGCGCGAGCCTATCCCGGGATCGAGGTGGAGGTGCTGGAGAACGCCTTCCTGGTCGACCTGGCGCGGCGCAGCCCGGAATCCTCGACCAGCTGGTCGACCCGCCAGGCCGACGTGGCGCTGCGACTTTCCAGCCAGGTGGCGGAGCACCTGGTGGGCCGGCCGCTGGGCGATGCGCCTTGCAAGGTCTACGCGCTGCGCGGGGCGCCCGGCCTGCCGCAGGAGGTGACGCCGCTGCCCGAGCTGCTGCGCGATGCGCCCTGGGTGGCCTTCGAGCGCGACGCCCGCAGTCGCGTGTACGACCGCTGGATGCGCCAGAACCTCGCCGGCGCGCGGGTGCGGGTGCGCGTCGACATCTTCAATGCGGTCGCGGCGATGCTGCGCACCGCCATCGGCATCGGGGTGCTGCCCTGCTTCATGGAGGCCAACCACCCGGAGCTGGTGGCGGTGTCCGAGGTGATCCCCGAGATGACGGTGCCGGTGTGGATGCTGACCCATCCCGACCTGCGGGACACGGCCCGGGTGCGGGCCTTCATGCAGCACGTGGGCGACGAGATCGCCGAGCGCTTGCGCCAGGTCAGCGCCGCGGCCTGAAAGGGTCGGTACCTTCTTCTTGACGGGCGGCGATCCGCCCCCAGTTGAAGATGATGAGCGCCACCTCCCCCGCCGCCGCCGATGCGGCCCTCGTCGCCTGCCCCAGTTGCGGCGCCAGCAACCGCGTGCCGCGAGCCCGCCTGGGCGAGGAGCCCACCTGCGGCCGCTGCGGCGCCGAGCTGTTGCCGGCGCATCCGCTGGAGCTGACGGACGCGAACTTCGAACGCGTCGTCGCGGCGAGCCCGCTGCCGGTGGTGGTCGACTTCTGGGCCCCGTGGTGCGGCCCCTGCCGGCAGATGGCCCCGCACTTCGCCCAGGCCGCGGCACAGCTCAAGGGCCGCGTGCTCTTCGCCAAGGTCAACAGCGACGACAACCCGCGCACCTCCTCGCGCTTCGGCATCCGCAGCATCCCGACCATGGTCAAGCTGCAAGGCGGCCGCGAGGTGGATCGCGTCAGCGGGGCGATGGCGGCGGGCCAGGTGGCTGCGTGGGCGTCGGCCCGGCCGCGCGGCGCCTGAGCCGCCAAGGCCTGTCGATTCCTTCGCCAACCGCGCGGCCCTAGGCAGCCCGTCGGCGCAATGCGGTCAGCAGGTCGCCCCACCACATCGCCATCGTCCGCACGAAGGCCGGCACCTCCTGGCCGTGGCGCACCGGGTGGTCGGGCCGGATGGCGGCCCAGCCGCGGTGCTCCACGCTGACCTGGGTGTGGCCTGAGGCGGTGGGGGAGAACCGCACTTCGACCTCGGTCGACTCGTGCGGCGCGAAATTCGCTGCGCGCCAGCTGAAGACCAGCCGCCGAGGCGGCTCCCAGACCTCCACGCGGCCGATCTCGCGCACCTGCTCGGTGCCGCCTTCGTCGTGCCACGACTCAAAGACGCGGCCGCCGACGCCGGGCTCCATCGCCATCAGCCCGCGGTCGTCCGGCGCCACGCGGTAGCGCCGGCCGCGGCGCCACCACAGG
>CAMLGG010000273.1 GCA_946479475.1 uncultured Ideonella sp. | reverse complement strand
AGTTCCCCGCTCCGAACAGGTACCCGGCGACGGTCCTGGTGATGAAATCCAACGCCGCGTCGGCTTTCGCCTGGTCCGGGAAGTGGTGCTGGAGCATCCGCCCGAAATCGGCGGGCCAGCAGGCGCTCAGGCGGGTCATGTTCCGCGCCAGGGGCGTCACCCTTCCGGTGATCGGTTTCGGTTCGTAGCTGGCCGACCGTTTCAGGAACTCGACGGCATCCCTCTGGATCTGGACCGCCACGTAGGACTCGCCCTGGCTCGCCGCGATGTCTTGCACCACGTTGCCGCGGCCCTTGTACAAGGCCTGGGTGCCGGCCGAGAGCGCGAGCTGCCCTTCGTCCAATGCCGTGAGCACGTCGGCATCGTCCACCTGGCGGCCCACCGAGGCCCGCGCGAGGAGGTAGCCGGCAAGAGGCAACTCCTCGATGAGCAGGTGGTCCCTTTTCGAGGGCGATGCCGCATCGGCTTGCCGGCCCGCGCCCGCCGGCTCGGCTGGCGGGCGCGGGCGCGGCGTGCCGCGTGGTGCCAGTGGCGCCGTGCCGGAGGAGTTCCTCGTCGGCAAGGGCGGTGGCATGGGGACGTTCGCCCGCGGGCCCGTGGCGGCTGCGGTCGCTGAGGGCGCTGTTGCGCCCGGTTGTCGGATGGCGCCGGAAAGGGCGCGGGCATCCGATCCTGCGCCACGGGAGACGTTCATGGGCGAGTCCTGTCGCGGATCAGTTCGAAGTCACCCAGTACTTGTTGGTGATGAAGTCCTTGCCGGGATAGGACTGGCTGATCTCGAAGCCGTACTGCACTTCGCCGACGGTGGTGTCGCTCATCCAGCCCTTGCTCACCAGCCACTTGAGGACGGCCTTGATGTCGACCGTGGCGTTGTTGGTCTTGCTGGTGCGGATGAAGGAGTAGACGAGGTTGGCGCCGTTGTCCCCGCGGAAGATGTTCCAGGTGTGGCCGCCGACGCTCACGTTGGTGTAGACGGGCTGCGCGTAGCCGGCCGCCGTCCAGTTGTAGGAGATGGGCTGGGGCAGGCCGCTGGTGGCGCCGGCGGCGGCGGTGTAGTTCATCCAGATCATCACCTCGTGGTCGTGGCTGGCATCCCAGACGTCGAAGGTGGAGGTCCACATGCCGCCGGAGGGCGTGGTCGCCGAGAAGGTGGCCGTCAGCGTGTTCAGCGAGTTGATCGTCCTGCCGATGTACTTGCTGACGTTGGGGTACGACTTGATGCCGCCGGTGTTGGGGTGATTGGCCCAGACGCCCCAGTTGCTGTAGGAGTTCGCCCAGATCGTCTGCGGCCCGGCGCCGCCGCCCCAGATGTTGTTGTAGAGCGTGTAGCCGCCGTTGTTCCAGGAGCCGTACTGGGCGGAGGTGGACCAGGTGGCCGACTGGGCCGCAGCGAGGCGAAGCCGGCGAGGGCCGCCATGGCGAGCAAGCGATGAAGTGCTTTCATGATGTGTCCGTTGAAGTCGTTGATGTTGTCTCGGCCGGTCGTCGAACCTGACGAGATGGCGACGCGGCCAAATGCATTGCAGCGATCAGATGACAGCGTTGCCATAGGGTCCACCCTCGTTTCGAGTTACTTTGTGGTTACGGCGGTGAGGATCGGCCTTCTCGCGTGGCGAACCCGCACAGAACGTTCGTCCGGTGTGTGAGCGTTCAGCCCGCGCGCCAGCGGTTCAGCGAACCGACCAGGTCGAACGCGCTGTTCTTGTGCGCCTCCTTGGAGACCTGCCAGACGTAGTCATTGGTGGCGCTGGTGGCCGCCTGCTGCAGCAGGTAGGCGGGTGAATCCGAAGCCTCGTTCTCGCCGGGCACGGTCAGGCCATGGCGGGCGACGGATGCCACCAGCGGGCCGGTGGCGGTCGAGAGGACGCTGGCCAGGGTGTTGGCAGCCACGGCGCGCATCACGTCGCCGATCCGGGCGAGGCTCGCATCGCGCGACGGTACCCACGAGCCGCTTTCGCGCCACGGCCCGGCCAGGAAGTGGGTGCCGAGCGCGGCGGTTTCCTTGACGACGGACGCCGCACGGCCGGGGAGCTTCGCGATGTCGGAGAAGCGCGCCGGCTCCTGCGAGGGATCCGGCAGCTTGGTGGCAAACAGGTTGACGCGCTGCTGCCCGCCCACGAGGTCGTCCACGCCGGCCCGCGCCGTCGGCTTGAGCAGGCCCAGGCCCAGCTTGGTCATCGCGCCGGCCGTGCCCGAGGCCAGGATGGAGCCGAGGAACACTGGCGCCGGCTGCAACAGGCTCGCCGCCGGCATCAGCACGCGGCGCGCCACGTTGAACGCACCGGTGACCAGGGGCTGCGCGAAGAGTCCCCAGTTCTTCGCCTCGAGGATGTCCTGCACGCTGGCCAGGGCCTGGCGGCGCAGCTTCACCTCCTCCTGCAACCGCGCCCGGGTGGGGCGGCCCGCAGCGCCGGCCTCGCCGGTCTCGACGTCGGCCTCGGCGCTGTCGCTCAACCGCCAGTAGTGCTTGGTGCCGTCGACGACGGCGAGTTGCACTTCGCCGGGGTCGGGCACCAGCGCCTTCAGTTCCACGGGCTTGAGCTGCGGCATGTTGGCCTTCTTCGCCTCGCCGTCCATCGCGGTCAGGAAGGTGCTGTCCGTGGCGTGCGCCGAGACGCCGCCCAGGGCGCCGCCGACGATGGAGGAGTCCCAGCCGTTGCTGAACTCGCCCACGTTGATGCGTTGCCCGGCCACCTCGGTGTACTGGGGCGCCAGCGCCGTCGCAACCGCGTTGCGCAGGGGCGAGCGGGAGCTCGACGAGACGAACTGCCGCGCGAAGTCATACACCGCCGGCAGGACAGCCTCGCCGGCATGCCTGGAGGCAGGCGCACCGATGCCGTAGCGTCCTTCGCCGAAGACCGCCTCGCGCCGGGTGGCGACCTCGGCGGCCCAGGCGATGTACTCCTGCTCCAGCGCCTCCTGGGCCTCGCGCAGGGGACCCTCCGGCGCCGCGAACGCCAGGCGGCCGAGCGCGGCCTCGATCTGCCCGCGGTGCGTGACGGGCACTTCGGGAGGCGGCGGAGGGTCGATGTCAATCACCCAGTAACCGGACGACGATGGGGAGCTGCCCGTCGAGCTGCGATCGGTCTCACCGGTCGCTTCGTGCTGCGCGGTGGGAGTGGTTTCAGGCTCGAACCCGGTCAGCTCGATCTCGAAGTGGTCGGATCGGCCCAGCGACGCCGGCGGTAGCAGCGACGAGGTGCCCGCCTCGTCGCCCGGGCTGGAGAAGCGCGCCGACGCCCATGGCCGCCTCGGTTGCGACTCCACCGGAGGCGGCTTGAAGCGCATCGAGTGGTGAGCGTGGGTGCTGCCGGGCGGCCGCGCAGCCAGGGCGTCCGGCCGCTCCAGCTGGGTGGCCGGGCGGGAGGTGGCCGGGGTGGGCGTTTCGTGCGGTTGCGCGCCCTGCGCGGGATCCGTCCGCCCGAGGGAGGCCGATCGCACCGGCGGGTTCTCGATCGGCATGGTCATTTCGCCTTCGCGCGCGCGGTGTCGTCGATCAGCGCGGACAGCGCCGCCATGGCGATGCCGTTGGCCATGTCCAGCGCGGCGGCGATGCCTTGCGGGTCGTCCAGCCAGGCCAGCGGCATCAGGCTCAGCATGCCGTCGCTGGAGGCGCCGAGGTACCAGCCCAGCTGGTCCAGCAGCAGCGACTGCACCTTCAGCAGCCGCTCCACCGATTCGTCGCGGAACTCGCGGGCGCGCAGCGGCAGCAGCACCTCGGGCCGCGCCGCGGTGGTCTCCGGTTGAAGCCAGAGGCGGCACACCAGGCCGGCCGGGCCGGTGAACACATTCGGCGCGGCCAGGGCCGCGGCCTCGGCGCGGGGCAGGCCGAGCAGGGCGGCGGTGTCGGCGAGCAGAAGCAGTTGGGCAGGCGATGCCTGGGTGGCGGGCGAGGGGGGTGACATGGGGACTCCTGGGATGTCGGGCGAGCGGGCTGTGGCCTCGATGGCCTTGCAGATGCAGGCGATGGTGGTAAGCCACCCTGTCGGCTTCGTGACACGGGCGAAGCGGGCGACCGCGGTGCGAAGCGAGTGCCGGGCCGATCGCGTTTCGTGCCTTGCGACAGCGCTTCGGCCGGTGCCACGAGAGCTCCGTCGCGTCGCCTAGGTTCGACCTCCACCCGCGCGAGCCGCCCGGCCGAGGAGCATCCAGTTGTTCGACAAGACCCGCCCATCCAGCAGCAGCCGCCCCGCCACGTCGCGCGATCCACTGGCCGAGCGCCGCCAGGCGATCGACCGCCCGCTCGTCAAGGCGCACGAGACGCTGGCGCCGGAGGAACTCGGCCTGCGCCGCTACGCCAACCCGCCGGGCCGGGCCGCGCAGCACGTCGTTCGCGTCAAGCCCGAGACGCTGAAGAACCTCAAGGCCGCCCAGCTGGCCAACCAGGTCGTGCAGTCGGCCTTCGTCGCGGGCGCCGGCAACCAGAAGCTGGACGTTCTGGCGAGTGGCGGCGAGAGCTGGGCGCGGCGCAAGATCGGCACGGCGGCCGCCGCCGGGGGCAGCCTGCAGGATCACCTCACGCGGGTGCAGGTCGCACAGGGAGGCCACTGCACCGAGCAGTCGGCCCTGGCCCTGGCCACCCTGGCGCAGATGGACCTGAACGCCCCGATCGTGCGCATCTACGAGGACACGCCCTCGGTGGACCATGCGTACACCATCATCGGCGACCCGCGGGACCCGCGCTGGGGCGAGGAGACGGTCGTGGTCGATCCGTGGGTCTGCGTGCCGGCGGCTTCGACCCTGTCGCAGACGGCCCATGTCGAGGCCGGAACCGGGGCGACCTGGCGGCTGCGCCCCATCAGCGCCAGCGGCGTCCCGGTGGATGCCAGCCTGCCCACGCGGCCGCTGCCGCAGGCCGCGATCGATGCGGCCCGCGACATCCACCCCATCGACACCGGCGAGGTGAACCGCCGCCTGCCCGGCACACCGGCGATGCAGGGCGTCGGCCCCGTGCCGGTGGGCGAAGCGCTCGTCTCGCACATCGGGTCCTTGCGAAGGATGCGGCTGTACGACGTGCGCACGAGCACCGATCCCAGCACGCTCTACACCGATGGCACGAGCACCGAGTCCATGGACGACGTGGCCCGGGAGACGGTGGACCGCCTGCGGCACGGCGCCGCGGAGATGGACCGGCTGCGCCGGGAGGGAAGGCGGTGGTGAGCTGCACGCCTTCTTCGCGATCCTCGCCACGGCTTCGCCCGCAGGGTCCGCACCGGCCGCCACCGGTGCCACGCTAGCGATACCACCCCACCCATCCGCACACCACCGAGACGAGGGCCAACATGCCTGATTTCAACGCCACCGGCAGCAGTTCGACTTCCCATGTCCACAAGCGCCACTTCAACTCCGAAGGCGCAAGCAGCAGCGGGACCACGCCGCCGCTGCACCAGTCGTCGCACCTCGAGACCCCCGAGGGGCTTCACGTGCGCAGGCAAAGCGTCGAGATGAGTCCGATCCGCACGCCGGATTCGCAGACGCGGCTGCTCTCGACCCGCTCGTCGCCGAGTTCGCCGCTGGGCGACCATGTTCTCGCCGCCCGCCTGCACGACGTGGTGAAAGCCTCGATGGGGACGCAGGAGCTTTCGCCGGATGTCGAGGCCCGCCTGGTGGAGAACGCCGGCGTGCTGCGCGAGAAGGGATTCGACACCCCCGAGAAGGTGCAGAAGCTGCTGAAGCAGGCCTGGCGCCATGATGCCGGCATCGCCGTGGTCGGCCTGGGCCTGACGGGCAACGCAGGCTATGCGATCGGCATGGAGATGGCCAACGAGAAGCTGGTCGCCATGCTGCCGAAGGACATCCTGCGCAACCCCTCGACCATCGGCATGCTGGTCGGCCTGGGCGTCGGCGGCCTGGACGTGGCCATCAGCGTCATGGGCAAGGCCACCATGAAGCCCTTGCTCTACAACGGCGCCGAAGGCAACGCCCATCTGCCGGCTTCGGTCAAGGTGCCGAGCGGCAACGACGCCATCATGGACTCGATGAAGCTGGCCACCAGCGCCAACTTCCTGAAGAACTCGCCGCGCCTCGCGGCGCCGGCGATCCAAGCCTTCTTCGAGAACCGCCTGGACGGCGTGACCGACAACTCCATCCTCCGGCTCACGGCCGACCGCGTGGACGTGGCGATCGATGCGGGCCTGGGCTTCGCGGCGTCGTCGTACGTGCAGTTCAAGAACCTCACCGGTGCCACCGGCTACGACGCCCGCATGCTGCTGCGCGACGACCTGGGCGGCGTCATCGACAAGATGAACCGCAGCTACAAGGACAGCGCAATCGACATGGCCAAGGGGGTCGGCAACGCCCTGATGAGCCCCGCGGTGCCGCTCGCGGTCACGGCCACCATCGGCTTCTTCATCTCCGAGCTGTTCGCCGCCAACTCGATGATCGACTCCGCCGGCCACTCGCCGGCGGGCAGCCATGGCCATCTGCCGCCAGACCGCGCCGACTGGAGCGTGATGACCGGCAAGCGCGCGTCCAGCGTGGCCCTGATGGCCCTGATGACGGCGACCATCGAGATCGGTGCGCCCATCGTCGGGGCCGCGGGCCAGGCGGCGGCGGAGGCCACGGTGAGCGCCGCGGGCAAGGCCAAGGACAAGATCACCGGCATGGCCACCAGCGCAGCCGACTTCGTCAGCCAGGCCGCCGGCCAGATGCCCGACATCGGCGCCTGGCTGGCCCAGCGCCTGGGCTTGCAGGCGCAGGCCGAACCCGAGCATGACCTCGAGATGGGCAACCCGAACCCGAACCCGTCGCTGCGCCACAACGTGCGGATCGAGGAACTGTCGTGACCTTCGCCATCGGGGGCGCGGGTCCTGCGGCACCGGCGATCGCACCGCGCCCCGATTCGTCCCCTGCGCCCGGCGGCGCGGCAGGCCACCACCGG
>CAMLGG010000272.1 GCA_946479475.1 uncultured Ideonella sp. | reverse complement strand
AGGCGCGCGAGCTGCGGGCGCGCTTCGAGGCGCACGCCCCGGGCGAGGATCTCGATGCGCTGCAGACCCGTCTGGAGGCGCTGGACGGCTGGACCTGGGAACAGCGCGTGGACCAGACGCTGCAGCGCCTGCGGCTGGACCCGGCCGGCGTGATCGCGCAGCTCTCGGGCGGCACGAAGAAGCGCGTGGCCCTGGCGCGCGCCCTGGTCGCCCAGCCCGACGTGCTGCTGCTCGACGAGCCGACCAACCACCTCGACCTGGACGCCATCGACTGGCTCGCCGGCCTGCTCAACGCCTTCCGCGGCGCGCTGGTGCTGATCACCCACGACCGCGCCTTCCTCGACGCCGTGGCCACCCGGATCGTCGAGCTGGACCGCGGGAACCTGCACGGCTACCCCGGCAACTTCGCCGCCTTCGAGGCCGCCAAGCAGCGCGAGCTCGAGGCGGAGGCGCTGGCCAACGCCCGCTTCGACAAGCTGCTCGCCCAGGAGGAGGTGTGGATCCGCAAGGGCGTCGAGGCGCGACGCACGCGCAGCGTGGCCCGCGTGCAGCGGCTGATGAAGCTGCGCGAGGAGCATCGGGCCCGGCGCGAGCAGCAGGGCCGGGTGCGGCTGGACATCGACCGCGGGTCGGCCTCGGGCAAGCTCGTGGCCGAGCTCGAAGGCGTCTGCAAGTCCTTCGGTGGCAAGGCCATCGTGCGCGACTTCTCGGCCATCTTCCTGCGCGGCGACAAGGTCGGCCTGGTCGGGCCCAACGGCGCCGGCAAGACGACGCTGCTCAAGCTCATCCTCGGCCAGCTGGCGCCGGACAGCGGCACCGTGCGCACCGGTTCGAACCTGCAGGTCGCCTACTTCGACCAGATGCGGGAAGCCCTGGACGACGAGAAGACGCTGGCCGACACCATCAGCCCGGGCAGCGAGTGGATCGAGATCGGCTCGCAGCGCAAGCACGTGATGAGCTACCTGGGCGACTTCCTCTTTGCGCCGCAGCGGGCCAACTCGCCGGTCAAGAGCCTCTCGGGCGGCGAACGCAACCGCCTGCTGCTGGCGCGGCTGTTCGCCCGGCCGGCCAATGTGCTGGTCCTCGACGAGCCGACCAACGACCTGGACATCGAGACGCTGGAACTGCTGGAGGAGCTGCTGCAGGACTACGACGGCACGGTCTTCCTCGTCAGCCACGACCGCCGCTTCGTCGACAACGTGGTGACCAGCACGGTGGTCGCCGAGGGCGACGGACGATGGCGCGAGTACGAGGGTGGCATCGCGGACTGGCAGGCCCAGGCGGCGCGCTCGGCTGCGATCGAGGCCGCTTCTCGCCCCGCGCCGGCGCCGAGACCGACCGAACCGGCGGCCGCACCGGCGAGCTCGCGCCGCAGCAAGCTCAGCTACAAGGAGCAGCGCGAGCTCGACGAGCTGCCCGCCAGGATCGAGGCGCTGGAGGCCGAGCAGGCCCAGCTCGCCGCACTGATCGGCGGCACCGCGCTCTACAGCGAGTCAGCCCAGCGCATCACCGAGGTGACGACGCGCCACGCGGCCATCGAGGAGGAACTGATGGCCCTGCTGGAGCGCTGGGAGGTGCTGGGCCAGAAGGGCTGAAGCCCGTCCAGGAAGAAAAGCCGCTCTCCCGAGCGGCCCCTGGGCATGCCGGTCGCCGCCCTCGCGGGCGGCTCCCTTCGGAGATCAGTCCGCGTACTGGCCGGCGGCCTTGATGGCCGGGCCCCACTTGTTGATCTCGGCCTCGACGAACTTCTTGTGCTCGGCCGGGTTCACCCGCGCGTCGGTCACGATCACCGCGCCCAGCGCGGCTTCGCGCTTGTCGAAGTCGGCGTCCTTCAGGGCCTGCTTCAGCGCCGCGTTGATCTTGTCGACCACCGGCTTGGGCGTTCCCCTGGGCGCGTACAGGCCGTGCCAGATCGTGACGTTGAAACCCTTGAGGCCGGATTCATCGAGCGTAGGCAGCTTGGCCAGCGCAGGCGTGGACAGGCGCTTGGTCGTCGTGACGGCGAAGGCCTTGACCTTGCCGGTCTCGATCTGGCCGGTGGTGTTGGTCGTCTGGTCGCACATGAGGTCCACCTGGCCGCCCAGCAGGTCGGTCATGGCGGGCGCGGTGCCCTTGTAGGGCACGGTGGTCATGTCGATCTTCAGGCTCTGCTGCAGCAGCAGGCCGCACAGGTGGGAGGCGGCACCCAGGCCGGCGTTGGCCAGGTTGATCTTGCCCTTGTTGGCCTCCAGCCACTTCACCAGCTCGGGGTAGTTGTTGGCCGGCAGCGAGGTGCGGCCGATCAGCGTCATCGGAACCTCGTTGATGAGGCCGAGGTACTCGAAGTCGTCCAGCGTCTTGTAGGGCAGGTTGCGGTACAGGGCGGGCGAGGTGGCCATGCCGATGTGGTGCAGCAGCAGGGTGTAGCCATCCGGCGCGGCCTTGGCGACCTTGGTGGCGCCCAGCGTGCCACCGGCGCCGCCGACGTTCTCGATCACGATGGCCTGGCCGCCCATGGGCTTGCGCAGCGCCTCGGCCAGGTCACGCGCGACCTTGTCGGTCGGGCCGCCGGCCGCGAAGGGCACGATGATGGTGACCGGCTTGTCGGGATACTCAGCCGCGGCCGTGCCGGCCAGTGCGGCGGCGATGAGCGAAAGGGCGATACGCTTCATGGATGTCTCCTTCTGGAGGCAACGAGGGATGGATGGGTGAGGCCATTCTGGCGCCGGCCATGAACCGGGCCTGTCGGGAACTACGTAGGGGCTGGCCCGGAGGCGGGACAATGCCGCGCATTCCCAACCGTCCTTGCGCCCGATCATGAACAGCAGCCCGCCTCGCGTCGTTCGATTCGATCCCCCGCCCGCGACGCCGCCCGAGATCGACCATCCCCGACCCGAGCGGCGGGAGGTCGGCGACCCGGAGCGCCGAACGTGGATGGTCTATGAGCACGCCGCCGAAGGCGTCGCCGCCGGCATCTGGGAGTGCGAGCCGGGGCGCTGGCGGATAGCCTTCGGGCCGCGCGAGCATGAGTACTTCATCGTGCTGGAAGGCCTGTGCCGGGTGCACGACGCCACCGGCCACGCGGAGGCCTTCGGGCCGGGGCAGGCCGTGTTCCTGCCGCCGGGCTTCGAGGGCTCCTTCGAAGTGATCGAGCGGCTTCGCAAGCACTTCGTGATCATCGAGCGCTGAGGCGGTCGGCCGCCCCTTTCGCGACAGGGCCACGCGGTCGTGCCGTGGGCGCCTGCCTGTCGATTGGCTCTAATCATCTCCTCGTCCGTCGACGCATCGGGGTGAAGCATGGGAGCCATTTCGTGGGCGCGGCCGCTTGGGTCGGGCGGCCTGTTCGATGACGATCCGTTGACCCGGCCCTGGGACGACATCTTCGGCACCAAGGCATCCGATCTGCTCGTGGGCACCGACGGCGACGATGCCATCCGAGGCCGCCGGGGCGATGATTCGCTGCAGGGCGGCGGTGGCGACGACCTGCTGTACGGCAACGCCGGCGACGACTGGCTGGACGGCGGCACGGGCGCCGACACGATGCGGGGCGGATTCGGCAACGACACCTACCGCGTCGACGATCCGCTGGACCAGGTTCTGGACAAGGCCGACGGCGGCGTCGACACGGTCGTCAGCAGCATCGACTGGACGCTGGACGATCGCATCGAGAACCTGGTCCTCGACGGAGAGGTCGGCACCTTCCTGCACGGCACGGGCAACGAGCGGGACAACGTGATCAGCGCCAGCTTCGGTCAGGTCACCATCGACGGCCTGGGCGGCAACGACACCATCGTCGGCGCGTTCCACGTCGCGAAGGGCCAGGCCGACGTGCTGAGCGGCGGGGAGGGCGACGACTCGATCGTGGGCGGGGACGGCAGTGCGCACTGGGACAGCCTGTACGGCGGGTCGGGCAACGACACGCTGCGGTCCACGGGCGGCCAGCTGTTCGGCGACGACGGCGACGACCTGCTGGTCGCGGGGATCTCGTCCACCGAGCTGACGGGCGGTGCCGGCGCGGACACCTTCGAGCTGCAGGCGGTCGAGGCCGAAGGCCGCGTCTTCGTGGTGTCGGACTTCGGCACGCTGCTCGACCGGATAGGCATCAGCGAGTCCGCGCTGCCCGTGGGCGACGGCGACTTGAACCTGGAAGGGGCCGTCGAGGTCGCGGGCCCGGGAGGCTTCGGCGCGAGCGCCGAACTGGTGGTGGTGACGACGCCCATCGACGGCCCGCTGACGCTCGAATCGGCCGCGGCCGCCATCGGCAGCGCCGACCAGGCGTATGCCGTCGGGCAGACGGTCCTGTTCGTCGCCGGCAATGGCAACCAGTCCGGCGTCTTCTACTTCAGTTCGCTCGATGCAGACGCGAACGTCTCGGCCGCCGAGCTGAGCTTCCTGGCGCATGCGGCCGGGAGCGTCCCGGGCGTCGAGGACTTCGTGCTGATGACCTGACGAGGTCGGGCCGCGGCCCCTCAGCCCGCCGTGCCCGCAGCGATGCTTCGCAAGGCCTGCTCGAAGACCTCGGGCGGCTGGCCGCCCTGGACCAGGTACTTGCCTTCGATGATGACGGCCGGCACGCCGTCGATGCCCATCTCCTGCCAGTGGCGCTCCTCGGCGCGGACCTCTTCCTTGTAGCGCTCGGAGGAGAGCACCTCGCGGGCCTGCACGGCGTCGAGCCCGGCTTGCGCGGCCAGGCGCGCCAGCACCTCGTGGTCGCTCACGTTCTCGGCCCGGCCGTGGTAGGCCTGCAGCAGGGCGTGCTTGAGCTCGCGCTGGCGGCCCTGCTCGCCCGCCCATTGCAGCAGCCTGTGGGCGTCGAAGGTGTTCCAGATGCGGTCGCGCTGGCCGAAAGTGAAGCCCACCGATTCGCCGCGCTGGCGCAGGCCCTCGCGGTTGCGCGCCAGCTGCTCCGGCGACAGGCCGTACTTGCGGCCCAGGTGCTCGGCGATGCTCTCGCCCTCGGGCGCCATCTGCGGGTTGAGCTCGAAGGGGTGGAACTGCAGCTCGACGGCGATGGCATCGCCAATGCGTTCGAGCGCCCTTTCGAGGGAATACAGGCCCACGGCGCACCAGGGGCAGACCACGTCGGAGACGAAATCGATCTTCATCCGCCGAGTCTAGGCGGACAGGCTCACTCGTACTTTCGCGCGTCCTCGATGACCTTGCCGTCGTTGGGCAGGCTGCCGGGCGCGACCAGTTCGATGTCGCCGCGCAGCTTGGTGACATCGCGAACCGAATCGGCGATCCGGTTCGCGAGGCCATCGGATGCACCGGCCACCTCGACCTTGAGGGTCATGCGGTCGTTGGCCATCTCGCCCTCGACGACGAGCCGACCGCGGCGCGCCTCGGGGTGGCGGCGCAGCACCTCGGCGACCTGGCTGGGGTGGACGAACATGCCGCGCACCTTGGCGGTCTGGTCGGCGCGACCGAGCCAGCCGCGGATCCGCATGTTGGTGCGGCCGGTCGGGCAGGTGCCGGGCAGGATGGCCGAGAGATCGCCGGTGCCGAAGCGCACCAGCGGGTAGTCCGGATTGAGCGTGGTCACGACGACTTCGCCCACCTCTCCTTCAGGCACCGGGTCGCCCGTTCCGGGTCGCACGATCTCGACGATCACGCCCTCGTCGACCACCAGGCCTTCGCGTGCCGGCGTCTCGTAGGCGATGAGGCCCAGGTCGGCGGTGGCATAGCTCTGGTAGGCCGTGATGCCGCGCGCGGCGAACCACTCGCGCAGGGACGGCGGGAAGGCCTCGCCGCCGAGCATCGCCTTGGTGAGGGACGCAGTCGAGACCCCTGTGGATTCGGCCTTCTCCAGCAGGATGCGCAGGAAGCTCGGGGTGCCGATGTAGCCGTGCGGCTTCAACTCGGCCACCGCCTGCAGCTGCAGCTCGGTGTTGCCTATGCCGCCGGCGAAGACGGTGCAACCGACGGCATGGGCGCCGGATTCCATCATCGAGCCGGCGGGCGTCAGGTGGTAGCTGAAGCTGCAGTGCACGAGATCGCCGGCGCGGAAGCCCGCGGCGTGGATGGCGCGCGCCATGCGCCAGTAGTCGCTGCCCCAGCCTTCGGGTTCGTAGATCGGGCCCGGCGACTGGAAGACACGCTTCGCGCCCGACGTTCGCGCAAGCCCCCGCCAGCCGATGGCGGAGAAGCCGCCGAAGGGGTCGCGCGAGCGGTCGTTCTGCTGCCGGGTCAACAGCTCGCTCTTGCGCAGGACCGGCAGCGTGGCCAGCGCCTCGCGGCTCGTGACGGCGTTGGCATCGACACCACGCAGCAACTCGGCGAACGCGTCCGTGCCGGCCTGCGCATGGGCGACCACGCGCGGCAGCGCGGCTCGCAGCGCGGACTCGCGTTCGTCCGGCGCGCGCGATTCGAGGGCGTCGTAGAAGCCGCCGGTGTTCATCGCTCTTCCTCCGTCCAGCGTGCCAGGCGCTTCTTCACCTCGTCGGTGAACTTGCGGACGTCGGCGCTCGAAGCGAGCGTGAAGCGGTCCCACTCCGGGACCTGTCGCGAGGGGCGCTTGGCCAGCTTCGCTTCGATGGCCGCCTCGCCGGCCGACAGCTCCATCACCTTCGCGCCTTTCAACTCGTAGCCGTCGCTGCGCTCGGTCAGCGTGCGCAGGTCGCGCAAGCCTCGCTTGAGCAGCACCAGCGCCTCGGCCGGGTTGAACGGCGGCAGCGCGAATCCGAAATCATCGTTGGACATGTCCGTCGCCTCTCCCTAGGCCAGCCACCTCTTGCGGCGCTTGTAGCTCTTCACGTCGCGGAAGCTCTTGCGGTCGCCGCCGCCCATGCCGAGGTAGAACTCCTTGACGTCCTCGTTCTCGCGCAGGGCCTTGGCCTCGCCGTCCATGACGATGCGGCCGTTCTCGAGGATGTAGCCGTAGTCGGCGTACTTCAGCGCGATGTTGGTGTTCTGCTCGGCCAGCAGGAAGGTGACCTTCTCGCGCTG
>CAMLGG010000271.1 GCA_946479475.1 uncultured Ideonella sp. | reverse complement strand
AGCGTGTTGCCATCGACCGCGACCTCGCCCTTGAAGCGGCCGTGCACGCTGTCGTGCCGGAGCATGTAGGCGAGGTAGTCGGGCTCCAGCAGGTCGTTGATGGCGACGACCTCGATGTCGCCGGCGAAGTTCTGCACCGCGGCGCGGAACACCATGCGGCCGATGCGGCCGAAACCATTGATACCGATTCGAAGGGTCATGAGAAGAGTCGCAGGGAAGGACGTTGATGGAAGGCGGGGACGTCGAGCGCCGCCCGGGCGACCGCGCCGAGGTCGGGCAGCAGCAGGTCGGGACGGGCGTCTGCGCCGGGGCGACCCAGGCGGCAGCGATGGGGCACCGCCCAGGCTCGCACGCCGGCGTTCCTCGCGGCCATCACGTCGACGGCCGAGTCGCCGACGTGGGCCATCGAATCGCGGGGCACGCCCAGCGTGTCGGCCACGTAGCGCAGCACGCTCGCGTGCGGCTTGGACTGCGGCAGCGAGTCGCGCCCGATGAGCAGCTCGAAGTGGTGGCTCAGGTCGTGCCGCTGCAGCCGGATGCGGGCATCGGCGAGTTCCTTGTTCGTCACGCACGCGAGCCGCACGCCATGCACGCGCAGCAGCTTCAATGCGGCCTGGGCGCCGGCACAGACCACGTCGGAAGCGGTGTCGACCAGCGTGCCGTCGAGGTCGAAGCTCAGGAGCGTCAGGGCCATGATGGGCCGCATGTTCCCGGGAATGAACAATCAACACCAGTCAGACTTGCTTGGCTTTGGGTTAATCGATCGCTTAACCATCTTCGCTTGCCGAAGGCGGTGAGACCACCCACGACTTCAAGCCCGAGGCGACGGCGTGACCGCGGCGGAGTGGCTGGATCCGCCTGCCCGCACCTTGGTCCGTCGAGGCGGATCGAGCAGGCACTGCGACATGAGCGCGCCGACGAGGCCCAGGCCGGGCGGCGCCGTGCGCCCCTTCAGCGTCACGAGCCCGAAGCGCGCGGTGGCCTCCAGCGCGGGCTGCAGCTTCAGCTCGACCAGGTCCGGCGCGGCCGCCCTGATCGCCAGCAGGACGGTGTCGCTGTGGCGCGCGACCTCGACGAGGCTCGGGATCTCCTCGCAGCGCAGGCTGACGAACTGGCCCGGATGGGCAGCCGGCCCGTATCGCTCGAGCAGGATCCGCGCGACCTCGTCCGACAGCGGCGTGGAGGCGACGGGGTAGCGCAGCACGTCCTCGAAGGAGGGGGCGCGGCGCCGCGCGAGAGGATGGCCCGGGCGCACCAGGAAGCTGCCGCGCATCTCGTGCAGGTAGCGGGTGTGCAGGTCGGGCGCGGGCCGCATCGAGCGTGCGTCCACCACCAGTGCATCGAGCGAGCGATCGCGCAGGGCCTGCACCAGCAGGTCCGTGCCTGCGCGCGCTATCTCGACTCGAAGGCGGGGATGCTCCCGCGCCACCTTCAGCAGCAGCGGCGTCATCAGCATCGCGCCCGGCCCCGAGCCCATGCCGATCCGCAGCAGGCCGACCTCGTCGGCCCGGCCCGGGCGGCCGCGGTCGCGCAGGTCTTCGGTCGCCAGCAGGATCTCGCTCGCCCGCTCGACCGCGTCGCGCCCGAACGGCGTGAGCTCGCTGCGGCGGCCTATCCGGTCGAACAGGGGCTGCCCGAGCTCGGCCTCGAGGGCGCGGATGCTGCGGCTGAGCGCCGGCTGGGTGATGAACAGCGCGGCGGCGGACCGGCTGAAGGACCCGGTCTGCGACAGCGAGACCAGGTGGCGAAGCTGGACGAGGGTCAAGGGCCGCCTCCGGCAGAAGTGAGCTTCGGACTCATGCTATCGGAACGAACAATGCATTGGACATGCACCCCGCCGCAACCCAACATTGGGACTCTCTCAGCTGCTGCCGCCACCATCGAGGAGTCCCCATGTCCGTATCCCAGTTCCTGCGCACCGTGCTGCTTTCCGCCGGCCTGGCGCTCGGCGCCGGCCTCGCGCTGGCCGAGGGCTATCCCTCCAAGCCGGTCAACCTCATGGTCCCCTATCCGGCCGGTGGGCCGTCGGACGCCATCGCCCGCATCTTCTTCAACCCGCTGGGCAAGGAGCTGGGCCAGCAGGTGCTGGTCGAGAACCTGGGCGGCGTCAGCGGCGCGCTGGCCGCGCAGAAGGTGCTGGCAGCACCCGCCGATGGCTACTACGTCTTCCAGGGCTCGCCCAACGAGGTGATCCTCGCGCCGCTGGCGAATGCCGCCGTCAGGCTCAGGACGGAGGACTTCCGGCTGGTGCATCCGGTGGCCGACGCGGTGATGGTCTTCGTGACCCGCAAGGACCTGCCGGTCAACAGCATCGACGAGCTGATCGCGCTCGCGCGCAAGTCGGGCGATGCGCCGCTGACGTACGGCAGCGTGGGCGTCGGCTCGCTCTACCACCTGATCCTCGAGAACGTGCAGGCGACCACCGGCGTCAGGCTTTCGCACGTGCCCTACAAGGGCAACGCGCCGCTGCTGCAGGACCTGGGCGGCGGCCAGGTGGACTTCGCCGTGCTCGTCTACAGCGCCGCGATGGGCGCGCTGGCCGAGCAGGGGCGGATCAAGGTGATCGGGCAGCTCGGCGCGCAGCGCTCCGAGCTGCTGAAGAACGTGCCGGCCGCCAGCGAGAGCCAGGCGCTGAAGAACTTCTCGTACAAGATCTGGACCGGCTACATGGTGCCTAGGAACACGCCGGAGGAGGTGGTGGTCCGCCTGCATGCGGCGATAGGCAAGGCGCTGCAGGATCCCGCGGTGCGCGCCCAGCTGGCGGCGCAGACCCAGCTGCCTTCGCCGCCCATGACGCTGGCGGAGTCGGCGAAGTTCTTCGAGACCGAGACGACGCGCTATCGCGCGATCGCGCGGCAGATCAACCTGCAGCCGCAGTGAGCTTGCCATGACCTACCTGCTCGATGCGCTTCAAGCCCGTGCCGGCGAGTTCATCAGCCTGCGCCGCGACATCCATCGCCACCCCGAGCTGGCCTTCGAGGAGCACCGCACCGCCGCGCTGGTGGCCGACAAGCTGGAGGGCTGGGGCTACGCGGTCGAGCGCGGCATCGGCGGCACCGGGGTCGTGGGCACGCTGGTGCGCGGCCGGGGCCGCCGGCGGCTGGGCCTGCGCGCCGACATGGACGCCCTGCCCATCGTCGAGGCCAGCGGCGCAGGGTGGGCCAGCGTGCACGCCGGGGTGATGCACGCCTGCGGGCACGACGGCCACACGGCCATGCTGCTGGCCGCGGCGCGTCACCTGGCCGACAAGGGCTCGTTCGAAGGCACGCTGCACCTCGTCTTCCAGCCGGCCGAGGAAGGCGGCGGCGGCGCGCTGCGCATGATCGAGGACGGGCTGTTCGAGCGCTTCCCTTGCGATGCGATCTTCGCCATGCACAACATGCCCGGCATCGCCCAGGGCCACCTGGTGCTGCGCGAGGGCGCTGCGATGGCCTCGTCCGACTACGCCACCATCGCCCTGACCGGCTTCGGCGGCCACGGCGCCATGCCGCACAAGGCGGCCGACCCGGTCGTCGCCGCGGCCGGCATCGTGATGGCATTGCAGACCGTCGTCTCGCGCAACATCGACCCCTTGCAGGCCGCGGTGGTGACGGTCGGCGCCCTGCATGCCGGGCAGGCGAACAACGTCATCCCTTCGTCGGCCACGCTGGAGCTCAGCGTGCGCGCGCTGGATCGCGAAGTGCGCGCGACGATCGAGCGGCGGATCCGAACGCTGGTCGCGGCGCAAGCCGAGAGCTTCGGCGTCCGAGCGCAGATCGATTGGAGGCCGGGTTATGCGGTGCTGGTCAACACGCCGCAGGAGACCGCGTTCGCACGCGAAGTGGCGCTCGAACTCGTCGGCCAGGACAAGGTCACGCTGCAGGGGCCGCCCCTGACCGGCAGCGAGGATTTCGCCTTCATGCTCGAGCGCGTGCCGGGCAGCTACCTGCTGATCGGCAACGGCACCGGCCAGGGCGCGGGCGAAGGCGGCTGCATGGTCCACAACCCGGGCTACGACTTCAACGACGACAACATCGGGGTGGGCAGCGCCTACTGGGTGCTGCTGGCCGAGCGCTTCCTCCGCTGATCAGCGCGATCGCCGCGCCGGGCGGGCACCCTTGAAGCGGCGCACGGCGGCCGCATCTGGGCTGCATGCGCGCGATCGCGGGCCTGCATCGCCCTCGGCATCGGCGGGTCTGCCGCGGCACTGCATACTGGGGTCCGCCGCGCCTGTGCACCGCATCGGTGATCACGCGGCTGCAGAGGCCGGCATCGCCGGCGTCTGCATGACGCCTCGCATCACGCGCGGCACTCCAATCGCACACCTCGGGGGGACGAGCCATGAAGACGATAGACGAGATGCTGCACCTCGATCTGCTGACGCCTTCGGAGCATGGCGCCATCTCCGCCTGGATCGCGCACGCGAAGTCGCCCGAGGGCATCCTCGCGATGCCGCAAGGGCTGTGGCGAGCGCTGGAGCGCGCCAGCCTCGCGATGAACATCGACGCCGATCTCTCGCGCCATCCCGCCTGGCTGCAGCAGGCGTGAACCGGCGCGGGTGCCGGCGACTTCGATCGCCTGCGAAGCAGGCTGGTCGGGCCGGTCCAACTTCACGCGCACCCTCCGGCGTGAAGTCGGTTGTTCGCCCGGCCGCTTCAGGGCGGGCGGCCTGAGCGCCGCGGCGAGGATGGAAGTGCCGCGGGCGGCGGGCAGGTACCATTTTTGCGATGGCACATCGCGCTTGGGTCGTCGACACCGTCGGCGCGCCGACATTCGACCGGCTGGCGGAAGGACTCACCGGCTCGCAGCTCCAGTCGCTTCTGCTCGAAGTGATGCACGCGCGCGCCGCGGCGCGCAACGCGAAGGACCTCGTCGCCCAGTATCGGCGCGACCCTTTCTGCGCACGGGCGCCGGTCGACCAGCGTGCGATGCTGGCGATCGACGGCCACTTGCTGGCAGCAGCCAACTGCTTCGAGGCGATCGAGATCTCGCCGGTCGCACCCTTGGGGACCTGCTCCGTCGTCGGCCTGACGGATCAGAACCGCGTGCTGTCGGCGCTGAGGTCGGGCGAAGTCGTGTCCGACCCGACGAACGTCCTCGCGCTCGAGTGCGCCCGGCAGTTGCAGGCGAGTCCGAGGACGGATGTTCACCTCGCAACGAGCCATCGCGTCGTTCGCGCACAGCCGGTCCCCAAGCAAGCCGGGTACGCGCCGCATTTCAGGTTGTTCGCGCTCGCCAGCGCAGGCGTCGAGCGCAAGGACCACGCCTTCACCATCGACACGCTCGCCCTGCATGTGCGTACGCTTCTCGGGGCCTTCGACCGGCTCGAACAGGATGGCTACGCCCTGGGCAGGCGCCGGGTGGAGATCCTTTCGGCCGCTGAGCGGCACCGCCTTGGCGACCACCTGGCCCGTCTGCTCGATGCCGAGCACCGTCGACTGGAACATCCCTACTACTCGGGCGGGCTGCGTTACCGGATCTGGGTGAGCGACCCTGGCCGCGAGGAGCTGCCGCTCGCGGATGGCGGAACCTTCGATTGGCTCCGGCAACTTGCCTGCAACCGGCGCGCGGTCTTCGTGGGAAGCGGGCTCGGCTCGCAACTGATCGCGCTTCGATTCGGACCCAGGCGAGCGACCTGAACAGGGCAATCGCGATGCTGGTGCGAGCACGCGGTTGCCGGGCAATGCGCCTGGAGCCGGTCCCGGCATCCGACAAGCGTGCGCAATCCGGTTCAGGGCCTCGGCTTGCGCTTCCAGGCCGAGATCAACAAGGCGGCGCCGACGGCGACGAAGGCGCCGGGCAGGAGCCAGCCTGGCAGCGCCACCTTGTCGAGTTGCACGCCTGCTGCGTGGATCACGCCTGCGACGACAAGGCAGATGCCCAGCACGAGACCGAAGCTGTCCAGCCTGAGGCCCACGTAGCGCCGCACTGCCTGCAGGCCGAGCATCAGCACGCCGGTTCCGATGAAGAACACGGCCCAACCCAGGTCGGCCAGGAAGCAGATGCCGACCCAGATGAAGAACAGGCCCCAGCCGGTGGTCTCGACCTTCACGGCGGCATCCCTCTGCGAGGGGGCGACGGTCCTGGCTTCAGTGCTCACTGCGACTCTCCGCGGCCACTGCAAGCAAGAATCCTAGGGGCGGTGGACCCGCTCCAGTTGAGCTGCCTCAACGATGGAGGTGGTCCCCGCTCGCCGGATTCGTTGGCGCGGCATTGCGTCCGGCACATCGGCCGCCAGCCCCTACAGCGCCGGCAGCAGCACCTTGTCGACCACGTGGATCACGCCGTTGCTGGCGCGCACGTCGGTGGCGATCACGGAGGCCGGGGTGCCTGTGGTGTCGGTGATGGTCGGCGGCGTGCCAGCGTTGATGGTGAAGGCCTGGCCGGCGAGCGTGTCGATGGGGGTGCCGAAAGGGATGTCCGCTGCCAGGACCTGGCCCGGCACGACGTGGTACAGCAGCACCGTCGTGAGCTGCTCCGGCGTGAGCGTGGCCACCACCGAGGCGATCTCGTCGAAGGCTTCGTTCGGCGGCGCGAAGACCGCGAACGGGCCGGTGCCGGACAGCGTGCCCTGCAGGTCGACGCTCACCAGCGCGTCGACCAGGGAGGTGAACGCCGGGTTGGCCTGCGCCATCTGCACCACGTTCAGGACGCCTGGCGGAATCAGGACCTTGTCCACCACATGGATCACGCCGTTGCTCGCCGGGACGTCGGCGGTCGTGACGTGCGCAGTCGTCAGGTCGGCATCGGTCAGCGAGACCCCACTGTCGACCTGCACCGCCAGCGTCGCCGGCGCTCCCTCGAAGACGTCGACGGTGTCGACCGGGCCGGTCGCGAGGTCGGCGGCCTTCTGCTCGGAAGGCAACACGTGGTAGGTGAGGATGCTCGCCAGCGCGGAGGCGGGCAGGGCTTCGACCAGGGCGTCGCCGCTCGAGTAACCGAGCTGGTTGGCGAGTGTGGTGAAGGCCGTGTC
>CAMLGG010000270.1 GCA_946479475.1 uncultured Ideonella sp. | reverse complement strand
ACCGCGATGGCGCCGCCCTCGGCACGGTGGCCGACCTGCTGGACACCGGCGTGCACTGCGTGCTGCGGGTTCGGCGGCCCGATGCGGCGCCGGAAGCGAAGGGCGACGAGGCCGAGCGGCTGATTCCCTTCGTCGATGCCTATGTCGACCAGGTCGACCTGCCCGGCCGGTGCATCACCGTCGACTGGGGCCTCGACTACTGACGCCCGAGCCTCGTGCGCTTCGACGTCATCACGCTGTTTCCCGAACTGTTCGCCCCGTTCATGACGCAGGGCGTGACGCGCCGCGCGTTTGAAACGGGCCAGGTCGAAGTGCGGCTCTGGCCGCTGCGCGACCACGCAGAAGGCAACTATCGCCGGGTGGATGACCGGCCCTTCGGCGGCGGGCCGGGCATGGTGATGCTGGCCGAGCCGCTGGAGCGTGCGTTGGCCGCCGTGCGCGCGGACAGGCCCGGGCCGGCGCCGCTCATCCACTTCAGCCCGACCGGGCGGCGCATCGACCAGGCCCTGCTGCGGGAGATGGCGGCCGGTCCGGGCGCGGTCCTCCTGTGCGGGCGCTACGAGGGCGTGGACCAGCGCTTCCTCGACCGCCACGTCGATCTGGAGCTCAGCCTCGGCGATTTCGTGCTCTCGGGCGGCGAGTTGCCGGCACTGGCGCTGCTGGACGGCATCGCCCGCCTGCAGCCTGGCGTGTTGGCAGACCCGCGCTCGCACGAGCAGGACAGCTTCGAGGATGGCCTGCTCGACTGCCCGCACTACAGCCGCCCGGAAGTGCTGCAGACGCCCGAAGGTCCGCTGCCGGTGCCACCCGTCCTGCTTTCGGGCCACCATGCGGCGATCGCCCGGTGGCGGCGCGAGCAGTCGCTGGCGCTCACGGCACGCCGCCGGCCGGACCTGATCGCGGCGGCCCGCGCTGCCGGGCGGCTCAGCGCACAGGACGAGCGGTTCCTGGCCCAGTTGCCGACGACTTGAGCGGCTGGGCTATAATCATCGGCTTTTCGATCCTCTGCCGGGCAAGAAGGGCCAGCTTTCAAGTCGAAGCCGGTCGATCCTGACCGTGAGCCCATCGACGCATCAAGGCGCCGGCAAGATCACATTGGAGAACCCCGTGGACCTGATCCAGACCCTCGAGCAAGAAGAGATTGCTCGCCTGAACAAGACCATCCCGGCCTTCGCGCCCGGCGACACGGTCATCGTCAACGTCAACGTCGTCGAAGGCACCCGCAAGCGCGTGCAGGCCTACGAAGGCGTGGTGATCGCCAAGCGCAACCGCGGGCTGAACTCCAGCTTCATCGTGCGCAAGATCTCCAGCGGCGAAGGCGTCGAGCGGACGTTCCAGCTCTACAGCCCGCTGATCGCCTCGATCGAGGTCAAGCGCCGCGGCGACGTGCGCCGCGCCAAGCTGTACTACCTCCGCCAGCGTTCGGGCAAGTCGGCCCGCATCAAGGAGAAGCTGGCCTGACCTTCGGTCAGCCTGCTGCCCTGCAGCAGGTCGCGCGCAGCGCGAAGCCAGCTTCCGGCAGGTGGAGACACGTTCAGGTGTCGACCCTGCCAAAAGCTTGCCGCTCACGCCACCAGAGAGCCGCCCCCGGGGCGGCTTCTTGTCGTCTGGCGTAAGCTCGGCGGCCATGCCTGCCGACGCCCCGACCTCCGCACAGCGCCCCGGCCGCCCGCCCATCCGCGACCCGCACCTCGTGCCGGTCGTCGGCCACGACGGGCACCTGCCGGCCGTACCGCCGGGGCTCCTGCAACCCGAAGCGCTGCGAGAACGGCTGGCCCGCGTCGATGGCTGGCAGGCCCCCATCAGCGGCGACGGCGCCCGGCCCGAATGGTTTGGTGACCGGCCGGCCACCGCCGCTTCCGTCCTGGTGCCTCTCGTCCAGCGGCCCGATTCGCTGCACGTCCTGCTGACGCGTCGCACCGACCATCTCCACGACCACGCGGGCCAGATCAGCTTCCCCGGCGGGCGAGCCGAGCCGAGCGATGCCGATGCCGTTGCCACGGCGCTGCGCGAGGCGGAGGAGGAGGTCGGCCTGATGCACCACCAGGTCGACGTCATCGGGCACCTGCCCACCTACACGACGGTGACCCGCTTCGTCGTCACGCCCGTCGTCGGCCTCGTCCAGCCTGACTACACGCTCGATCTCGACGACTTCGAGGTCGCGGAGGCCTTCGAGGTGCCGCTGCCGTTCCTCATGAACCCGGCGAACCACCAGCACCACGAGTTCTCCTTCGGCGGAGCGACCCGGCGCTTTCTCTCGATGCCGTGGCGCCCGGGCCACGGCGACCCGCGCGAGTACTTCATCTGGGGTGCCACGGCGGCGATGCTGCGCAACCTCTATCACCTGCTCAGTCCAGGCTGAAAGCCCGGACCCGCTCGTTATCATCGGCGGCGATGAGTTTCTTCGCCGTTCTCTTCGCGCTGCTGATCGAGCAGGTCAAGCCGCTGCCGCGCGACAACTGGGTGCACGATTCGCTGGCCGACTGGGTGGGCTGGACGGGCCGCAACTTCGACGCCGGCAAGCCGCACCACGCCAAGGTGGTGTGGTTCGTCACCGTCATCGTGCCGGCCCTGGCCTCCTGGGGCGTGCATGCGGTCATCGCGCATTTCAGCGTCATCGCGGCGCTCGTCTTCGACATCGCGATCGTCTACCTCACGCTCGGCTTCCGGCAGTTCAGCCACTACTTCACCGACATCCGCGAGGCGCTCGAGCGCGGCGACGAGGACCAGGCCCGCCGGCTGCTGGCCGAATGGCGCCACCTGGATGCGAGCGAGCTGCCGCGCACCGAGCTGCTGCGCCACGTGCTGGAGCATGCGCTGCTCGCCGCCCACCGGCACGTCTTCGGCGTCTTCTTCTGCTACGTCGTGCTCGCGGCCCTCGGCCTGGGGCCGGCGGGTGCGGTGCTCTATCGCATGGCCGAGTTCGCCAGCCGCTACTGGGCCTTCAAGAGCCGGACGCTCGGCGTGGCGGTGAACGAGAACCTGCGCGACCTTTCCCAGCGTGCCTTCAGCCTGATCGACCATGTGCCGGCCCGCCTCACCGCCTTCGGCTTCGCCGTGGTCGGCAACTTCGAGGAGGCCGTGGCCGGCTGGCGGCGCGATGCGGAGCTGTGGCGGCACGCCAACGAGGGGATCATCCTCGCCGCCGCGGCAGGCGCCGTGGGCGTGCAACTGGGCGGTGGCGCGGCCCCCGGCGTCACGCCGGATCGCTCCAAGACCTTCGCGCAAGGCGGCGATGCCGAGGCTGCGGAGGCCGCCGGGTCGACGCCGGGCATCCCGCCTCAACTCGGTCACCTGGGCAGCGTGGTGGGCCTCGTCTGGCGCTCGGTCGTGCTCTGGATGCTGTTGCTGGCGCTGCTCAAGCTCGCCAACCTGCTGGGCTGACCAAGGCCGGTCAGCCCTTGCGCTGGCCAGCGTCCAGCTCGTCCCACAAGCCTTCGTACAGGCGCATCCTGTTGGGCGCGATTTCGCCCCGCTGGGCGGCGGCGCGCACCTCGCAGCCCGGCTCGTGGCGATGCGTGCAGTTGTAGAAGCGGCATTGGCCCAGGTGAGCGCGCAGGTCCGGCATGAGCTCGGCCAGTCGCTGCGGCGCGATGTGCATGAGGCCGAATTCCTGGAAGCCCGGTGAATCGAGCACGGCGCCGTGGCGGGCCTCGTCGAGCCAGTACCAGGTGGTGGTCGTGGTGGTGTGGCGGCCCGCGGCCAGGGCCTGCGAGATCTCGCCCACCTGGGCTTCGGCGCGCGGGACCATCAGGTTGATCAGCGTGCTCTTGCCCATGCCGCTGGCGCCCAACACCAGGGTCGCCCGGCCTTCGAGCAACGGCGCCAGCGCTGCGCGCGCCGCATCCGGCTCGCGGGCCAGCGAGGCCTCGATGATCGGGATCCCCATCGCGCGGTAGGGCGCGAGCCGCTCGCGGGCCTCGGCCGCCGCCGGCAGGTCTATCTTGTTCAGCAGCAGCGCGCTGGCGATGCCGGCGTCCTCGGCGGCGATCAGGGCACGCGTCAGCTGGCCCTCGCCGAACATCGGCTCGCCCGCCAGCACGACGAGCAGGCGGTCGATGTTGGCGGCAAAGGACTTGCTGCGCCATTCGTCCTGGCGCATCAGCAGGTTGCGCCGCGGCTCCAGCGCCTCGATCACCGCCTCGTCGCCCGCGGGCTGCCAGCGCACGCGGTCGCCCACCACCGCCGAACTCTTCTTGCCGCGAGGATGGGCGATGAGGCGACGTCCCTCGGGCGTCTCGATCACCAGGTGGCGGCCGTGGGCACCCACGACCAGGCCGGTGTCCAGCTCGGCGTGCTTCAAGCCTTCAACGCCGCCAGGCGCTCGCTGGCCGGCGGGTGCGAGTAGTAGAAGCGGGCGTAGACCGGGTCCGGCGTCAGCGTGCTGCCGTTGTCTTCGTGCAGCTTGATCAATGCCGAGGCCAGGTCGGCGCCGTCGGTCTGCGCGCGCGCATACGCATCGGCCTCGAACTCCGCCTTGCGGGACCAGCGCGCGGACAGGGGCGAAGCGAAGAAGAGGAAGGGCGGGGCGGCCAGCATGAACAGCAGCAGCGCCAGCGCATCGTTGGGAGCCTGCATGTTGGGCTGGACGCCCAGGCCGACGAAGAACGCCGGCTGGCGGGCCAGCCAGCCCAGCAGCGCCAGCGCCGCCAGGCCGACGGCGAAGGAGCGCAGGGTCATCATCAGCACGTGCTTGTGGTGGAAGTGGCCGAGCTCGTGGGCCAGCACCGCTTCGACTTCGCGGCCGGCCAGGCGCGAGAGCAGGGTGTCGAAGAGGACGACGCGCTTGGCCCGGCCCAGCCCGCCGAAATAGGCGTTGACGTGGCTCGAGCGGCGGCTGCCATCCATCACGAACAGGCCCTTGGCGGTGAAGCCGCAGCGGGCCATCAGGGTCTCGACGCGCTCGACCAGAGCACCGTCGCCCAGCGGCTCGAAGCGGTTGAACCAGGGCGCGATCCAGGTCGGGTAGACCACCTGCATCAGCAGCACGAAGCCGACCCACAACGCCCAGGCCCAGAACCACCACCAGCTTCCAGCCGCATGCATCACCCAGAGCACCGCCGCCAGCATGGGCGCGCCGATCAAGACCGCCAGCACGATGCCCTTGGCCATGTCGCTGAAGAACAGGGCAGGCGTCATGCGGTTGAAGCCGAAGCGCTGCTCGAGCCGGAAGACGCGGAACCACTCCAGGGGCAGGTCGATCAGGCCGCCGATCAGCGCGAAAGCGCCGAACAACGCCAGCTGGTAGGGCAGTCCGCCCCAACGCGGCTGCATCGCGTCACGCACCACGGCGTTCAGCGCATCGAGCCCGCCGAGCAGCGTCCAGGCCAGCAGCAGGACCGCGCCGAGCGTCTCCGCGACCATCCCGAAACGCAGGCGTGCGAGCGTGTAGTCGGCGGCCCGCTGGTGGGCGCCGATCGGGATGGTGGCGTCGAAGGGCGCGGGGACCGTGTCACGGTTCATCCTCACGCTTCTCGCCTGCCGCCCGGCGAGCCAGAACTTCACCGCCTGCGAGGCGACGAGTGCCGCCACGAGCGACAGGGAGACGGTCAACGGCTGCATGGGCGCGAGTGTAGTTGCTGGACAATCGCCGGATTGTCTTTGCCCCGGGACCGACCATGAGCGCCACCATGCTGCAGAAGAACGAGCACAACCTGATCTGGATCGACCTCGAGATGACCGGCCTGAAGCCCGACAGCGACCGCATCATCGAGATCGCGGTGGTGGTCACGGACCCGCTGCTGACGGTGCGTGTCGAAGGGCCGGTGTTCGCCATCCACCAGACCGACGCCGTGCTCGACGGCATGGACGCCTGGAACAAGGGCACCCATGGCCGCAGCGGCCTGATCGACCGGGTCAAGGCATCGGAGATCGACGAGGCCGAGGCCGAGGCGCGGGTGATCGAGTTCCTCGCGGCCTACGTGCCGGTGCGCAAGAGCCCGATGTGCGGCAACACCATCTGCCAGGACCGCCGCTTCCTCGCCCGCCACATGGCCGGGCTGGAGGCGTTCTTCCACTACCGCAACCTGGATGTCAGCACCCTGAAGGAACTGGCGCGGCGCTGGAAGCCGGCGGCGCTGGAGGGCTTCAAGAAGGCCCAGGCGCATACCGCGCTGGCCGACATCCACGAGTCGATCGACGAGTTGCTGCACTACCGCGCGCAGCTGCTGAACGTCTGACCTACTTCGTCTTCTTCAGCGCCGTCACGACGTACTGGCCGTCCACCTTGTCGGCCGTGAATTCGACCCGGTCGCCGACGGCCAGGCCTTCGAGCAGCGAAGCCGGCCTGGCCCGGTAGACCATGGTCATGGCCGGCATGCCGAGGCTCCTGACCTCGCTGCCGGCGATGGTGACCTTGGCCTGGGCGCGGTCGATCTTGCGCACCTCGCCCTCGGCCGCCTGGGCCGCGGTGGCGGCCAGCCAGCCCGCCAGGGCGGCAACGGCCAGGGTGGCGATCCTCTTCATGGCGAAAACTCCTGAGTCCGGCCCTACAACCCCCCGGCCGGGCGGGCGGATGACACGCGGCGCCTGGGGTGGCTTCCCTAGAATGCCTCGGTTGCCCATTATTCCCGTCAACTCCCGCACGCCGCCATGACACACCAGTCCGCGCCCGCCAACGTCGACCACATCCAGCCACGCGAGAAAGCCGAGATCCTGGCCCAGGCGCTGCCCTACATCCGCAAGTTCCACGGCAAGACGCTGGTCATCAAGTACGGCGGCAACGCCATGACCGATCCGGAGCTTCAGCAGGACTTCGCCGAGGACGTGGTGCTGCTCAAGCTGGTGGGGATGAATCCGGTGGTGGTGCACGGTGGCGGCCCGCAGATCGACGAGGCTCTCTCGCGCCTGGGCAAGAAGGGCACCTTCATCCAGGGCATGCGGGTGACCGACGAGGAGACGATGGAGGTCGTCGAATGGGTGCTCGGCGGCGAGGTGCAGCAGGACATCGTCGGCCTGATCAACGCCGCCGGCGGCAAGGCCGT
>CAMLGG010000269.1 GCA_946479475.1 uncultured Ideonella sp. | reverse complement strand
CGCCGGCCAGCAGCAGGCAGGCCTTGATGATCTGCACCCAGGTGGTGGCCGTCATCCCGCCGAACAGCACGTAGACCATCATCAGCGCGCCCACGATGACCACCGCCATCCAGTACTCGAGGCCGAACAGCAGCTTGATGAGCTGGCCGGCGCCGACCATCTGCGCGATCAGGTAGAAGGCCACGACCACCAGCGTGCCCGAGGCCGCGAAGACGCGGATGGGGGTCTGCCTGAAGCGGTAGCCGGCCACGTCGGCGAAGGTGAACTTGCCGAGGTTGCGCAGGCGCTCGGCCATCAGGAAGGTGATGACCGGCCAGCCGACCAGGAAGCCGATCGAGTAGATCAGGCCGTCGTAGCCGCTGGCCATCACCGCGGCCGAGATGCCGAGGAAGGACGCGGCCGACATGTAGTCGCCGGCGATCGCCAGGCCGTTCTGGAAGCCGGTGATGCCGCCGCCGGCGGTGTAGAAGTCGGCCGCCGAGCGGGTGCGCGAGGCGGCCCACTTGGTGATCCACAGCGTGGCCAGCACGAAGGCAGCGAACATGCCGATCGCCGTCCAGTTGGTGGCCTGCTTGGCCGCCTGGCCGAGGTCGGCGCCGGCGGCCGATGCGCTGCCGGCCGCGACGGCGAGCAGCGCGGCGGTCGAGAGGTGGCGGGCCTTCATGCAGCCTCCTTGGCGAGGATCTCGCGCGTCAGCGCATCGAATTCGCTGTTCGCGCGGCGCACGTACAGACCGGTGATGAGGATGGTGAAGACGATCACGCCCATGCCGATCGGCACGCCGATGGTGGTCACGCCCGCGCCGATCGGCTGCGAGAGGAACTCCTTGTTGAAGGCGATCAGCGCGATGTAGCCGTAGTACACGACGAACATGCAGATCGTCAGCAGCCAGCCGAAGGCATTGCGCTTGCGCCTGAGCTCCTGGTACTTGGGGTTGGCGCGGATGCGCTCGGTGACATCGCTCGTCGAGCGCTGGGCACCTGGGGTGGCGGGCATCTTCGTGCGTCCGCTCGTCTTCTCGGTCGCCATGTTGGCCATCGTCGTCTCCTGGGGATGGGATCGGCGCAGTGTGGGATCGCCCACTGACCCTTCACTGACCCGGCGCTGACCCGAGGCTGACGCTCAGCGCTGTGTAAGCGACCAAGAAGACCATCGGCGGCGCCGTGCCCAACGCGTTCAACTTCAACGCCTCGCCCTTCGATTGCCTGACGGCCGTCGAGCGCCAGCTGGTGCGCGACAGCGTGGACATCGCCTACTACCGCGAGGGGGCGGTCATCCTCGAAGCGGGCCAGAGGCCCGAACACCTGTTCGTCGTCTTCAAGGGCCACGTGCGCCAGTTCGAAGGCGAGGAGCTCGTCGCCACGCTGGGCGTGGACGAGTGCTTCGACGGCCGTGCGCTCGTCGCCGGCCGCTCGGCCGCGCGCTTCGTCGCCGCCGAGGAGGTGCTCGCCTACCAGCTGGCTCGCCAGACGGTGCTGGAGCTCATCGCACGCAATGCCACCTTCGGCGCGCTGCTGTTCGCCGACCTGTCGAAGAAGCTCGCTGCGCTGGCCGAGCGCGACAGCCAGCACGAGCTGCAATCGCTGAGCCTCGCGCGGGTGTCCGAGGCGGTGGTGCGGCCGGCAACGGTCGTCGACGGCGAGACGGACATCGTCTCGGTGGTCAAGATCTTCCAGGCCCAGCGGACGGGCAGCGTGCTGGTGAGCGATGCGAGGACGCAGCCTCCGAGCCTGGGCGTCTTCACGACCACCGGCCTGCAGCGCGCGATCCTGCACGGCACGCCGCTCGCCGAGCTGCCGGTGCGCGAGCTCGCCAGCTTCCGCCTGGTGAAGGTGCGGCCGGACGACCTGCTGTTCGATGCCCTGGCGTTGATGATCCGCCACCAGGTCCACCGGGTGGTGGTGATGGAAGGCGAGCGCATCGAAGGCTTCCTGGAGCAGCTGGACCTGCTCAGCTTCCTGTCCAACCACTCCTACCTCATCACCCGGCAGATCCTCGAGGCCGCGGACCTGGAAGGCCTCGCGGTGGCGGCTGGCCAGATCACGCGCTCCATCGGCCTGCTGCACCGCGCCGGCACCAAGGTCGCGCTCATCGCGCGCCTCGTGCAGGAGCTCAACGCCAAGCTCTTCGACCGCGCCTGGCGGCTGGTGGCGCCGCCGGATCTGGTGGCCAACAGCTGCCTGTTCGTGATGGGCAGCGAGGGTCGCGGCGAGCAGCTGCTGAGGACCGACCAGGACAACGGCCTGGTGCTGCGCGACGGCTACGAGCCGCCGGCCGACCTCGACGGCATCTGCCGGCGCTTCTCCGAGGCCCTGGCCCGCTTCGGCTATCCCGAATGTCCGGGGCGGATCATGGTCTCCAACCCGGCGTGGCGGCAGGACGCCGCAGGCTTCGGCCAGACCGTGCGGCGCTGGCTGCAGTCGGCCGACCCCGAAGGCCTGATGGCGCTGGCCATCTTCGTCGACGCGCAGGCCGTGTCCGGCGATGCGGCGCTGCTCGATCAGGTCCGCGGCGCGCTCGACGCCGTCGCGACGGACAACGACGCGATGCTGGCGCGCTTTGCCGCGTCCATCGACGCGTTCGAGACCCAGAGCGGCTGGTGGAACCGGCTGCTCACGCTGGGCGAAGGCGCGGCCGAGCTGCTCGACCTGAAGAAGGCCGGCCTCTTCCCGCTCGTGCATGGCGTGCGCGCGCTGGCCTTGCAGCAGCATGTGCGCGCCGCCGGCACGGTCGAACGCATCGAGGCGCTGGTCGCCGCGGGTGCATTGCCTGCCGACCTGGCGCCCGACCTGGTCGACAGCCTGCACTTCCTCATGGGCCTGAAGCTGCGCGTCGGCCTGGAGGCGCTGGAGCTGGGCCGCGACGACGACCGCTCGGTCGACCTGCGCCGCCTGAACCACCTGGAGCGCGACCTGCTGAAGGACGCGCTGGCCGTGGTCAAGCGCTTCAAGGCCTACCTGCGGCAGCGTTTCCGTCTCGACCTGCTGTGATGCTTTCGCCACTGCATTGGTGGACCGAGCTCAAGCGCTCCTGGCTGCTCTACCACCTCGGCGACCCGCGCTTCCGCTTCATGTGGGACGAGCCGCCGCCCGACGAATGGGTGGCGCTCGATTGCGAGACCACCGGCCTGAACGTCCACCGCGACCAGATCATCTCGATAGGCGCGGTGAGGATCGTCGGCGACCGCATCCTGGCCAGCGAGCGGCTGGAGCTGCTGGTGCGGCCCAGCCGCGCGATCTCGCCCGACGCCGTGCGCGTGCACGGGCTGCGCGAGCTGGACGTCGCCCAGGGGCTGGACCCGGACGCCGCGATGATGCGGCTGATGCGCTTCATCGGCAGCCGGCCGCTGGTCGGCTACTACCTCGAGTTCGACGTCGCGATGATCGACCGCGCGATCTTCCCGCTGCTGGGCATGGGCCTGCCGCAGCGCAAGATCGAGGTCTCGGCGATGTACTACGAGTACAAGCTGAGGCAGCTGCCGCCTTACCAGCACGGCGCCGGCATAGACCTGCGCTTCTCGGCCATGATGAACGAGCTCGGCCTGCCCGAGCGCCACGCGCACGACGCACTGAACGACGCGGTGATGGCGGCGCTGGCCTTCATCAAGCTGCGGCACCTCCTGGCGACGAGCTGAGGGCCCCGGGTCCGAACTTCGTCCTGCCCGCCGGCGAGGGGTGAGGAACTAGGCAGCGCCGCGTCGTTCCTCGATCCACCCATCGATCTCGCGTTCGAGGATGGTCAGCGGCAGCGTGCCCTGCGAAAGCACGCGGTCGTGGAAGCCGGCAACGTCGAACCTGCTGCCCAGGCGCTCGGTGGCGCGCCGGCGCAGCTCGGTGATCTTCAGCTGCCCCATCTTGTAGGCCAGCGCCTGGCCCGGCCAGGCCATGTAGCGCTCGGTGGAGAGCTTTGCCTCGGCCTCGGTCAGGCCCTGGTTGTCGACCATGTAGCGCATGGTCCGCTCGCGCGTCCAGCCCTTGGCGTGCAGGCCGGTGTCGGTCACCAGCCGCACGGCGCGGTGCAGCTCGGCCTTCAGGTGGCCGAGGTACTGGTTCGGATCGTCGTAGACGCCCAGCTCCTTGCCCAGCGTCTCGGCGTACAGCGCCCAGCCTTCGCCGAAGGCATCGCTCCAGCCGTAGCGGCGGAACATCGGCAGCGAGAGCTCCTGCTGGATGCAGATCTGGAAGTGGTGGCCCGGCTGCCCTTCGTGCAGCAGCAGCGAGGTCATGCCGGAGTTGTTGTACTTCTCGGGCACCGTAGGGGCGCCGACGAAGAAGATGCCCGGCCGGGAGCCGTCCGGCGAAGGCCCGTTGTAGTAGGGGCTCGTGGTAGCGCGCTGCAGCTCCGGGATCAGCCGGATCGCCAGGGGCTGCTTCGGCCGCCGGCCGAACAGGCGCGGCAGCTGCGGCACGACCTTCTCGTTCAGGCCCTCGTAGCCCGCGAGCACCTCGTCCCAGGTCTTGTAGGGTCGGAAGCGCGGCTCCTGCTCGTGCCAGTGCAGGAAGGCGGTGACCTCGCCCTTGAAGCCGAAGCCGGCCTGCAGCGCGGCCATCTCGGCATGGATGCGCGCCACTTCGGAAAGACCGAGGTGGTGGATCTCTTCCGGCGCCATGCGGGTGGTCGTGCTCGAACGCACCAGGTACGCGTACCAGGCTTCGCCTTCCGGCACGGCGGACAGGCCGGCGCTGGTTCGGCACGCCGCCAGGTAAGGCCCCTGGAGGAAGGTGACCAGGCGCTGCAGCGAGGGCCGGAGCTCGCGCTCGTAGGCCGTGCGGTACGCCCGCGTGATGCGCGTGCGCTCGGCGGGCGTGAAGCTCGCCGGCATCACCTTCAGCGCCGCGCCGTAGGGCGTCTTCTCCAGCGTGGGCGCGACGAGGTTCTTCAAGGCCGGCAGGGCCGAGACGATGAGCGGCCGCGGTACGGTGAGGCCGCGCCTCATGCCCTCGCGCATGTTGACGATCGCCTGGTCGTTGTACTCGGGCAGGCGGCGCAGGCGCCTGAGGAAGTTGTCGTAGTCGGCAGGCGTCTTCAGCGGCTGGGCCTGGTCGCCGCCGGCCCAGTTGGCCAGCGCCATCGGCAGGCCGCCCCACTGGTTCATGGGCAGCAGGTGCTGCGGGTAGCGGTCCGCCTCCATCGCGTCGCGCAACTCCCAGTCGAGCAGCTCGCGGCTGAGGCGGTTGTCGGCGGACAAGGCCTCGGGCGGCAGCTTGGCCAGCTCTGCCGCCACTTGCTGGAGGAGCGCCTTTTCGCGGGTGATGTGCTCTGGCTTGATGCCGATCTCCAGCCGGCCCTCGTACTTCGGATCGGCCAGCATGGCGGAGGCCCGCAGCGGGTCCAGGTCCATGCGCTCGTCGAAGTAGCGCGCGGCGAGGGCAGTGAAGGCCGCGTCGGCAGCGGAGACAGGCTGCGTGGCGGATTGCGCGAGCGTCCACGGGTGGGCGGCGCTCGTCATCAGGGCGGCGGTGGCCTGGCCCCATTGGCGTCTCGTGAGCATGGATGGGATCGTCCGTTCAGCGAAGCGGGCGATGTTGCCTCTGCCAGCGATGGCGCGCGGCCGGCATGCGACCAAAGCCCGATTCGCCGGCGTGAATTCGCCGGGTCGCGTTGTCCGCTGATACACAAAAACTTACGAGACCCTCCCTGCAGGAAGGTCGGCGGCGCGAGCGCGCGCGGCGTTGTCGGGGCGAGAGCGCCGTGGGGCGCGATGGAGCAAGAGCGATGAAGACGAAGACACGCTGGTGGATGGGGGCGATGGCGCTGCTGGGCGCGTTGGCCGCGATGCCGGCCTCGGCCGAGATCACCTTCTACGAGCACCACGACTTCGAGGGCCGCGCCTTCACCACCGGGCGCCCGGTGGGCGACTTCCGGCGCTTCGGCTTCAACGACAGCGCCTCCTCGGTGGTCGTGACCGGCGAGCCCTGGGAGGTCTGCGAGAACGTCGAGTTCAACGGCCAGTGCATGGTGCTGGCGCCCGGGCACTACCGGTCGCTGCGCGAGATGAACATGAACAACCGGCTGTCGTCGGCCCGCCCGGCCCGCCGCGACCATCCCTACGGAGAAGGCCACTACGCGCCCCGCCCGATGGGCGGCGAGATCACCTTCTTCGAGCACGATGGCTTCCACGGCCGCTCGGTCCGCTCGACCAACGACATCCCGAGCCTGGGATCCTTCGGCTTCAACGACCGCGCCTCCTCCGTGATGGTGCTGGGCGAGCGCTGGGAGGTCTGCGAGCACTCCAACTTCACCGGCCGCTGCGTGGTGCTTCGCCCGGGCATGTACCCCAGCCTGGGCTCCATGGGCCTGAACGACCGGCTCTCCTCGGCGCGCGCCGTGGCGCCCACGATGCGCTTCGACGACGCCCGCTATGCGCCGATGCCGCAGCCCGTGTACGACTGGCGGCGCCGCCCGCAGGAGCGGTTGTTCGAGGCCGGCGTGACCAGCGCCCGCGCCGTCTTCAACACGCCCCAGCAGCAGCGCTGCTGGATCGAGCGTGACCGGGTCCAGGAGCCCAACGTCGGCGGCGCGATCATCGGTGGCGTGCTGGGCGGCATCATCGGCCACCAGATCGGCGGCGGCTCGGGGCGGGATCTCGCGACCGCCGGCGGCGCAGTGGCCGGCGCGGTGATCGGTGCGAACGTCGACAACGGCGACCGCCGCCCGGTGCAGCGCTGCGCGAGCGTGCCGCCCCAGGGCAATCCGGACTACTGGGACGTGACGTACAACTTCCGCGGCATCGAGCACCACGTTCAGACGACCTCGCCCCCGGGCCCGACGATCACGGTCAACGACCAGGGCGAGCCGAGGCTTTGACCGGAGGTCAAAGCTTCGGCTGGCCCCTGGCTGGCCTGGGGCCAGCCCGGGGCCGAATGTTGGGCTCCCCCGAGCCCCCTGGACCGGCAAGCCGGTCCTCGCCACGTGGGCTCCCCCGAGCCCCCTGGACCGGCAAGCCGGTCCTCACCACGTGGGCTCCCCCGAGCCCCCTCCGAGCGGGGGCTCCAGCATGCAGTG
>CAMLGG010000268.1 GCA_946479475.1 uncultured Ideonella sp. | reverse complement strand
ACTGGATGCCCGAGCACTACCGCAAGACGCTGGTGCGCCAGATCAGCCAGCACGCCCACTCCGAGATCGTCGGCATGCTGCCCGAGGGCAACTGGGTCACGCGCGCGCCTACGCTCAAGCGCAAGACCATCCTGCTGGCCAAGATCCAGGACGAAGCGGGCCACGGCCTGTACCTGTACTCGGCCGGCGAGACGCTGGGCACCAGCCGCGACCAGATGCTCGAAGCGCTGCACACCGGCAAGGCCAAGTACAGCTCGATCTTCAACTACCCCACGCTGACCTGGGCGGACGTGGGCGTCATCGGCTGGCTCGTCGACGGCGCGGCGATCATGAACCAGATCCCGCTGTGCCGCTGCTCCTATGCGCCTTATGCGCGGGCCATGATCCGCGTCTGCAAGGAAGAGAGCTTCCACCAGCGCCAGGGCTTCGACTCGCTGCTGGTGATGATGAAGGAAGGCACGCCCGAGCAGCGCGCGATGGTGCAGGACGCGACCAACCGCTGGTGGCTGCCCAGCCTGATGATGTTCGGCCCGCCGGATGCCGAAAGCCCGAACACCGCGCAATCCATGCGCTGGGGCATCAAGCGCCTGTCCAACGACGACCTGCGCCAGAAGTTCGTCGACGCCACGGTGCCGCAGGCCGAGCTGCTCGGCGTGACGCTGCCCGACCCGCAGCTGAAGTGGAACGACGAGCGCCAGCACCACGACTTCGGCGCGCTGGACTGGGAAGAGTTCTGGCGCGTCGTCAACGGCGACGGCCCCTGCAACCGCGAGCGGCTGGCGGCCCGCGTGAAAGCCTGGGATGAAGGCGCCTGGGTACGTGAAGCCGCGCTGGCTCACTCGCGCAAGAAGAGCACCGCAGCGCAAGCCGCTTGAAAGACCAAAGGAACACCAGCATGAGCACTCAGAATGAATGGCCGCTGTGGGAAGTCTTCGTCCGCCCCAAGGCCGGCCTGGACCACAAGCACTGCGGCAGCCTGCACGCGGCCGACGCCCAGATGGCGATCCAGCTGGCCCGCGACGTCTACACCCGCCGCATGGAGGGCACCAGCGTCTGGGTGGTGCGCTCCGAGCAGATCGTCGCCTCGGACCCGGCCGACAAGGACATGTACTTCGACCCGGCGGAAGACAAGGTGTATCGCCACCCGACCTTCTACACGCTGCCGGATTCGGTCAACCACATGTGAGCCCAGCGCCACCATGACGCCCTCGATCCAACCGCCGCGCGACCTGCGCAGCCGCTACCTCCTGCGCCTGGCCGACACCTGCCTGATCCACGCCCAGCGCCAGTCCGAGTGGTGCGGCCACGGCCCCATCCTCGAAGAGGACATCGCCCTGACCAACATGTCGCTGGACCTGCTGGGCCAGGCGCGCGCCCTGCTGACACACATCGGCCAGGCGGCGGTGCCCGCGCTCGACGAAGACCAGCTGGCCTTCCTGCGCGAGGAGCGTGACTACCTGAACATGACGCTGGTCGAGCAGCCGGGCCGCCGCGCCGGGCGCGATTTCGCCGATGCGGTGCTGCGCAACCTGCTGCTGTGCAGCTGGCTGCACCTGTTCTGGCAGCGCCTGCAGGCCAGCAGCGATGCCGAAGTGGCGGCCATCGCCGGCAAGGCGGTGAAGGAGGCGCGCTATCACGTCGAGCATGCGGCCGACTGGGTCGTCCGCCTGGGCGACGGCACGCAGGAGTCCGCCCGCCGCATGCGGCAGGCGCTGCAGCAGCTCTGGCCCTACGTCGGCGAATTGTTCGAGGACGACGAGGCCGATGCGGCGGCGCAGGCATCCGGCCTGGGGCCCGCACGCAGCAGCCTGCGTGCCGATTGGCTCGCCTCTGTGAAGGCCGTGCTGGCCGACGCGCAGCTCGAGCTGCCGAAGGACAGCCCTTTCCGCGCCACCGGCAGCCAGGGCGTGCACAGCGAGAACCTCGGCTTCATGCTGGCCGAGATGCAGCACCTGCAACGCACCTACCCTGGGGGCAAGTGGTGATGGACACCCGGGGCCTGTTCCCCACGCTGCCCGCCGCCGATCCGCGCTGGGCGCTGCCCGAGCAGCCTGCGCGCCGCGCCGGCGAGGGCCGCGTCGAACGCGCCTGGGCGGTGCTCGGCAGCGTGGCAGACCCCGAGGTGCCGGCGCTTTCTGTGGTCGACCTCGGCCTGGTGCGCGAGATCGCCGAGGCCGGCGAGGGCCTGGCCGTGGTGGTCACGCCCACCTACTCCGGCTGCCCGGCCACCGAGCAGATCAACGAGGCGATCTGCCGGGCGCTGGAAGAGGATGGCCTGGGCCCGGTGAGCGTGACCATGCGCCGCGCGCCGGCCTGGACGACCGACTGGATCAGCGAGGCCGGCCGCGAGCGCCTGCGTGCCTACGGCATCGCGCCCCCGGGCCGCTGCGGCGAAGCGCAGGCCGGCGCGCCCATCCGCATCCTGGCCCGCGGCGTCGATTGCCCGCGATGCGGCAGCGCGCAGACCGAGCGCCTGTCCGCCTTCGGCTCGACGGCCTGCAAGGCGATGTACCGCTGCCTCTCGTGCCACGAGCCCTTCGAACACTTCAAACCCATCTGAACGAATGAGCACGCTTCACTTCCACCCGCTTCGCGTGCGCGAGGTCAGGCCCGACACCGAGGAGGCGATGATCGTCTCGTTCGACGTGCCGGGCGAGCACGCCGAGCTGTTCAAGTTCACCCAGGGCCAGTACCTGACGGTGCGCCACGATGTCGACGGCCAGGACGTGCGCCGCTCGTACTCCATCTGCGCGGGCCTGGACGACGGCGAGCTGCGCGTCGGCGTGCGCAAGGTCGCCGGCGGAATCTTCTCCAACTGGCTGCACCAGCACCTGAAGGCCGGCGACACCCTGCAGGTGATGCCGCCGCAGGGCAAGTTCTTCGTGCCCCTGGCGCCTGAAGCCGCCCGCCACTACCTGGGCCTGGCCGGCGGCAGCGGCATCACGCCCATCCTGTCGATCATGAAGACGGTGCTGGCGCGCGAACCGAACAGCACCTTCACGCTGGTCTACGGCAACCGCCGGCCTTCGTCGACGATGTTCAAGGAAGAGCTGGAGGACCTGAAGAACCGCTACATGACGCGGCTCACCCTGCACCACGTCTTCAGCGACGAGCAGGTCGATTCGCCGCTGAACACCGGCATGATGAACCGCGAGAAGATCGCCGAGTTCCTGCGCACGGTGATCGACCCGAAGCACATCGACCACGCCTTCGTCTGCGGGCCGTATGCGATGAACGACGAGGGCGAGGCGGCGCTGCTGGAGGCGGGAGTCCCGCAGGAGCGCATCCACATCGAGCGCTTCGGCATCGCCTTGCAGTCGGCCGGAGACCTGGCGAAACTGCACGCGCCCAAGGAGGGCGATGCCGACAACGCGAAGGTCACCATCGTGCGAGACGGCCTGACGCGCGACATCGTCTTCCGCAAGACCGACCCGAGCATCCTCGATGCGGCGGCCGCGGCCGGCATGGACGTGCCCTACTCGTGCAAGTCCGGCGTCTGCGGCACCTGCCGCGCCAAGCTGATGGATGGCCAGGTGCGCATGGACCGCAACTTCGCGCTCGAGAAGCACGAGGTCGCCGACGGCTTCATCCTCACCTGCCAGGCGCACCCGCTCACGCCCTGCGTGACGGTGTCCTTCGACGAACGCTGAGCCGCGCAGCCGCATGGCCCGTCCCCGTTCCGCCGGCTACGACGACCAGCGCGACCTGATCCTCGCGAAAGCGGCTGCGCTGTTCGCGCAGCAGGGCTACACCGCCACCTCGATGAACCAGGTGGCGGCGGCCTGCGAGCTCTCCAAGGCCGCGCTCTACCACTACGTGCGGGACAAGCACGCGCTGCTCGCGCTGGTGGCCGAGGGTCATGTCAAGCGCCTGCAGTCGGTGGTCGACGAGGTGCTGGCCCGGCCGCTGTCGCCCGAGGACAGGCTGCGCGAGCTCATCGTGCGCTTCGTGCGCGAATACGCGAACGCGCAGAACGAGCATCGCGTGCTGACCGAGGACGTGCGCTTCCTCGAAGAGCCGCAGCGCCGGGCGGTGCTCGACGTCGAACGGCGTGTCGTCAACTCATTCGCCGAGACCGTGGCGGCCGTCCGTCCCGGCCTGAAGCCGGCGGAACTGCACAAGCCGCTGACCATGCTGCTCTTTGGCATGATCAACTGGATGTTCACCTGGCTCAAGCCGGCGGACGATGGGCAGAGGCTCACGCACGAACAGATGGCGCCGATGGTGGCCGAGCTGTTCTTCGGCGGCCTGCATGCCGTCAGCCTGCCCGGTGCATGCGCCAGCTCGCAGAATCAAGCTCCCCGCAAGAAGTCCGCTCGAAAGGAGACAGCCCTGTGAAAGTTCTCAAGACCCTCGTCGCCGTTGCCGGCCTGCTGGCCATGGGTGGCGCGCTCGCCGACATCAATGTCGGCGTCACCGTGTCATCGACCGGCCCGGCCGCTTCGCTGGGCATCCCGGAGAAGAACACCATCGCCATCATGCCCACCACGATTGCGGGGCAGAAGGTGAACTACATCGTGCTCGACGACGCTTCGGACACGACCAAGGCCGTGGCCAACACCCGCCGCCTGATCGCCGAGGACAAGGTCGACATCATCCTCGGCTCGACCACCACGCCGAACTCGCTCGCGATGATCGACGCGGTGGCCGAAGCCCAGGTGCCGATGATCTCGATGGCGGCCTCGGCCCGCATCGTCGAGCCGATCGATGCCAAGAAGCGCTGGGTCTTCAAGACGCCGCAGAACGACATCATGATGTCGCTGGCCATCGCCTCCCACATGGCCGACGCGAAGATCAAGACGGTCGGCTTCATCGGCTTCGCCGACGCGTACGGCGAAGGCTGGTACGGCGAGTTCAGCAAGGCGGCCGGCATCAAGGGCATCCAGATCGTCGCCAACGAGCGCTACGCCCGCACCGACCAGTCGGTGACGGCCCAGGTGCTGAAGATCGTGGGCGCCCGGCCGGATGCCGTGCTGATCGCCGGATCGGGCACGCCGGCCGCGCTGCCTGCCGCGGCGCTCGTCGAGCGGGGCTACACCGGCAAGGTCTACCAGACCCACGGCGTGGCCAACAACGACTTCCTGCGGGTCGGTGGCAAGAACGTCGAAGGCGAGCTGCTGCCGTCCGGCCCGGTGCTGGTGGCCGACCAGCTGCCGGCGAGCCATCCAGTCAAGAAGTCGGCGCTGGACTACGTGGCCAAGTACGAAGCCAAGTACGGCAAGGGCTCGGTCTCGACCTTCGGCGCGCATGCCTGGGATGCCGGCCTGCTGATGACCGCCGCGATCCCGACGGCCCTCAAGAAGGCCCAGCCCGGCACCGCCGAGTTCCGCGCCGCGTTGCGCGACGCGCTCGAGCAGGTCAAGGAGATGCCTGGCGCCCACGGCATCTTCACCATGTCGCCCAACGACCACCTCGGCCTCGACCAGCGAGCCCGAGTGATGGTCAAGATCGAGAAAGGTGCCTGGAAATACCAGCCCTGACGGGGCGCTTTGACCTTCGGGCCTGCGGTGCCCTGCCGCAGGCCCTGTTTCTTTGATCGAGGAAGATTTCCATGAGCGTCATGCAGCTCCAGAGTTTCATCGGCGGCCGCTGGGTCGGCCAGGAAGCGGCGCAGACCCTGCGCAGCGCCATCAACGGCCAGCCCGTGGCCCGCACCCATGCCGAGGCCATCGATTTCGGCGAGGCGCTCGCCTATGCGCGCGGCACGGGCCTGCCGGCCCTGCTGAAGCTGAACTTCCAGGAGCGGGCCGCGCGCCTGAAGGCACTGGCCAAGTTCCTGGTGGAGCGCAAGGAGCAGCTCTACGCCATCTCGGCGCACACCGGCGCCACGCGCACCGACAGCTGGATCGACATCGAGGGCGGTACCGGCACGCTCTTCGCCTACGCCAGCATGGGTTCGGCCGAGCTGCCGAGCAGCAACCTGGTCCACGAAGGGCCGGTGGTGCCGCTGGGCAAGAAGGGCGGCTTCGCGGGCACCCACATCCTGGTGCCGCGCCAGGGCGTCGCCGTCCACATCAACGCCTTCAACTTCCCGATCTGGGGCCTGCTCGAGAAGTTCGCGCCGACCTTCCTCGCCGGCATGCCCTGCATAGGCAAGCCGGCCACCGCCACCAGCTACCTCACCGAGGCGATGGTGCGCCTGGTGGAGGAGTCCGGCATCCTGCCGCCGGGCAGCCTGCAACTCGTCATCGGCGGCACGGGCGACCTGCTCGATCGCCTGAACGGCGCCGACGTGGTCACCTTCACAGGCTCGGCCGACACCGCGGCCAAACTGAAGGTGCATCCGAACATCATCCGGCAGTCGATCCCCTTCAACGCCGAGGCTGATTCGCTGAACTGCGCGATCCTGGCGCCCGACGTGCAGCCGGGCGACGAGGAGTTCGACCTCTTCGTCAAGGAGGTGGCGCGCGAGATGACGGTCAAGGCCGGCCAGAAGTGCACGGCCATCCGCCGCGCCATCGTGCCGCGCCAGCATGTCGATGCGGTTGCCGCTGCGCTGAAGGCGCGCCTGGCGAAGACGGTGGTCGGTGACCCGTCCATCGAGGGCGTGAAGATGGGCGCGCTGGCCTCCCACAGCCAGCAGGCCGACGTGGCCGAGCGCGTGGCGATGCTGCGCGAAGGTGCCGAAGTCATCTGCGGCGCCGAAGCCTTCACGCCGCAAGGCGCCGGCACGGCCGAGGGCGCCTTCTTCGCGCCCACCCTGCTGCTGGCCAGGAACCCGCTGGGCAACGATGCGGTGCACGACGTCGAGGCCTTCGGCCCGGTCAGCACCCTGATGGCCTACGACGACTTCGACGAGGCCCTGGCGCTCGCCGCGCGCGGCAAGGGCAGCCTCGTCGGCTCGCTGGTCACGAAGACGCCGGCCATCGCTGCGCAGGCCGTTCCCTTCGCCGCCGCCTACCACGGCCGCCTGCTGGTGCTGGACCGCGAGGCCGCGCCGGAATCCACCGGCCACGGCAGCCCGCTGCCCATGCTCAAGCACGGCGGCCCGGGACGCGCAGGCGGC
>CAMLGG010000267.1 GCA_946479475.1 uncultured Ideonella sp. | reverse complement strand
CTGCCGGTCCGCTGCGCGAGCCCCCTCGGGGGGCAGGCCCCTGGCAGGGGGCCGTGGGGGCCTATATCTCCACCTTGGCGCCCAGCTCGACGATCCGGTTCGAGGGCAGCGCCAGGAAGTCCGCCATGTCGGCCGCATTGCGGTGCATGCTGGCGAAGAGCTTCTCGCGCCACATCGCCATGCCGTCGTTGCCGAAGGTCGGGATGACCGTGTCGCGGCTGAGGAAGTAGCTGGTGTCCATCTCGTCCAGCGGCACGCCGCGGCCCTCGAGCAGGCGCAGCGCCTCGGGCACGTCGGGGTCGTTCTTGAAGCCGAAGTTGAGCGTGACCTGCCAGCAGTCGTGGCCCAGCGCCTCCATCTTCAGGCGCTTGTCGAAGCCTATCCACGGCACCTCGTGGTGCTTCACGTGCACGAACAGGTTGTGCTCGTGCAGCACCTTGTTGTGCTTGAGGTTGTGCATCAACGCGTTCGGGGCCAGCCCCTCCTCGGCCACCAGAAACACGGCGGTGCCGGGCACCCGCACAGGGGGGCTGACGAAGACCGCCTCCAGGAAGCCCTTGAGCTCGATGGCCTCGTTGCGCACCCGCTCGTGCATGATGTCCCGCCCCTGCTTCCAGGTCAGCATCAGCACGAACATGCCCGAGCCGATGACCAGCGGGAACCAGCCGCCGGCCAGCAGCTTGAGCGTGTTGGAAAGGAAGAAGGTGACGTCGATGACGAAGAAGAAGCCGGTGGCCAGCAGGCACAGCGCGAGCGGATAGCGCCAGCCGAAGCGCACCACGAAGAAGGTCATCACCGTGGTGATGGTCATGTCCATCGTCACCGCGATGCCGTAGGCCGAGGCCAGGCTGGACGAGGTCTTGAAAAGCGCCACCGCCAGCACGATGAAGGTGAACAGGCCCCAGTTGATGAAGGGCACGTAGATCTGGCCGGTGTCGCGCACCGAGGTGTGCCGCACCGTCATGCGCGGCAGGATGCCCAGCTGGATGGCCTGCTTGGTGACCGAGAAGGCGGCCGAGATGAGGGCCTGCGAGGCGATCACCGTGGCGGCCGTGGCGAGCACCACCAGCGGCAGGCGCAGGCTCTCGGGCGCCATCAGGTAGAAAGGGTTCTCGACCGCCTCCGGATAGCCCAGGATCAGCGCGCCCTGGCCGAAGTAGTTCACCACCAGCGCCGGCATCACCAGGCCGTACCAGGCGATGCGGATGGGCCGGCGGCCGAAGTGGCCCATGTCGGCGTACAGCGCCTCGCCGCCGGTCACGCAAAGCACCACCGCGCCCAGCGCGATGAAGGCCACCAGCGGCTGGCTGTAGAAGAAGACGATCGCGTATTCCGGGTTCAACGCGACCAGCACCGCCGGGTTCTCGACGATGTGCGGCAGCCCCAGCGCGATCAGCGCGACGAACCAGATCAGCGTGACGGGCCCGAAGAACTTGCCGATGCCGCCGGTGCCGAAGCGCTGCACCGCGAACAGGCCCGTCAGCACCACCAGCGTGATCGGGATGACCCACTCGTGCATGCCGGGCGCGATCACCTGCAGGCCCTCGACCGCCGACAGCACCGAGATCGCCGGCGTGATCACCCCGTCGCCATAGAAGACCGCGGTGCCGAACAGGCCCACCACCATCAGGCTTCGGCGCAGCGCGGGCTTCTCGCGCACCGCGGTGGTGGCCAGCGCGAGCATCGCGATCAGGCCGCCTTCGCCGTTGTTGTCGGCGCGCAGGATCAGCAGCACGTACTTCAGCGAGACGATGATCGTCATCGTCCAGAAGATCAGGCTCAGCACGCCCAGCACATTGACCGGGGTGGTCGGCACGTGTCCGGCGTGAAACACCTCTTTCAGGGCGTACAGCGGGCTGGTGCCGATGTCGCCATAGACGACACCCAGGGCGGCCAGGGTCAGCGAGGCGAGCGCCGGCAGCGAACGGTCGGCGGGGGCGGAGTGACTCAAGGGCGTGTGCGGGGCGCGGCCGGGCCGCGGGACCGCGTATTGTGCTCGCCGTCCCGGGGCGGTCACCGAAATGGCCGAGAATCGTCCGGACGCCTGTCCAGGTCCCCGGGCCGTCGCCCAGCGACTACCTCCTGCACGACTCCATGTCCGCCGACCCCACGTCCACCACCCCGATCGCCGATCCGCCCTCCGGCATCCCGCCGGCCGCGCCGCCTCGCCTCGTGGTCGAGCACCTGCTCGGCGTCTCGGTGGTGGGTTGGGCCCACGACCCGGCCGCCGCCGGGCATGAGCGGCTGGTGCTGGTCTGTGGCCGCCAGACTTTCGAGCCCGTGCTTCGCCGGGTGCCCCGCGCCGATGTCTCGCGTGCCCTCGGCCTGGCGCCGGAGCTGATGCCGGGGTTCGAGTTCGACCTGCCGCTGGCGGCCTGGGCGGCGCTGGGCGAGCCGGATGCGGAGTTCGGCCTGCGCCTGGGAGAGTCGGGGCCGCTGGTGCGTCCGTCCTGGCGGCCGAACGCGGTCGAGCTGCGCCGCTGGATGGCCGCGATGGCGCAGGGCCAGGATCCGGCGCGCGCCCAGGCGGCCCTGGCGGCGCTGCGCCCGCACCTGGAAGAAGCCAGGCGGCACGCGCCGGCCGAGAGTCCTCCCCTCGACTCCGGGCCCCTGCTGTGCAACGTGGAGGGCCCGCGCGGCCTCGTGATCGTCGGCTGGCTCGCCGACACGCCGGAGCAGCGGCAGGCGCTGCGCCTGCGCTGCAACGCAGGCCGCTACGACGTCCCCGTCAGGCGGGTCTCTCGCGGCGACGTGGCCGCGGAGCTGGGCCTGCTCGACGACGAGGTCGGTTTCGAGCTCGAGATCCCCGGCACCTTGTGGCGCGATGCCGGCCGGGCCGAGGCGCTCGTCCTGCAGGTCGAGAGCGCCGGCGGGCCGATCGGCGGCGAATGGAAGCTCGCGCGCACCGACCTCGCCGCGAGGCTGGAAGAAGCGTTGGCGCTCGATGATCCGCTGCAGCGCGGCCCCCAGGCCCTGCTGGCGATGGAGCACCTCGCCTGGACCGGCCAGCTGGACCAGATCGACGCAGCGGCCCGCCAGGCGCTGGAGGTGCTGGCCGAGGCGGCCGGCGTGGCGGCCTGGTTGCACACCGAGCCGGAGTTGCTGGCCGCGCAGGCCGAAGTGCCGCTGCGCAAGCCTTTCCAGATCGCGCCGCGGGGCCGCCTCGGCCGCTGGCTGCAGCAGCCGGCCAACGCGGCGCGGGCCTTGTCGGCGCTGGCCTGGATGCGGCGGCGGCCTCTCTTCGAGCGCCTGGCCACGCGCTGGGAGGTTGCTTTGACCCTTGCCACCGGCCTGTTCGACAAGCGCTGCTACGACGAGCAGATCCGGCCCGAGGAGCGAGGCGGCGAGCCGGCGCTGCGGCACTACGTCGAGCAAGGCGATGCCCGGTCGCTGGTGCCCATGCAGCTGTTCGATGCGCGGCACTATGCCGGCCAGCTCGAGGGGCGCCGCCATCCGGGCGTCAATCGCCTCCTTCACTACGCGCTCGAAGGCCGCCACCGGGGGCTCTCGCCCTGCGCCTGGTTCGACCCGGCGTACTACCTGGAGCGCAATGCCGACGTGCGCAGCGGCGGCATCGATCCGCTGACGCATTTCGTGAACTGGGGCTGGAAGGAGGGCCGCCGGCCGGCGCCACGCTTCGAGCCCACGGCGGGCAGCCGCCAGGCGTTGATGCAGCGGCTGGCCGTGGTGCGCCCGACCGAGGGCGAGGCCTTGCAGCCGGTCGATCCGCTGAAGCGCTATCTGCTCGAGGGCCTGCCCGCCGGCGCGCGGCCGTTGGAGCCGCACCTGCTGCCCTGGGCGGTGCCGTCCCGGCTCGATGGCCGCGACTACCTCGACTTGGCCGCCTGGCGCGGCTTGCCCAAGCCCTCGGCGCGGGCGCAGGTCGACGTGATCGTGCCGGTGTACGCCGGCGCCCAGGAGACCTTGCGTTGCCTCTGGAGCGTGCTCAGCGCCGCCTGCGAGACAGCCTTCGAGCTGGTGGTGATCGACGACAGCAGCCCCGAGCCGGCGCTGTCGGCGCACCTGCGGGAGCTGGCGGCCCTGGGTCTCGTCCGCCTGCTGGTCAACGAAAAGAACCTCGGCTTCGTCGCGACGGTGAACCGGGGCCTGGCGGTGCACGCCGACCGCGATGCGGTGATCCTCAACTCGGACACCCGCGTGCATCCCGGCTGGCTCGACCGCCTGGTGGCGCACGCGCAGGCCGAGCCGCGCGCGGCGTCGATCACGCCGCTGTCGAACAATGCCACCATCTGCAGCTACCCGCGCATGCTGCACAGCAACTGGGAGAAGCTGGAGGTGGACGACGCGGCGCTGGATGCGCTGGCCGCCGAGGCCAACCGTGGCCGCCACGTCGAGGCGCCGACCGGCGTGGGCTTCTGCATGTGGATGCGGCGCGCGGTGCTCGAGGCGATAGGCCCGCTGGACGTCGAACGCTTCGGCCGCGGCTACGGCGAGGAGAACGACTGGTGCCTGCGGGCCGCCGCGGCCGGGTGGACGAACCTCGTCGCGACCGATGTCTACGTCCTGCACCAGGGGTCGGTGAGCTTCGCCGGCGAAGCGAGCGAGCGCACCCGCGCCGGCCTGGCCGTGCTGGCGAAGCAGCATCCCGACTACCAGCCTCGCATCCAGGCCTGGATCGAGAGCGACCCGATGGCCGAGGCCCGGGCGCGGCTGGATGCCGTGCGGCTCAGGCGCGCGGCGCAGGTGCAGCCGGGTGGCGGATTGGTGCTGATGATCAACCATGCCCGCGGCGGAGGGACGGCGCGACACAAGGCCGAGGCGGCCGCGCAGCTGCGCGAACAGCGGGGCCTGGGGGTCGTCACGATGCGGCCCTCTCGAAGGCCCGGCCACGTGGCGCTCGGGACGCTTGCCGGCACGCTGGACCTGCCGGGCCTGCAGTCCATCCCCTTGCTGGCACCCGACGGGCAGGCCGTCTCGCCGCAGCTGGTCGACCTGCTCGGCCTGCTCGATGTGCGCGAGGTCCACCTGCATCATCTGGTGGACCACCCGCCGGCGTTGCGCGATCGCCTCGGGCCGCTTTGCGCAACGCTGGGCGTGCCGCTGCAGGTGACGGTGCACGACTACTACTTCATCTGCCCGCGCATCAACCTCGTCGACGCCAGAGGCCACTACTGCGGCGAGCCCGACCGCGACACCTGCAACCGCTGCCTGCAGCGCGACGAGCTGGGACGCGCTGCCGGCCGCATCGCCCCCTGGCGTGCCGCGCATGCCGATCTGCTCAGGCAAGCCGCGCGGGTGATCGTGCCCGACCGCGACGTGGCGGCCCGGCTGTCGAACTACTTCCCGGCCGTGCGGGTGCAGGTCGAGCCGCACGAGCCGCTGCATCTGCCTGCCGTGCGCCCGCCGCGCGGCGAAGTTCGCAAGGTGCTGGTCCTCGGCGCGCTCAGCCCGATCAAGGGCTTCGACGTGCTGCTGGGGCTGGCCAGGAGCCATGTCGCCGCCCAGGCCGGCCTGCAGTTCACGCTGCTCGGCTACTCGTCGGATGATCCTGCGCTGCGCGATGCCGGAGTGCAGGTGCTGGGCCGTTACGACGACTCGACGCTGGCCGCCCGCATCGAACAGATCGCGCCGGACCTGATCCTGCTGCCCTCGGTGTGGCCGGAGACCTTCTGCTATGCGCTCACGCCCGCCGCCGAGTCCGGCCGCCCCGTGGCCGTCTTCGACCTCGGCGCGCAGGCCCGCCGCTTGAAGGAAGCGGGCGCCGACGCGATCTACCTGCCCATCGAGCTGGCCGGGCAGCCCGAAGTGCTCGCCAGGCTCATCACGACTTCTTTTTCGGGCGCTGCCAGCCGGCGAGGCTGACCTGGCGGGCGCGCGCGACGGTCAGCTGGCCGGCGGGCGCGTCCTTGGCGATGGTGGAGCCGCCGCCTATCGTCGCGCCTTCGCCGATGGTGACCGGTGCCACGAGGACGCAGTTGCTGCCCACGTGCACGTCGTTGCCGATCACGGTGCGGTGCTTGTTCGCGCCGTCGTAGTTGGCGGTGATCGAGCCGGCGCCGAAGTTCACCCGCTCGCCCACGGTCGAGTCGCCGAGATAGGCCAGGTGATTCGCCTTGGCGCCCTTGGCGAGCGTCGCGTTCTTCACCTCGACGAAGTTGCCGATGTGCACTTCCTCGCCCAGGACGGCGCCGGGCCGCAGGCGGGCGAAGGGGCCGATTAGCGCGCCTGCGCCGACCTGTACGCCCGCGGCCTCGCCGTCGATGTGGGTGAAGGGGTGGATCACCGCGCCGGCCGCGATGCGGGCGTTGCGGATCACGCAGTTCGCACCGATGCGCACCTCGTCGCCCAGCTCGACCTCGCCTTCGAACAGGCAGTTGACGTCGATCTCGACGTCCTGCCCGTGCCGCAGCACGCCGCGCAGGTCGAAGCGGGCCGGGTCGGCCAGGCGCAGGCCGGCCTCCATCAGCGATTCGGCCTGGCGCCGCTGCAGCCGGCGCTCGAGGTCCGCCAGTTGCGCGGGGCTGTTCACGCCCAGCACCTCGGTCTCGTCATGGGCCGCGGTGGCGACCACGGGCACGCCCTCGGCCACCGCCATGGCGACGATGTCGGTGAGGTAGTACTCGCGCTGGGCGTTCTCGTTCTTCAGCGCGGCGACCCAGCGCTTCAGCCTGGCCGTGGGCGCGGCCATCATGCCGGTGTAGACCTCGCGGATCTCGCGCTGGGCCGGTGTCGCGTCCTTGTGCTCGACGATGGCGCGCACCGACTCGCCGTCCCGCACGATGCGGCCGTAGCCCGTCGCGTCGTCCAGCGTCACCGTGAGCAGGGCCAGTCGCTGGCCGCCGCAGGCCGCCGCGAGCGCGCCGGCGGTGTCGGTGGAGATCAGCGGCACGTCGCCGTTGAGGATGAGGGTGGTCTCGGCCGCGTCGTCGAGGGCGGGCGCGGCCTGCAGCACCGCGTGACCCGTGCCGAGCTGCGGCTCCTGCCGCACGCAGACCCCGGCGCTGGCGACGAGCTGCTCGACCCGTTCGGCGCCGTGGCCGGTGATGACCACGCAGCGTGCCGGCGCCAGCGGCGCGACACGGTCCAGCACGTGCTGCTGCAGCGGGCGGCCAGCCAGCCTGTGCAGCACCGTGGGCGTGGCCG
>CAMLGG010000266.1 GCA_946479475.1 uncultured Ideonella sp. | reverse complement strand
AGGTCGGCCGGGCAGGGCACGGTGGTGATGCGCGTGCCGGTCATGCTGCGCAGCTCGGCGCCGGTGGCGTTGCGGTCGGGCTGCACGGCCACGCCGTCGACCGACAGCACCTGCATCAGCATGTCGCCGCCGGTCAGGTCGTCGCGCAGGCCGAGGTCGTAGGTGACGGTGGCCGAGGCGGTGACGATGCGCCAGATCTCGCCGTTGCCCTGGGCCACCGGGATGTGCGGATAGCCCTGGCCGTTGACGCTGAAGTACCAGCGGCCGCCGCCGGTGGGCCGGCCGTGGATGCCGGCGCACGAGCCCTGGCGCGACTCCTCGTTGCGCGTCGCCTTCGTCTTGCAGAACACCGGGTACTGCTCGGTCACCATCCGGCCGCTCTTGAGCACCTGGGTGTCCTTGAGCATCAGGTGGCGCACCGGCAGCTTCTTCAGGAAGTCGCCGCACTCGGCGTTCTTGCACAGGTACTCGGAAGGGTCGCCGATGGTGATCATCGCCGACATGCCCGAGCTGAGCTGGTTCAGCGTCAGGCCATGGATGTGGCCATGCAGCCAGAACAGGCCCGAAGGGTGGCTCCTGGGGATCTTGATCTCGTACTCGGTGAAGCCGAAGCGCACGTCGCCATGGACCACGTCGTCATCACCCGGCGGAGGGTTGTCCGGGTTCAGCGTCAGAACGAAGACGTTGTCGCCGTAGGTCGGGTTGTTCTTCGTCGGGTAGTGGGGAGAGACGATCAGCCCGTGGGTGTGCAGGTTGGTCGGATTCGAGGCGAGGTAGTGGTGGCCGGGCTCGCCCGCGTGCTCGGAGTCGAGCACCATCGGCAGCTTGTTCACCAATCTCATCTTCAGCGTGTCACCGGGCTGCAACTGCAGGCGCGTGCCGCCGTACAGGTTGGTGCCGGGTGGCTTCGCCGGGCAGGTGTCGCTGCCGTCGGCCGGGCGCGGGCAGATGTCGTAGACCCAGCCGTGGGTCTTCAACTCGCCGAGGTGGGTGATCCTGTCGCCGCGAGCGACGACCAGCACGTCCAGCACGCCGCCCTGGCTCTTCAGCACGGGCAACTCGTTCAAGGTGGCGGCCCCGGCCGGCAGCGCCCCGGCCAGCAGCCAGGGCGCGAGGGCGGCAGCAGCCTCGCCACGAAAACGGGACAACACGGACATGAAAAACGCCCTCCGGTGGCAGTGCGTCGGCGATTCGAGCACGGCACGGAGGGCGGGCCTATCGTGCAAGCATGGGGGGACGGCCCGCATTCGGCCGCTGCGGCCGCCTGCCCGCGCGATCGTTGAAGTTTATTGACCGTTCTGGATCGTCGGATCGAGGCTCAGCGGCGAGCCGTCGCTGTTCTTCACCAGGTGCACCGCGTACTTGTAGCTATTGGAGTCCGTGTTCGCATCCAGCAGCGTGGCCTGCGTGGCCGAGACCGTGCTCGACGGATTCGGGAACTGCGATGCCGGCTGCGGGACGACGACCGCATTGGTGGCGCGGAACGAGTAGCCCGAAGACACCAGGTTGAAGGTGATGGTCTGGTCGGGCCCGCTTACCGCGACCGGATCCGGGCTGACCGCGATGACGCCGGGAGAAGAGACGGAGACGTTGACGGTTGGCATGTTGTCCTCACTGACGATGATGGCTGGCAGCGCCCTCGCCGCTGGCCAGCCGTGCTTGCAGATCGGCAAGATCGGGGTGCCGATACCCCGACAGGGCCAGCCGCCTTTCGAGCGCCCGGGCGTCGGTGTCCTTGCCCAGGCGCCAGAGCGCCTGAGCCAACCACTGCATGGCGGCCGTGTCGCCATGGTTCGCCGCTTCACGCAGGCGCCCGCTGGCCGAGCGCCAGAGCGCTTCGGCGGCGGCGTGGTCGGCGGGCACGAGCAGGTCGCCCAGTGCCACCTCGGCCTGCGCGACGAGCAGCACCTGGTCGGCGCCCAGGGCCTGGGTGCGCGCCTCGACCTGCCGTACGTCGTCCAGGTAGGTCTGCAAGTCCTGGCGCTGGCTCGGCCAGGGGTCCGCCAGCGCCAGCCGCAGGCGGATCAGGCCTCCCTGCAGCAGGAGGCGCCGAGAGGTGCCGACCGCGCCGCCGGCGAGCAGGCGGTCGATGTCCGATCCGGCGCGGCGCCAGGCTTCGCGCGCCGCTTTGCGGTTCCCCTGGGCCAGCAGGGTTTCGCCCAGGGTGAGACGGGCGAGCGTGGCCTGCGCCTGCCAATCCATGTTCAAGCCGTCGACGGCGAGCAGGGCTTCGAACCGTGAGAGGGCGTCTTCCGCTGCCCGGCGAGCACCGTCGGCATCGCCCAGGGCGAGCCTCAGCCGGCTTTGCTCGTGCACCGCGTTGGCCATCAGGCGCTGGACGCCGCGGTCGGTGCCGGCCTGGGCAAGGCGCTGGAGACCGGCAAGCTTTTCGGTCTGCGCGGCCAGTGCCCCGGCCAGGTCGCCCTGGGCTTCACGGGCCTTGGCGACCCATCCGACCGTGTTGGCCCACTCGAGCGGCTCCTCGGTTCCGTGGGCCGCGAACACGTCCCGCGCCTCGAAGAAGGCGCGCAGCGCTTCGGCCGGGCGCGATCGCTCGAGCTGCAGCACGCCGAGGTTCTGGTGGGCATAGGCCAGCTCGATGCGCCAATCCGTCCGCGTGGGATCGAGCCTCGTCAGCTGCTCGGCCAGCTCGAGGTAGCCCTTGAAGGCGCGCTCCGCCTCTTCTCCGTTGCCGCGCTGGCGCGCGACGAAGCCGACCCAGTACAGGCTCTGCGCATGGTCGAACAGGCGTTGCCCGTCACTCGGGTGGCGCTGGACCAGGGCAGCGGTGCTCTCGGCCGCCTGACGGAACACGCGCGTGGCCTCGTCGAGGTCGCCGCGGTTGTCGGCTATCTCGCCGATCAGGTGCAGGGCCCGGGCGCGCCGCCCGAGCGAGGCGGCGTCGAGGCGGCCCGGGTCCTGCTCGGCGTAGTAGGCGAGGGCGCGCTCGCCCACCGCATCCAGTGCATCGAGCCGCCCGACCGGCTGCAGCTTGCGGCGCAGGTCGCCCAGCATGAACTCGATCAGTCCTTCGGCCTGCACCTGCTGGCGCCGCGCCTGCTCCGCCTCGTAGAGCGCAACGCCGACGCCGACGGCCAGCGCACCCGTCACCAGCCCGGCGGCAGCGACCCCCGCGCGATGGCGCCGGACGAACTTGGCCAGGACGTACGCGGCGCTGTCGCGCCGGGCGGAGATCGGCTCGTCGGCGAGATGGCGGCGCAGGTCCTCGGCCAGCGCCTCGGCGTTGGGATAACGCTCGGCGGGCGTCTTCTTCAGCGCCTTCGCGACGATGATGTCCAGGTCGCCGCGCAGGGAACGGGCCTGGCGCTGTGCGTCGGGGCCACCGCGGCGCAGCACCGTCTCCGACAGGCGGCGCGGCTGCCTGTCCAGCGTGGCGCGCATCTGGTCCACCGGCGCGGCGGTGGTGCCGGCGGTTGGATGCGTTCCGCCGAGCAGCACGTACAGCAGCACGCCGAGCGCGTAGACGTCCGTGGCGGTCGTCACCTCGCCGTTCTGCAGTTGCTCCGGCGCGGCGTATTGCAGCGTGAACGCGCGACCGGCGCGCTGGGTCAGCTCGGTGGCATCAGGGGGCGGGGCGGTGGTGGAGGCGCCGTGCGTTTCCCTCAGCAGCTTGGCGATGCCGAAATCCAGCAGCTTCACGTCGCCGCCAGCCGTCACCAGGATGTTCGTGGGTTTCAGGTCCCGGTGCAGGATGAGCCGATGGTGGGCGTGCGCGACGGCGTCCAGGACGTCGAGGAACAGCCGCAGCCGCGAGGCCAGGTCCAGCTCGTGGCGCTCGCAGTGCTGGTCGATCGGCAGCCCATCCACGTACTCGAGCACGAGATAGGGCTGCGTGGCCCCCGGCGGCCCGTGCAGCCCGGCGTCGACAAGGCGTGCAATGTGCGGATGCGCCAGGCGCGCGAGGATGCGGCCCTCGCGGGCGAAGCGCTCGGCATCGGCGCGGGGGACCAGGCCGGCGTGCAAGAACTTGATCGCCACCTGGCCTTCGAAGCGGCCGTCGGTGCGCCGGGCCAGCCAGACGCTGCCCATGCCGCCTTCGCCCAGTTCGCGTTCTATCGTGTAGGCGCCGACCGTCTGGCCCTCGAAAGCCGGCGGCGGCGGCAGCGCGGGCGATTGCAGGAACGCATTGCGGTCGAGCGACTCCAGGCTGGCCATGAGCACGGCCAGGTCGTCCGCCAGGGCCGCGTCCTCGGCGCGCAGCTGGCCCAACCGGGCAGCGCGCTCTGGCGGCGGCATGTCGAGCAGCTCGTCCAGGTAAGGGCTCAACACCGGCCAGCGCGCCTTGTCCACCACGCGTGGCGCGGCGCTCGAGGCGTCTTCGGCACGGTGAGCGGGGTCGCGCATGGTCCTATTTCAGGGCCAGCGAAAGGAAGAGCCGGGCTTTCTGCCAGTCGCGCTGCACGGTTCGCTCCGTGATGCCCAGGCAGTCGGCAATCTCGGCTTCCGACAGGCCGCCGAAGTAGCGCATCTGCACCACCTGGGCCAGGCGCGGCTCGGTCACTGCCAGCTCGTCGAGGGCCTCGTGCACGCGCAGGACTTCGTCCTCGTGGCGCATCACCGACTCGCCGATCTCGGTGTTGAGGGTGACGTGCCAGGCGCCGCCGCCGTGGCGATCGGCCTGGCGGGAGCGCAGCAGGTCGACCACGATGCTGCGCATCACCTGGGCGGCGTAGGCGAGAAAGTGCCGGCGGTCGGCGAACTCCGGCCCTTCTCCCCGCGCGAGCCGGAGGTAGGACTCGTGCACCAGCGAGGTGGTGTCCAGCAGGGTCATGTCGGCCGCGCGACGCAGGCGGCTGCGCGCCAGGCGCTGCAAATCGGCGTAAAGCAAGGCTACGACCTGATCCGCGGCCTGACGGTTTCCGTCAGCGGCACGGCGAAGCAACAGCGTGATTTCCTGGGTCATCCCTGAGGCGTCCGGCCGACCGGCCGATGCACCACGCGCGACTCTAGCGGGCTGTGCCGGCAGGGGCAATCGGAGCACAGGAGCATGTCTCAGTGCCCGCGTTCAAATTTTTCTCGGGGCCGTGTCGTGTTTCGTGCCGCCAATCCGTTCTAGACAGCAAGACGCCACAGGGTGTGCCGCGCTGGCCGTTGGAGGGTTCGGTAGCGACATCACGATAAAGGTGCTCAGGGAGCGAGCGCAGGGCCGACCGGCAACGCCGGTCGGCCCGCCTCTTACAGCTGACGCTGGCTGGAGGTGAACCGTCGTGATGCCTGCCGATGTCGAACTGTCGGAAAACGCGTTGCTGGAACGCATCGAGCAGCGCCGCGGCCAATGCCGGCGCGCGCGATCCTCGTTCACCGTGCTGCAGGTCCGCCTGGTCGACGCGGCCGGTTGGCGCGCCCTTCACGACGGGGCCGTCGCCAGCGCGCTCCTGGCCGAGATGAAGCAACGCCTGAGAAGCCGCATCCGGGATTCCGACGAACTGCTGCCCGACGCCGGAGCCGGCCATGCCGTCCTGCTGCCGGGCGCCGGGCCCGCTGAAGCGGCCGTCGTCCGGGCTCGGTTGCAGGCCAGCCTGGCGGACGCCTTCCTTGTCGGGGGCCGGGTACTGCACCCCGCGGTCTCGGTGGAGGTGGGGCCGCAATCGATCTTCGAACCCGCGTGCGGCGCCACGGCGGCCCCGGCTGGCCCCAGGAGCTCGGGCCCGCAGGGCGGTCAGGGCTGCCGGGAGGCCTGCAGGCGATCGAGCTTGGCGGCGTAGAGGTCGTGCTCGCCGCGCGTGGTGCTGTTGGCCATCGCCTGGGTCAGGTGGCGCATCGCGCTGCGGTTGTCCCCCAGGCCTGCATAGGCCACAGCCAGCCAGAAATGGATCTCGTGGTAATCGGGATCGCGGGACAGCTCGCGCTGCAGCCAGGCACGGCCGCCTTCGAAGTCTCCTCGCTGCACCGCCGCGCGTCCCAGTTCGAAGAAGTAGAAGGGCGGGTGGCTCTCCAGGCGCGCCAGCTGTTGCCTGATCTCCTTGGCATCGGTCTCGCGGCCCTGGCTGAATAGCACTGACGAAAGGTCCGCCAGGGCCTGGGTGTTGCGCGGCTCCCGCCGGAGCACCTGGCGGAACACCTCCTCGGCCGGCTGGAGGATGCCGCGGCGGTGGTAGATGACCCCGAGCGTGATCTGTGCACTGGCGAAGGACGGGTCCTGCGCCACCGCGGCCCTGGCCCAGGCGTAGGCCTGGTCCAGGTCGCCGACCGCGAGCGTCTCCGCCGCGCGGTTGTTGAAGAACATCGCCAGCACGCGCGACTCGCTGATCACCGTCACCCGGCGGCCACGCAGGTCCTTGGGTGGCAGGAAATCGACCGTCGTGGAAGTGTCGTTGCCGATCCCGCCGATGCGGTCGAGCATGCGGTGGCCGATGACCAGGTTGACGTGGCCGGCCGCCAACAGCAACGAGGCGCCACGGCTCCAGCTGTCCTCGACGTCGACCGACTGGTAGGTCACCTGCAAGTCCAGCCTTCGCGCCAGGGCCGCCGTCATGATCACCAGAGAAAGGCAGTTGCCGGAGCGGGCGGCGAAGGCCTCGCTCGCGGTGCGCGTTGCGGCGGAGTCGTACTCCAGCCGCAGCATCTCGCGGTCGTAGAGGGCATCGATCAGACCCCGCTGCCGGCCGCTGCGGCGCAGCTGACGGACGATGTCGTGGTCGAGATACCGCTCCATCTCCGGGCTGAGCGCGAAAACGTCCTCGACCCGCACCGGCCTGGAAGGCGGTGCGAAGGCCTGGTCGTGCAGCAGCGATGCCACAGCCTCGGGCGGGACCGCGGGGGGCGCATTCGCGCAGGCGGCCAGCAGCAGGCCGACGGCGACACCAAGGGCCAGGTTTCTGAGGCGGACAAGGCAGGGCATCGCGGGCTCCACGACTGCGGCGGCGACGCCTCGAATCGTATGCCTGTTGGACCGGCGCTGCAGGGCCCAATTCGCGCAGTCCGTCCGGGCCCGCCGGGCCTGGGGCTCAGCGAAGGAACAGCTGGTAGACGGGGTTGTCGGTCTCGTCGACGCAGGGATAGGCCAGGGTGGCCAGGAACTCCTTGAAGGCCTTCTTGTCTTGTTTCGGCACCTGGATGCCCACCAGGATGCGGCCGTAGTCGGCGCCCTGGTTGCGGTAGTGGAAGAGGCTGATGTTCCAGC
>CAMLGG010000265.1 GCA_946479475.1 uncultured Ideonella sp. | reverse complement strand
CGATCTCGGCCATCAGCTTCGGCATGGCGCTGATGTTCGGCACCGCCGGCCTGCCGCACATCCTGATGCGCTTCTTCACCGTGCCGGATGCGAAGGAAGCCCGCAAGTCGGTCTTCTGGGCCACGACCTGGATCGGCTACTTCTACGTGCTGATCTTCATCATCGGCTTCGGTGCCATCACGCTGGTGCTGACCAACCCGGAGTTCGCCGACGTCGCCAAGGGCGTCATCAAGGGCGGCGCCGGCACGGCCAACATGGCGGCCGTGCTCGTGGCGAAGTCGGTCGGCGGCGACGTCTTCTTCGGCTTCATCTCGGCGGTCGCCTTCGCCACCATCCTGGCGGTGGTCGCGGGCCTGACGCTGTCGGGCGCCTCGGCCGTCTCGCACGACCTCTATGCCACGGTGTTCAAGAAGGGCAAGGCCGACAGCGCTTCGGAGCTCAAGGTCTCGCGCGTGACGACCGTCGCGCTGGGTGTGGTGGCCGTGCTGCTGGGCATCACCTTCGAGAAGCAGAACATCGCCTTCATGGTGAGCCTGGCCTTCGCCATCGCGGCCTCGGCCAACTTCCCGGTGCTGTTCATGTCGGTGCTGTGGAAGGACTGCACCACCAGGGGCGCGGTGATCGGCGGCTTCCTGGGCCTGATCTCCTCGGTCGGCCTGACCATCGTGTCGCCCTCGGTCTGGGAAGCGACGCTCGGCAATCCGAAGGGCTCGGCCTGGTTCCCCTACACCTCGCCGGCGCTGTTCTCGATGACCATCGGCTTCGTCGGCATCTGGCTGTTCTCCATCCTCGATCGCAGCGCCCAGGCCGCCAAGGAGCGCGGGGCCTTCGAGGCGCAGCAGGTGCGCAGCGAGACCGGCCTGGGCGCGGCCGGCGCCTCGGGGCACTGAAGCTCCGCTAGCCGGGCAGCGTGACGATGAACACGCTGCCCTGGCCGGGCTCGCTTTCGACCCGGATGCGGCCCTGCAGGGCCTCGACCAGCGCCTTGGTCAGGGCCAGCCCCAGCCCGCTGCCGGGCACGCGAGAGCGCTCGGCGCCGAGGCGGTTGAAGGGCGTGAAGATCTGGGCGAGGCGGTTGGCATCCAGGCCGGGGCCGCTGTCGCTCACGCGCAGCTCGATCTCGCCGTCGAGCCGGCGCACCTCCAGGCCCACCGCCCCGCCGGCCGGCGTGTACTTGACGGCGTTGGACAGCAGGTTGTCCACCACCTGCCGCAGGCGCAAGGCATCGGTGGTCAGCGTCGCTTGCAGCGCCTCGGCATCCGGCTCCCGCAGCCGCAGGCCCAGGCGCAGGCACTCTGCCTGGGCCATCGCGATGCAGTCGCCTATTGCCTGCCCGAGGCAGACCTGCGCCATCGTCACCTGCAGGCGCCCGGCCTCGGCCGCCGCGAGGTCCAGGATCTCGTCGACCAGGTGCAGCATGTGGCGGCCGCTGTCGCCGATCAGGCGTGCCCATTCGCGATGCTTGGGCTCCATCGAGTCGTCCTGGCGGCACAGGTCGGCAAAGCCGATCACGCCGTTCAGGGGCGTGCGCAGCTCATGGCTGACCCGCGACAGCAGCTCGGTCTTGTTGCGGCTGGCCGCCTCGGCCACACGCCATTGGACCCGCGCCTGTTCCATCTTTCGCCGCGTGGTCACGTCCAGCGCCGTGCCGCGCAAGCCCACGATCCGGCCGTCGCTCGCCCTGACCACCTCGCCGCGGGCCTCGATCCAGCGCCCTTCTCCTTCGCCGGGACGCAGCTGCAGCTCGACGATGTAGGGCTCGCCCGTTCGCAGGGCCCGCTCGACCAGTCCCTGCAGTCGGGCCCAGCTGTCGGGCTCGTACATCCGCTGTCGCTCGGCCGTCGGCGGGACCGGCTGCGAAGGGTCCAGGCCCAGCATGCGGTAGAGCTCGGCAGACCAGACCACGGTGTCGCTCTCGACGTTCCATTCCCAGCTGCCGATCTGGCCCAGGCGCTGGGCCTCGCGCAACGCCGCCAGCGCCTGCTCGCGCTCGGCGATCTCGCGGTGCAGCGCGGCCTCGGTCTCCTTCAGCCGCGTCACCTCGGTCACGTGGACCATGATGCCCTCGACCCGCCCGTCGACGATGTCGGGCATGTAGGTGGCCAGGCTGTGCCGCTGGCGGCCATCCGGCCCGGGCACGATGCGCTCGAAGACCTGCTGCTCGCCAGCCAGGGCGGCCTTCAGGTAGGGCTCGTTGAGCGCGTAGAGCGCAGGCCCGAGCAGGTCCCGGATGTGCATCCCGATCATGCGCTCGGGATCGGCGCCGAACCAGGTCTCGTAGGCCCGGTTGGCGAAGCGGCAGCGCAGGTCCCTGTCCCAGTAGGCGAGCATGGAGGGAAGGTGGTCGACCAGGCGCTGCGCATAGGGCGCGGAGGTGGCTTCGATACTGCAACTCATGACACCCCGTCCGTCGGGCAGGTACCCCCAGTGGTACCCGCGACTGACCTTAACACGCCCGCCTGACGAGGCGCTTCGAGGCATTCAGGAGTCCGCGGCGGCTCGGGGCCCGCCGGCCCAGTAGACGTCCAGGGTCGGGAACTCCGCCTTCGCGCGCAGGCAGTCCCACAGGTAGATCGCCAGGCCGGGATCGCCCGTCCACAGCGAATAGCGAAGGTGGCCGACGCTGCGCGCCTCCTCCTCGGCCTGCACGATGGCGTGCATGGCGAAGGCGCGCGCGCGGTCGAGCCAGCGCTGCTCGCCAGTGCGCTCGTGCAGCTTGAGCAAGGCGTAGCCGTTGCCCGCGGTGCCGTGGCAGAGGTTCGAGCCCTTGGCCAGCGGACCGGCAGCCCAGGTCGCTTCGCCCGCTTCGCACAGCAGTTCGTCGAGGGCCCCGCCAGGCATCCGCGCCAGGCAGATGACGAAGCCCGGCGCGCCGTGGCAGTACTGCATCAGGCGCTTGCCCAGGCCCTGGTCGAAGAGCTGAGGACGCCAGCTGGCGCGTCCGCCCTCGCGCGTCGCCGTGCGCTGCACCGTCTGCACGATGCGCTCCTCCCAGCCCTGCCACGAAGCCCCGCCCAGCAGGTGGCGGCCGCGGATCAGCGGCAGCGCCGTCGCGACGAAGCCATGGACGGCATCGAGGTAGGAAGAATCGCGGCCGTAGAGCTTCTGCGGCCAGTAGTGGCAGCCGTGCTCCTCCGACCAGCGCATCTCCCGCCAGAGCTGCGCAGCCGTGCTGCGAAACAGCTCGGCCCAGCGCGGCTGCCCATCGCGCTCGTGCAGGAACAAGGCCGCCAGCAAGGTGCCGGGGGATCCCCACATCAGCTCGCGCGCCGGATGCGCCAGGTTGCCTTCGATCAGTCGCGCCAGCGTACGGGCGAGCTCTTCGCGCGGCTCGTCGGCCCATTGCATGAGCAGGAGCGGCGTGTCGCCCATCAGGTAGGACGCCGCTTCGGATTCGTCGCCGAACGACGCCAGCCACGCGCGGTTGCGCTCGCGCAAGGGCTCCAGCTCTTCGGACCAGCGCAGGCCGCGCGGCACGGCGCCGGCGTCCTGCAGATGGCGCAGGGCCCAGATCACGCCGGCGGTGCCGTGGTAGAGCGGCGTCGCCGCAAGTGCCGGATCGTCGTTGCCCTCGAGGTCCCTCGGATGCGCCGGCCAGCCGCGGCCCGGCTCGAAGCGCGCCGTGGTGTCGGCGACGATCCAGTCGATCGCCGCACGGGCCCGTTCGGGATCCCAGGGCAGCGCTCTCAGCGCCTCGTGGCGGGTCGGGTCGTGGAGCATGGTGCCGCGCATTGTGCGGCGCCGGGCTCTACGGCTTCCAGCCCAGCTGCACGACCTCGAAATCGCTGGCCTTCAGGGTGGCGAAGGCCGGATTCAGGATGTCGTTGTTCCAGCGCACGTCGAAGGTGCCGCTGATGTACAGGTCGGAGCCGTTGTCGGCCACGATCAGCCCGTAGCGCTGCATGGCGCGAAAGATCTTTCGCGCATGCGGGTCGCTGGTGCGCGTGGCCGGGTCCTCGCCGTTCACGCTGGTCTTCAGGCGCAGCCTCGCTCCCATCGGCAGCGCGCCGGGCGTGTTGCCCGCGGTGTGCGAGGCGGGATAGACGTGGCCGTTGGTCGCACGCACGGTCACCCGGAAGGCGTGGCCGATGTCGGCGACCAGGTCGTTCCAGGCCTCGTCGTAGCGAACCAGGCCGGGGAAGATGGCCAGGCCCGCGGCATCGGCCGAAGTCCAGCCCTCGGGGCGGCGGTCGTTCCTCGTCAGGTCGAAGAAGGCGCCGGAGCCGCCGAGCCACTTCTTCGTCGTCGGGTTGTAGTAGACGTCGTAGAGCTCGTACAGGTGCTTGTTCTCGCAGTCGATGACGAGCAGGTGGCGGTCGCTCCTGCTGCGCTGGTCGACGTTGGCCGGCGCCCCGCCCTCCACCCAGTGCGGCTGGGTGATCGCCTCGTCGGGCAGCGGGTAGAAGGGCAGCGGCTTGCCGGTTTCGTGGTCGACGCCGTCGCTCTCGTCGGCGTACTTGAGCCTGACCTTCTTCTTGGGCTGGGTGCCGTCGACGATGGCGTAGGGGAAGCCGTAGATCGCCACGCTGCCCGGTTTCACCTCGCCGCCGAAGTCGGGATGCAGCGCGCGCGAGCCGCCGTTGTCGATGAAGGCGATGTAGCCGCCCGAATCCGGATCGACGGGGGCGGCGCTGATGTCGGTGTTCCACCAGTTGTCCGGCGGGAAGACCGGCAAGGGGCCGGGTGGTGGCGCGCCCTGCACGGGCACCTCCGGCGGGCACTGCTGTGCCGGGGCGGGCAGTGCCGCGCAAGCGAGGAAGGCCGCGGCAGCGGCGGTGCGGAGAAGGCCTGGCATGTCGATGCTCCCTGGTACGGCAAGGGTTCATCGGCAGTGTGGCGCCCGGCCTTCGCGGGGCCGCGCGGCAAATCGTTACCGCGCGGCCGCAGGCGTCAGCAGGCGCTACGAGGCGGCCCTCTCAAGGCAGGTTGCTCGTGTCGAACATCTCGTCCCCGGCGGACGGGAAGACGCGGTACGGCCCTTTTGCCGCGCGGGCGCGGACCGAGTCGTGCACCTGCAACTGCTGCGCCTCGGTGAACTGCCGCGCGCCGGTCGGCGCCAGGCGCCAGATCCCCTCGCGCCAGGGCTGGTGGCTGGGGCCGAAGGCGCTGCCGGGGTAGGCGTCGGCGGCCCGCGCCTGCAGGCGCAGGCCTTCGGCCTCCAGCACGTCGCACATCCACTTCAGGCTCACGTGCGCCAGGCCGCTCTCTTCGCCGGCCATCGGGTAGCCGCCGCCGACGTCGGCGTGGGCACCGGCGAAAAGCATCTGCGTGATGCCCTCGCGCGGCTCCCAGAGCGTGGGCGTGAAGTCCGCCCGCCGCTCGCTCAGGGCGACGGCGTGGTAGCCCTTCTTCACCTTGCGCGAGAGCGCGCAGTCGCAGAACTGGAACACGTCGATGCGCCGGTCGCCACTGTCGTACAGCGGCACGCCCAGCGCGCCTACCGTGTCCCACACGGCGACGCAGTCGACGTCGGCCGGGCGCAGCGGCTGTCCGGGCTTGTCCGCACGCGAGCTGGACGGGTCGACGAAGGCCGGCAGGAGGCTGATCACGCCGTCGAGGAGCGAGCGCTTCTCATCACTTTCCTTGCGCTCCTCACGGTAGCTCGTCCACAGGGCCGCTCCGAGTCGATAGGCCCTCTCGTGGTCCTGGCAATCCGCCGGGTCGAGCAGGCCCTTGGCCGCGATGAAGCCGGCCAGCGAGCGGGCGGTGTAGGCGCCCCGGCTGAAGCCGGCGATGAAGATGCGGTCGCCAGGCCGCCAGTTGCGCGAGATGAAGGTGTAGCCGCGGACGATCCGTGCGATCACCCCCGCGCCGAAGGCGCCGCCCAGCGCCCTGACCAGCCCGTTGGACGAGTCGCCCACGCCGTGCAGGTACTTGGCCACCTGCACGCGCTGGCCGTCCTCGGACAACTCCCGCTCCTGCTCCTTGGCCAGCGCCAGCGAGTCGGGCGAGTCCGATCCGGCGAGCAGGTTGAACAGCTTGAAGACGTTGGTGGTCTGCGGCTCGTCGCCGGACTGGCCGGGGCCGTTCCAGGTGCCGTCGGCCAGGAACACGATGTTGGCCATGGTGCTTGCCTCCTGAGGGGGTGCTGGCGGGGAGGTCGAGGGTGCTACTCGCCAGCGCCGCCTCCCATCCCTAGGGGCGGGAGGCCCATCCCCCAGGCACGGGATCAGCGCGCCGCGGGCAGGTACCACAGCCGCCTGTCGCCCAGGGGTGTCTGCGGCGGCAGCAGCGGGTTGGCCAGCTCGATGATGCTGCGGTGGGCCAGGTCCGCCCGCTTCAGCGCGGCGCCGAAATGGCGCTGGAACAAGGCCTCGAAAGAGCCGTCGGCGAGCGCCGCCTCGAGGCCCTTCTGGATGTCGGCGCCGAGCGCCGGCCGGCCACGGTTGACGAAGAAGTACATCGCCGCGGGATAGTGCAGGGCCAGCGTCGGCTCGACCACCACGCCCTCGCCGGCGTGCAGGTCCAGCTCGTCCCAGATCTCCTGCACGGAGCGAGGGAAGTAGTCGATGCGCCCGCTGGCGAGCTTGCGGAAGATGTCGGCATAGCGCACCGACGTGTCGACGGTGAAGCCCGCCTCCCGCAGCACGGGCGTGTCGGGCCAGTCGAAGCCCTGGCCTGCCGTCAACGCCTTGAGCTGCGCCGGCGTGGTCACCACCGCGAAGCGGGGCAAGGCCTGCTGCCGCACCAGCAGCAGGCGCCAGCCCAGCAGGCCGCGGTCGATCGGGATGCGCACGGGCAGCAGCGTCTTCTCGCGCTCGGCCGTGGTCATCGTCCAGATGACGTCCAGCCCGCCGTGCTCGAGCTCGCTGATCGCCCGCACCTGCAGCATGAACGCCTGCTCGGGCCTCAGCTCGTAGGGCTTGCCCGTCTTCTGCAGCGCGAGCGTCAGCAGGTCCACCGGGTAGTCGTCGCGCCGGTCGCCGGGCGTCTCGGCACGGGGATACACCACCACCTCGGCGCAGGCCATCGTGCAGGCCAGCCAGCCCGCGCAGGCGATCATCAAGCCAGGGGAGATGCGGCGGCGGCACATCGCGGCGTCCCCTCCTTCGGGGCGAAGCCATGGCTCCCTGGTCGCGTACATTGTGGCCGCAGGCCGGACAGGGGCACAAGCCGGGGTGAACCGGGCGGCACGTCGGTCGTCATGTCAGGGGGTCGTGAAGCAGTGACCGCAAAGGCGGGCTTGGGTGCGCAGGATCTGGCCAGGCTGAGCCAGTTGCTGGAGCAGGCGTTGACGCTGGCGCCGGAGCAGCGCCAGGCCTGGCTGGCGGG
>CAMLGG010000264.1 GCA_946479475.1 uncultured Ideonella sp. | reverse complement strand
ATCACGCCCTTGATCACCGGCTCCTGCTTCGGCTTGGCCTTCTCACGCCGAGTGATGCCGACCTCGTCGTCCGGCTCCTCGATCATCGTGTAGCTGGCCTGCAGGTTCTCCAGGCGCGGGTCGTCATGGCGCAGGCGCTCGAGCTTGTAGTTCGGCGTCTCGAGGTGCTTGTTGGGCACCAGCAGCACGGTGACGCGCTGCTTCAGCTCGATCTTGGTGATCTCGGTGCGCTTCTCGTTCAGCAGGAACGAGGTCACCTCCACCGGCACCTGCACGTGCACGGCGGCGGTGTTCTCCTTCATCGCCTCCTCCTGGATGATCCGCAGGATCTGCAGGGCGGAGGACTCGGTGTCGCGGATGTGGCCGGTGCCGTTGCAGCGCGGACAGGTGATGTGGCTGCCTTCGCTCAGGGCCGGGCGCAGGCGTTGGCGCGAAAGCTCCAGCAGGCCGAACTTGGAGATCGAGCTGAACTGCACGCGGGCCCGGTCCTGGCGCAGCGCGTCACGCAGGCGCTGCTCGACCTCGCGGCGGTTCTTCGACTCCTCCATGTCGATGAAGTCGACGACGATCAGGCCGCCCAGGTCGCGCAGGCGGCACTGGCGGGCGATCTCGTCGGCGGCCTCGAGGTTGGTCCGGGTGGCCGTCTCCTCGATGTCGCCGCCGCGGGTGGAGCGGGCGGAGTTCACGTCCACCGCCACCAGGGCCTCGGTGTGGTCGATCACGATCGCGCCGCCCGAAGGCAGGTTCACCGTGCGCGAGAACGCCGTCTCGATCTGGTGCTCGATCTGGAAGCGGGAGAACAGCGGCGCGTCGTCCCGGTAGCGCTTCACGCGATTGGCCGTCTCCGGCATCACGTGGTTCATGAACTGGTGCGCCTGCTCGTAGATGTCGTCCGTGTCGATCAGGATCTCGCCGATGTCGGCGGTGAAGTAGTCGCGGATCGCACGGATGACGAGCGACGACTCCTGGTAGATCAGGAAGGCACCCTTGCCCGCCTTGGAGGCGCCATCGATGGCGTCCCACAGCTTGAGCATGTAGTTCAGGTCCCACTGCAGCTCGGCGGCGGAGCGGCCGATGCCGGCGGTGCGGGCGATGAGCGACATGCCCTTGGGGTACTCGAGCTGGTCGAGGTTCTCCTTCAGCTCTTCGCGATCTTCACCCTCGATGCGGCGCGAGACGCCGCCGCCGCGCGGGTTGTTGGGCATCAGGACCAGGTAGCGGCCGGCCAGCGAGACGAAGGTGGTCAGCGCCGCGCCCTTGTTGCCGCGCTCTTCCTTCTCGACCTGGACCAGCAGTTCCTGGCCGTTGGAGATCACGTCCTGGATCTTGGCGTCGCGGACGGAGACGCCTTCCTTGAAGTACTGGCGGGAGATTTCCTTGAACGGCAGGAAGCCGTGGCGATCCTCGCCGTAGTCGACGAAGCAGGCCTCGAGCGAAGGCTCGACCCGCGTCACGACTGCCTTGTAGATGTTGCCCTTGCGCTGTTCGCGGCCCTCGATCTCGGTCTCGAAATCGAGCAGTTTCTGGCCGTCGACGATCGCGAGACGCCGCTCTTCCGGCTGCGTCGCGTTGATCAGCATTCGCTTCATGTGCACTCCTCATCGGCACCCGGGTCCGAAGCGCGGACCGGGCGCGAGCCCATGAGGCGCCGGCGCTGCGCCGAATGCGCTGCCCGCCGATGCCTCGACCAATGCACGAGAAACGACGGTGGGCCGGGAGAAGGAATCGCCCTGGACTGCCGGTGCGCTATGCCGCGGTGGGCGGCGCGAGCGGGGCAGCGTTGGCGCGTGCGACGACGCTCAGGCGCGGCTCGGTTCTCATGCCCGGCCCCCTGCCGGCCGGGGAGGCCGGCGGCCGGCCAGCCGCACGCCGAGGCCGCGCCGGCGTTTCATCGCCGGGGCCAGGGGGCAGTCGACCAGGGGGAGGGGGGAGCACATTGCGCGAGCAGCGCTTTGTTGTTGTCGTCGCTGGCAACGAGGCATCTGGGAACGGATCTCGCCCGACGCCTCGTGCCAAAAACCTTTTGGTGGATCCCTGCGTGAAAGCCATGCAGGGCGGCACTTCCGATGTTTCTCTGCCGCATCCGGCGCCGCGGCCGCCAGGCCACTTTGGAGCCCGCCATTCCGCTGCGCGGTGAATGCGTTGCATCACCTATGAAAAAGCAGGCGTCAAACTCCGCCTGCCGCCACGCATGACCCGTGGTACCCGGGTAAACTCTTGAAAATCAAGCACTTACGGCTCAATCGTGGCGCAGACGATTATAAAGGGCAAAACCGCGCCAGTGGAAAAACCTTCCATGCCGGCCAATTCGGCACCGGGTCCGGTGCGTGTGCGGCGGGTGATCGTCGACGAGCGCTCGGTGGGCCAGCGCCTGGACAACTTCCTCCTGCGCGAGCTCAAGGGCGTGCCCAAGACCCACGTCTACCGGATCATCCGTTCGGGCGAGGTGCGGGTGAACAAGGGCCGCGCCGCGGCCGACACGCGGCTGGAACAGGGCGACGAGGTCCGCCTGCCCCCGGTGCGCCAGGCCGCGCCCGATCCCGCCGCCGCGGCCGAGGCGGCGCCGCCGCGCGAGTTCCCGGTGCTGTTCGAGGACGAGCACTTGCTGGTGATCGACAAGCCGGCGGGCGTGGCTGTCCACGGCGGCTCGGGGGTCAGCTTCGGCGTGATCGAGCAGCTGCGCCGCGCCAGGGCAAACGCGAAGTTCCTGGAGCTGGTGCACCGCCTCGACAAGGAGACCTCCGGCCTGCTGATGCTGGCCAAGCGCCGCAGCGCGCTCACGGCGCTGCAGGACCAGTTCCGCCAGCGCGAGACGGGCAAGACCTACGCCGCGCTGGTCGGCGGGGCCTGGCCGGTGAGCAAGAAGGTGGTCGACGTCGCCCTGCACAAGTACCTCGACGCCGCCGGCGAGCGCAGGGTGCGCGCGGTGCCGGCCGACCACGAGCAGGGGCAACGCTCGATCTCGCTGGTGCGGGTGGTCCGCGCCTTCGCCGAGCCGGCGCCCGGCTTCACCCTGCTCGACGTGACCATCAAGACCGGGCGCACGCACCAGATCCGCGTCCACCTCGCCTCGCAAGGCCACCCGATAGCGGGCGACGACAAGTACGGCGTCTTCGCCCTCAACAAGGCCCTGGCTTCCGGCAAGGCGGTGCCGGACTGCCGCTTCGACCGCATGTTCCTGCACGCCAGGCGGCTGGCCTTCGACCACCCTGCCAGCGGGGCGCGAATCGAGCTGGAGGCGCCCCTGCCGCCCGAATGCACGACACTTTTGGGCTGTCTCGAATTCCTGAACCCATGAGCTCCCGCACCCGCCGCTTCGACCTGATCGCCTTCGACTGGGACGGCACCCTGTTCGACTCCACCGCCCTGATCGTGCGCTGCATCCAGCAGGCTTGCGCCGACATCGGCGCCCCCGTCCCCGAAGCCGCCCGGGCCGCCTACGTGATCGGCCTGGGCCTGCGCGACGCGCTCGAGTACGCCGTGCCCGGCCTGCCGCCCGAGCGCTACAGCGAGCTGGGCGCCGCCTACCGCCGCCACTACCTGGCCAGCCAGCACGCGCTGACCCTGTTCCCCGGCACGCTGGAAATGCTCAACGAGCTGAAGGGCCGGCAGCACCTGCTGGCCGTGGCCACCGGCAAGAACCGCCGGGGGCTGGACGAGGTGCTCGCGATGACCGAGCTGCGGGGCCTGTTCGACGCCAGCCGCACGGCCGACGAGACCTTCTCCAAGCCCCACCCGCTGATGCTCCAGGAGCTGATGGCCGAGTTCGGCATAGAGCCCGAGCGCACGCTGATGATCGGCGACACCACCCACGACCTGCAGATGGCGGTCAATGCCGGCGCGCCATCGGTCGGCGTGAGCTTCGGCGCCCACGACCACGAATCCTTCGAGCCCTTCTCGCCCCTGGCGGTCGTCCACTCGACGCGCGAGCTGCACGACTGGCTGCTTTCCCATGGCTGAGCAGGCCCTTTGCGCGAGTGCCGACCTGGAGGAGCGCGGCAAGGCGGTCGTGTTCGACGTCCTGCTCTGGGGCCGCCCCGCCCGCGCCTTCGCCCTGCGATTCGACGGCCGGGTCGTGGCCTACATGAACCGCTGCGCCCACGTGCCGACCGAGCTCGATTGGCAGCCGGGCGAGTTCCTCGACCTCGACAAGCGCTGGATCATCTGCTCCATCCACGGCGCCACCTACGAGCCGGCCGATGGTCACTGCGTCCTCGGGCCGTGCCGCGGCGAGCGCCTGATGCCGCTCGACGTCGCGGAGCGCGACGGGCAGGTGTATTGGTATCCTAGCCCGGACATCCGGCCGGTCGTCTTCGACTGAGCTCGCCCCGCCTGCCCGCCCGTTCCTTCCCCCTTCCACGAACCCCCTCGAGCCTTCGATGAGCCTCCCTCAAGACCCCCAGGACACGCCCGCGGGCGCGCCGGCCGAATCCGCTGGAGGCGCCGCTGCGGGCGCCGAGGCCACCGGAACGATCCAGCCGCCGGCACCTGCACCGACGGCCTCGGCGCCGGTCGACACGGCCCACGTCCTGTCCGGCATGGAGAGCCTGCTGCGCCAGGTCTCGTCCGAGATGCTGCGCGACCGCCGCAGCGCGCGGCGCTGGAACCTGATGCTGCGCCTGGGCTGGTTCGGCCTGGTGCTGGCCATCGTCTGGGGCCTGGCCACCCAGCGCGGCGGCCATCCCAACGCGCCCGCCGGCCCGCACACCGCGCTGGTGGAGGTGCGAGGCGAGATCGCCGCCGACACCGAGGCCAGTGCCGAGCTGCTGGTGTCCTCGATCCGCAGCGCCTTCGAGGACGACGGCGCCAAGGCGGTGGTCCTGCGCATCAACTCGCCCGGCGGAAGCCCGGTCCAGGCGGGCATCGTCAACGACGAGATCAGGCGCCTGAAGGCCAAGCACAAGAAGAAGGTCTACGCGGTGGTCGAGGAGACCTGCGCTTCCGGCGCCTACTACATCGCCGTGGCGGCCGACGAGATCTACGTCGACAAGGCCAGCATCGTCGGCTCGATCGGCGTGCTGATGGACGGCTTCGGTTTCGTCGGCCTGATGGACAAGCTCGGCGTCGAGCGCCGGCTGCTGACCGCCGGCGAGAACAAGGGCATGCTCGATCCCTTCTCGCCCGCCGATCCCAAGCAGACGGCCTACGCCAAGGCCATGCTCGAGCAGATCCACCAGCAGTTCATCAAGGTCGTGCGAGACGGCCGCGGCAGCCGGCTGAAGGAAACCTCGGAGACCTTCTCCGGGTTGTTCTGGAACGGCGAGGAGGCGGTCAAGCTCGGCCTGGCCGACCATTTCGGCAACCTCGACTACGTCGCCCGCGAAGTCATCGGCTACGAGGACGTGGTCGACTACACCCCGCAGGAGAACGTGGCGGAGCGCCTGGCCAAGCGCTTCGGCGCGTCGATCGGCGAAGGGGCGGTGCGCACGCTGCGCAACCTCGCACCCGTGCACTGAGGCCCGCCGATCGGCCCGCGCACGCGATGGTCGACCTGCCCCTGCCCGCGGCTGAAGATGCACCGGGCGGGGCGTCGCCCGCGGCGCAGGCCGGCGAAGACACCCTGCGGCGCATCGTCGCGCGGGTGATCGCCTGGCAGCACCGCCATCCGCTCGCCACGCGCATCACGCCGCAGGTGGTGCTGGGCGTGGGCATCATCGCGCTGCCGTATGCCCGCAGCGGCGCGCCGGGGGCCCGGCCGGACGAGTTGCGGCCGCTGTTCCACCAGCCGCGCCTGCTGCCCGGCCTGTCCCAGCGCGCCCTGGTGCACTTCGCGGCCCGGCATGCGGTGGCCGAGCTGCCCGGGCCGGCCGACTGGCCCCGGCGTGACCTCGAGCGCGCCGATGGTTCCCGCGAGCCGGCCCCCGAGATCCGCTACCTGCTGACGGCGGCGGTCGGCGATGCGCAGGCCCAGGGGATTTCGCCGCGGCGCCTGCTCCTGGCGCCGGCCGGCCCGGCGATCTGGGGGCGCAGGGCGTGGAGCCGATGGCGCGTCGCCGTCGCGGCCGGGGCGATGGTCGTCCTCGCTGCGGCACTGCTGGCCTGGGCGTGGCCGCGGTGGCGGCCTGCTCCCGAGCCGCCGGCGGAGCTCGTCGCGGCCGTTTCCCCGAGCGCCGCGACGATGGCCTCTGCGGCCGCCCGGGCGGATGCCGTGCCGGCGTCCAAGGCGGTCGAGCCGGCGCCGCAGGCTGCGGCCGCCTCGTCGACCCCGGCTCCGGCACCGGCACGGCAACCGCCGCCCGCTGCAGCGCCCCAGGGCCCGCACTACGCTGTCGTGTCCGCACCGTCGAAAAAGCGGGCTGCCGCCGACGCGACGCTTCAACGTGTGCAACGATTGCTGGGCCCCGCCATGGGTCCGCTGCAGGCACAGGTCATGCCGACGCCCGAAGGCTATGTCGTCACGATCTGGCCGCTGCCCACCGAGGCCGACGCGCAGAACCTGGCCGAAGTCCTGGCTCGCCGCGGGGTGCCCATGAAGTGGATGGAATTCTGAGGATGCCCCGCCACCTGCGATGAGCGAAGCCGACGCCCCACCCAAGCCGCCGCGCGTGCGCCACACGCGGTCCGCGGCGGCGCGCTCGCACCTGCCGGCCCGGGTCCACGCGGGCCGAGCTCATGGGTTGCCATCGCCGCGGCGCGTCCTCGCCGCGCAGGTCGTGGCCTGGCACAACAAGCACCCGCTGGCCCGCCGCATCGGCCGGCGCCAGCTGGGCGGCTACGGCGTCGTCAGCCTGCCCTTCTCGCCCGCGGTGGCGCAGGGCGAGGGGCCGCCCGGGCGCTTTCCCATGTTCGACGACCTTTCGCTGGTCGCCGGCCTGTCGCGCCAGAAGGTCGTCGCGCTGGCCTTGTCCCAGGGCTGGGAGGACCGGCCCGGCGCCGCCGAATGGCCGTTGCGCCGGGTGCCGGTGGCCAAGGGCTGGGATCCGGCGCAGGCCCAGCCGATCTACCTCCTGACGGTGGCGCTGAAGCGCGGCCGTCGCCGGCCGGCGAGCCGGCTGCTGGTCGGCCGCGGCGCCGCCTCGGCCGAGGTCAGCGGCGTCGTCGGCCACCGGCTGCTGAGCCGCCCGAAGATGGCCCTGGGCGCGCTGGCGCTGTCCGTTCCCGTGCTGCTCGTGGGCTGGATGCTCAAGCAGCTGTGGCCGGCCTCGCTGCCGGGCATGGGCAAGGCGCCCGTCGTCGCCACCGCACCGCGCAGCGAGGCGCCCGCGTTGCCGCCCGCGCCGCCGGCCGGCCCTGTGGTGACGCGCAGCGCGGCGCCGCCGCCCGCGCCCGTGAGCCCGCCGCCGGCCCCGCCCACCC
>CAMLGG010000263.1 GCA_946479475.1 uncultured Ideonella sp. | reverse complement strand
GGCCAACCTTCAAGTTTCCTCATGGCCCGGGCGCCGTGGCGCCCGATCTCCCTCGAACTGGGGGTGCGCGCCGGGCGGCGAAGCCCGACAGTTGACGTCGACTGTTTCGCTGTTCAGTCGGCCCATCAGAACTGGAGGGAAGTGATGCCGATTTCGTTGGTCAACGTCGACGACCTGCAGGAGCACCTGCTCGGGGTGCTGCGCCGCTCGGACCACCATGCGGGCGAGGTCAACGAGGTGCTGCTGACCATCTCGGGGGCGATCCTGTGGCGCAAGAGCCCGGAGCCCGTCAAGGTCAACACCAAGGAGGGCGCGGGCGGCAACGTCATCTGGTTCCGCGTCGATGGCGAGCGCTATGCGCTGCTCTACAACCATGAGCTGCGCCGGATCGAGTTGGCCGAGGGCGGACGCAAGGGCGATCTGATCCACGCCTTCACCAACGAGACCACGACCTCCGAGGTGGTGCGTGTCTTTGCCGCGCTGGGCGACGGGGTGCAGGAGCTGTCCAAGTCGCGCAAGGTCCGCAAGGAGGACCGTGCCCCGGCCGAGGCGAAGTCGGCCGTCGACCGGCAGCGCATCAAGGCCGAGCGCCAGCAGGCCAAGCTGTCCAAGGCCGGCGAGCGCGACAAGAAGGTGCAGGCGCGCCGCGAAGAGCGCCGCGCAGCCCGTGCGACCGAGAAGGCCGCGGCCCGCCCGACGCAGGCCGAGCCGCAGGCGACGCCTCAGGAAGCGGGCGGGGCCGCGCCGCAGATCGTTGCGCCGGCTCCCGCGCCGGCGCGCCGCGGCCGCGCGCCCAAGTCCGGCCAGGCCCAACCCGCCTTGAACTGAGCCTGCGGGCGGCTGCCCGGCCGCCGCCTCATTGCAGCGTCTGCGGCGCCGTGGCGAAGATCGAGGGCCGGAAGTCGGGGCGGCGCACACCCTCGTCGCCCATGGCCCACAGGGTCAGCTTCTCGGCCGTCATCGGCTTGGCGAACAGGTAGCCCTGCAGCTCGTCGCAGCGCAGGGCCAGCAGCATGTTGCGCTGGGCATCGGTCTCCACGCCCTCGGCCACCACCTTGAGGCCGAGCGCGTGCGCCATCTTGACGATGGCGTCGACGACCGCCAGCGCATCGGTGCTGTGCTGGATGTCGGTGAAAAGACTGCGGTCGACCTTGAGCTGGGTGACGGGCAACTTGCGCAGCAGCGCGAAGTTGCAGTAGCCGATGCCGAAGTCGTCGATGGACAGCGTCACGCCCAGCTGCGCCAGGCCGGCGAAGGCGGCCACGGCTTCGTCCTCCAGCAGCACCGACTCGATGATCTCGATGGTCAGCAGTGCAGGGTCGACCGCATGCTCGCTCAGCGCCTGGCGAAGGCGCTGGACCAGGTTCTCCTGCCGCAGCTGGTGCGCCGAAAGGTTGATCGACACGCGCATGCGCAGGCCGGCTTCGTGCCACGCCTTCATCTGGCGGCAGGCCTCGTCGATCACCCACTGGCCCAGCAGGCCGATCAGGCCGAAGCGCTCGGCCACCGGGATGAAGACCGCCGGCGAGACCGTGCCTCGGGTCGGGTGGTCCCATCGGACGAGGGCCTCGACCCCCGTGATCTGGCCCGAGCGGCCTTCGATCTTCGGCTGGTAGTACAGGGCCAGCTCGGCCCGCTCGATGGCGCCGCGCAACTCGTGCTGCAGCTCCAGCTGGGCACGGCTGTCGTGCTCCATGCCCGGCTCGAACAGCGCGAAGCCCGAGCCGCCGGCGCGCTTGGCGGCGTACATCGCGGCATCCGCGCGGGCCAGCAGCTTCTGGGCCGGGCCGTGCTGCGGATACATCACGATCCCCACCGAGCCCGACAGCCGCACCTCGGCCCCGCTGGGCAGGCGGCAAGGCTCGGCCAGGGCCTGCAGGACGCGCTGGGCCAGCTGGCCGGCGCCGGCCTCGTGGCCCGGATCCGCCAGCAGCAGGAACTCGTCGCCGCCCACGCGGGCGACCACGTCGGACTGCCGGGCCAGCCCCTGCAGGCGTCGGCCGATCTCGCGCAGCACTGCGTCGCCGGCGCTGTGGCCGAAGGAGTCGTTGACCGGCTTGAAGCCGTCCAGGTCGATGAACATCACCGCCAGGGTGCCGCCCGGGCCTGCCGGATCGTCTATCAGCTCCAGCGCCTCAGACAGCCGCTCCTCGAACATCAACCGATTGGGCAGTCGGGTGAGGGGGTCGGTCAGGGCCTGCTCGCGCAGCCGCCGGTTGGCCTCGCTCAGCGAGTTGGCCAGCGCGCGATGGCGATGCGAGGCACGCGAATCGATCAGCATGCCGAACAGCCCCAGCAGCACGGCCAGGGCGCCGGCGCCGCAGGCCCATTGGAGCGCGTCGGCACCGACCAGAAGCACGCCCGGCGGGGGCGACTCGATGAAGCCGAGGCTCGCCAGCGTGAGGGCCTGCGTCAGGCCGGAGACGAGTCCGAAGCCCGCCGCCGCCAGGCCCAGCCGCAGTCCGAAGCCGCCGAGGCTGGCGGCGCGCTCGCCGAAGGCCAGGCCCATCGCGGCCCACGCGCCCATCGCCACGGCCATCAGTGCCAGCAGGGGCCAGGCGGGGCCGGCCGTGCTCGCGAGCGGCGGCTCGGCCAGGCTGGCCAGCGACAAGCCCTGCACCATGGCCCAGAGCAGGGCCAGCCCCAGGCCTTGGAGCACCAGGCGGGCACCATCGCTCCACCGCAGCCGGGCGCTGCCGAGCAGGGCGGCCACGCCGAGCGCGCAGGCCAGGCCGCTGCCGGCCATCTGCCAGCCGCGCAGGCGCATCTCCCACGGCAGGCCCAGGCCGGCCAGCGCCAGGAAGTGGAGGGTCCAGAGGCCGGCCCCGCCGGCCAGTGCGCCCGCGCCCCACCAGCCGAAGGCCGTCATGGTGTCGGTCGACCGGATCTTGCGCAGGCTGTGGCCGAGAAGCGCGAAGACCAGCGCCGCCAGCAGCGCGGCCACCGCGATCACCGGCCCTTGAAGGTCCGGAGCGGTCAGGGCGGGAGCCAGCGGTGTGGCGAGTGGCGCGGGCATGGAGGAGGGTCAGGGCGAGCGGGCGATTATTGGCCCCGGGCCTGCAGCGCGCCATGCCGGCGCCTGCACATTCATGCAGATGGCGTGAATCCGATGCCCCGCCGCTGCCGGACCTCGGGTTTGACCCGGTGCTCGCTCTCGAGCTGGGCGAGGAACTCGTCCGGCTCGAAGGCCGCGCCGAGCACGTCGACCTGGCGCTGCACGGCGGCGAAGTCGCCGGGGGTCAGCTCGTCGAGGGCACTCAGGCGCTGGCGCTGTTCGGCGCTCAGGGCCTCGGCCTGGCCACCAAGGGCCTCGGCGATGAACATGGCCACGCGCTGCTCGGGCCGCAGCGCGCGGAAGCGGATCTTGAACGTGAAGCGGCGCAGGGCCGCCTCGTCCAGGTCCTCGAACAGGTTGGTGGTGCAGATGAAGACGCCGGGGAAGCGCTCCATGCCCTGCAGCATCTCGTTGACCTCGCTGACTTCGTAGTGCCGCTCGGCGTAGCGGCGGCTGCGCAGGAAGCTGTCGGCCTCGTCCAGCAGCAGCACCGATTCCTCCGCCGCGGCCTCTTCGAACATGCGGGCCATGTTGGCCTCGGTCTCGCCGACGAACTTGCTCATCAGGTCGCTGGCCTGGCGCACCAGCAGCGGCCGGCCGAGCGCGGCGGCGATGTGCTCGCCCAGCGCCGTCTTGCCGCTTCCCGGCGGGCCGAAGAAGCACAGCGCGCCATGCGGCCTGCGCTGCAGGGCGGCCACGATCTGCGGGATGCCGAAGCGCGACTCGACGTTGAGCAGGCCCAGGTCGTAGTGCGTCACGGCCTCCCGCGCGCCGCGCTCGCGGCCCGGCCCGCCGAGCGCCAGGTCGGCATGGGCCAGCTGGCGCTCGATCATCGCCTCGGTCGCTTCGGCCGGCCCGGCCAGCTCGGCGAAGCGCACGGCGGTGCGGATCTGCGCCGGCGTCAGGCCGCGCCGGGCCGCGAGCTTGGCGGCGAAGCCCTCGCTGACCCGCGAGCCCGCCAGGGCCCGCGTCACCAGCGCCTCGCGCGCGCCCGGCGGCGGCGACTTCAGCTCCAGGTGGTACTGGAAGCGCCGGCGGAAGGCCGGGTCGATCTGCTCTATGCGGTTGGTGATCCAGATCACCGGCACCGGGTTGGACTCGAGGATCTGGTTGACCCAGGCCTTGCCGCTCACGCTGGCCGAGGAGGCGCCGTCGCTCGCGTCCAGCCGCGCCATCAGCTGCGCGGTGTCGTTGGGGATGGCCGGGAAGACGTCCTCCACCTCGTCGAACAGCAAGGCCACGTTGGTGCTGCCCTTGAGGAAGACCTGGCTGATCTGCAGCGAGCGGTAGCGGTCGCGCCCCATCAGCGAGTTGCCGTCGCGGTCGGCGTACTCGACCTCGTAGAGCTCGAGCCCGGCCGAGTGGGCACAGACCTTGGCCAGCTCGGTCTTGCCGGTGCCGGGCGGGCCGTAGAGCAGCACGTTCACGCCGGCCGCCTTGCGGGCGACGGCCGTCTGCAGCAGTGCCTTCAGCACCTCGACCTCCTCGAGCACGAACTCGAAGTCGGCCACGGCGAGCTGGGTGGGCGAAGCGGGGCGGGTGAAGACCGCCATCAGGTCGCTCGGGTCGCGGTACTCGCGCATCAGCACCGGCGGCAGCTGCTCGCTGACCTTCATCAGGTCCGCCAGGTCGGTGATGTTGTGCTCCGAGATGAGGTTCTCGACCATGCCGATGCGCTCCAGGCGCGAACCGGCGCGCAGCGCATCCGCCACCTCGCGCTCGTCCACGCCGGCCACGCGCGCCAGCATGGCGAAGGCCTCCTGCGCGTTCGAGACCTTGAACTCCACCAGCAGGCCGCGCAGCTCCCGCTGGTAGCGCGCCAGCGTGCCGTAGAGCAGCAGCGCGCGCTCGGCCGGGTTCAGCTGCAGGAGCTGGGCCAGAGCGTCGATGTTCTTCTCGACCAGCGTGGCGTGCTTCTGCAGGTCGCGCTCCAGCCACTCGGCCGTGGCGTTGAGCATGGCCAGCAGGTCCTTGGGCGCGTCCTTGATGTACTCGTCGATGTAGAAGAAGAGCGAGCCCTCTTCGTAGGGCCCGCGCCAGGCGCCGTGGCGCTCGACGAAGGCGGCGTCCGAAAGGCGCTCATGCCCGGCCCAGTGCTCGTTGCTGGCGCAGCGGCGCGCGAGGAAGCCGCGCAGCCGGCGCAGCACCGGCAGGGGCCAGACGAGGTGGCGGCCGGTCAGGCCGAGCAGGCCGCTCCAGTCGCGCCGCGGGTTGAAGCGGCCGGCCTGGGCCAGGGTGAGCGTGAGAACGAAGTGCGTGCACAGGCGATCCAGCACCGGCGCATCGGCCAGGCCGGGAGACAGCACGACCCGCACATCGGCTTGACGCTTGGCCACTTCGGCTCCTTGCCGGCGGCGGCCGTGGCTAAGGCCTGGTCCCTCCACCAGGCCGTGGCGGTCTGCCGTCGCCGAAGTGGCGCCGATCTTGGCCCAGCCGCAGACTCAGGGCAAGCCCTGCCCGCCGCAAGGCCCCAGGCTGCGAGGGGCGGTGCCGCCCCGGGGCCGCTCAGTGCAGGGTCAGGGGTTGCTGCGCCAGCTGGGTGTAACCGGAGATGTAGTCGTCGATCTCCTCGACGCTCGGCTCGTGCCCTTCGGACAGGGCCTGCACACCTTCCTTGAACCGCTGCGCCAGGGCGCCGTCCAGGAAGATGCCCTTCTTGGCCAGCTTGTCGACGATCTCGAAGCCGCCATGGGGCTGGCGCTCGCTGTCGCCAGCGGCGGCGGCCGGACTGCTGCTTTCGCCATCGAGCGTGATCTGCACGACAGCGAAGGCGTCGGAGTTGTAGACCAGGTTCATCGCTTCGTGCCTCCTGCGCTTGCTTGCCCGGGGGCCGGTGGAGCCCCCCATGCCTTGGTAGCTGGGGCGGGCAAGGCCGAATTCAAGCTCCCGGCCCGGAGCCCGCTGCCGACGCCGCCGCGGGCGCCGGCAGCGGGCTGCTGAGCCAGAAGGCCTCCGAAGCGCGCCCGGGCACCTGGGTGAAGCGCAGGCCCACCGGCAGGTGGCCGGCCTCCTTTGCCAGCCAGACCTCGACGCGCTGGTCGTAGGGCTGTGTCGGCTCGCGCTTCACATGGATGGCCGCGACCGGCGTGCCGTTGGGCTCCACCCGCTCCTCGCCCAGCACCTCGAACACCCACTCGGTGGCCTGCCCGCGGGCGCTGGCCACCTGCATCCGCAGCACCTGGCCGGCCTGCAGGCCGCCGGGCTGGGCCTGCGCGATGGCGGCCAGCTGCAGCAGCATGCTGACGCGGTCCTGCGCGCCGGCGAACAGCGCCAGCGCCCGGGTGGAGCTGGAGAAGCTGATGATCCCCTGGTCGCGCTGGAAGTTCACCGCCCGCACCTCGACGCCGCGCTGGCGTTCGACCATGCGCAGCGGTGCGATGCCGGCAGCGTCGGTCCGACCCCGGGACACCCAGTCCAGCAGGGCCTTGTTGCCGATGGCGCCGGCCAGCCGGGCGCGGTACTGGCCGTCGGGCAGGAACGCCAGGCTGAAGATGCCGGTGCCGGCCTCGTCGCCGCGCTCGATGCGGTAGTCGAGGCTGAAGGCCTGGCTGGGCGGCTGGGTGGTGTAGAGGGGCGGGTGGCTGCCGCCATCCGGGGCTTGGGCCTGGGCTTCGGCCACGGGGGCAGGCGCGGCCACCGGCGCCGAGGCGGGCTCGTCGGCCGGCGTCGGCTCCGTCCCCGCGACGGCCTCCGGCGCCAGCGCGCCGGCGCGCCAGTCGATCGGGGCGTCCGGTGGCGGATGCCGGGTGGGCGGGATCGTCGACGGGCCGGGAGGCAACGGCTCGGGCGCCGCCAGCAGCACGGGCGGCTCGGGCGGGGCCTCGGGAGACTCGGGCCCCGCCTTGTCCGGCGCGGGCTCCGGAGCGGCCGGGGAGGGCAGGGCGACCAGCTCGATCACCGGCGCCCGCGCCGGCGCGTGGCCCAGCGGCTCGCGCATCGGACCGATCAGCCAGGCGTGCACCAGCGCCACGCCCAGCGCCACCGCGGCGAGCTGCCAGCGCCGCCGCCAGGCCGTCCGGCGCGGATCCGGGTGACGATCGCCGGGGCGGTGGCCGAGGGAGGGCGGGGGCATCGGACGACAATGGTGCCATCAAGTCACGGGCCGACCGCCCTCGAACCCCCTCCGATGAAGCTCGCCACCTACAAGGACGGCTCGCGCGACGGCCAGCTGGTCGTGGTCTCGCGCGACCTGTCGACGGCGCACTACGCCAACGGCATCGCCACCCGCCTGCAGCAGGTGCTGGACGACTGGAACTTCCTGTCGCC
>CAMLGG010000262.1 GCA_946479475.1 uncultured Ideonella sp. | reverse complement strand
GTGGGTCGTCTCGATTTAAGCACGGAACTTCGAGGTGATCGGATACCGCCAGTCACGCCCGAAGGCACGGTGGGTGATGCGGATGCCGACCGGCGCCTGCCGGCGCTTGTACTCGTTGATCTTGATGAGCCGGGTCACCCTTTCGACGTCGGCACGGCCGAAGCCCGCCGCGACGATCTCCTCGATGCCCTGGTCGTCTTCCATGTAGCGCGCCAGGATCGCATCCAGCACTTCGTACGGCGGCAGGCTGTCCTGGTCCTTCTGGTCCGGCCGCAGCTCGGCCGACGGCGGCCGGGTGATGATGCGCTCGGGAATGACTTGGCCGACCGTCCCGTCCGCGCGGCGGGTCGGTTGCCGGTTCTTCCAGGCGGCCAGGCGGTAGACCAGGGTCTTGGCGACGTCCTTGATCACAGCGAAGCCTCCGGCCATGTCGCCATAGAGCGTGCAATAGCCCGTCGCCATCTCACTCTTGTTGCCGGTGGTGAGCACGATGGCGCCGGTCTTGTTGGACAGGGCCATCAGCAGCGTGCCGCGCACCCGCGCCTGGATGTTCTCCTCGGTCGTGTCCTCGGGCAGGCCGGCGAACTGCGGTGCCAACGCCTCGCGGAAGGCCTCGAACATCGGCGTGATGCCGATCTCGTCGTAGCGCACGCCCAGGCGGGCCGCCATGTCCCGCGCGTCGAGCCAGGAGATGTCTGCGGTGTAGGGCGAGGGCATCATCACGCAGCGCACCTTGTCCGCACCCAGCGCATCCACCGCGATGGCGAGCACGAGCGCCGAGTCGATGCCGCCCGAAAGGCCGATGATCGCGCCCGGGAAGCCGTTCTTGCCGATGTAGTCGCGAACGCCCATGACCAAGGCGCCCCAGGCCTGGGCCTCCACTTCGGGAACCGGTGCCACCGGGCCGGTCACGGTGCCACCGGGGCCCAGCTCGACGAGCAGGCTCGCCGCCTCGAACATGGGCGCCCTCGCCTGGACGCGGCCCTGGGCATCGACGGCGAATGAAGCCCCATCGAAAACGACCTCGTCCTGCCCACCGACCAGGTGCGAATACAGCAGGGGGCGGCCGCAGGCCCGCGCGCGCTGCGCCATGCGCTCCTCCCGTTCCTCGTGCTTGTCGAGGTGGAATGGCGACGCGTTGAGCACGCAAAGCACGTCGGCACCGGCAGCGCGGGCGGCCTCGGGCGCCTCGTCGAACCAGGCGTCCTCGCAGATCAGGATGCCGAAGCGCAGTCCCTGCACTTCGAACACGAGGGGCCCGCGGCCGGCATCGCGGCCGGACGCGAAATAGCGCCTCTCGTCGAAGACCTGATAGTTGGGCAGCTCGCGCTTGCAGTACGAGGCCAGCACCCGGCCATCGGCCAGCACCGAAGCGGCATTGAACCTGCGCGGCAATGCGGCATAGGACTTGGACCTAACATCGACCGCTTCTTCCCACGCCATCGGATGCCCGACGACCAGATGCAGCCCTTCGCAATCGGCCAGCTCGGCGGCCAGCGCCGTGAGCTGCGCGTCGCACGCCCGCATGAAGGCAGGCCGCAGGAGAAGGTCTTCAGGGGGATAGCCGCACAGAGCGAGCTCGGGCGCCAGCACCAAGCGGGCGCCCAGGGCGTGCGCTGCACGGGCCGCCGAGGCGATCTGGCTTGCATTGCCGGCCAGGTCGCCCACCGTCGCGTTGATCTGGGCCAGGGCCACCACGACGGTGCCTGATGCGGGGTCCGGGCTGCGCATGAGCGATCTCGAAAGCGGAGCGACAAATTATGTCATCCGGGTCCACGGCGACCCGGCAGACATCGAAGCCTGCGCGTGGAATGAACTGCTTTCGCAGCAGGACGAGGCTGTGCCCTTCCTGCGCCACGAGTTCTTGCGCGCCCTGCACGAGACGGGCTGCGCATCGCCGGACGAGGGCTGGGCGCCGGCCTTCGTCACGCTGCACCGCGGCGAGCGTCTGGACGGGGCGGTGGCAGCCTACCTGAAGACGCACTCCTACGGCGAATACGTCTTCGACTGGGCCTGGGCCGACGCCTACCGGCGGCATGGCCTGGAGTACTACCCGAAGCTGCTGGCGGCGATTCCGTTCACCCCCGTCCCGGGGCCGCGCCTGCTCGCAGGCAGCCCTTCGGATCGGCGCATCCTGCTGCGGGCGCTGCAGAGCCTGGCGATGCAGACCGAGCTCTCGTCCGCCCACCTGCTCTTCGGCAACGATGCCGACTTCCAGGCCGCCGAGGACGAAGGCTGGATGATCCGCCACGGCGTTCAGTTCCATTGGCGCAACCGCGTCGAGCGGCCGTACGAGGACTTCGCCGACTTCCTTTCCGCACTGCAGCGCGAGAAGCGCAAGAAGATCCAGCAGGAGCGGCGCCGCGTCGTCGAGGCGGGCATAGCCTTCGAGATCAAAGTCGCAGACCAGATCACTGCAGCGGACTGGCGCTTCTTCCACCGCTGCTACAGCCTCACCTACCGCGCCCACGGTTCGACGCCCTACCTGAACCTGGCCTTCTTCGAGCGCGTCGCGGCCGAGCTGCCGCAGCACTGGCTGATGTTCATCGCCAGGCGCGATGGCCGGCCGGTCGCGGCATCCCTGGTCGCCATCGATCCGGCGCGAGGCTGGGCCTGGGGGCGCTACTGGGGCGCCACCGAGCCCATCCCGATGCTGCACTTCGAGGCCTGCTACTACCAGCCGCTGCAATGGTGCATCGCCCAGCGCTACCGCTGCTTCGAGGGAGGCGCGCAGGGCGAGCACAAGATGGCCCGCGGCCTCACCCCGGAGCCCACGCGCTCGGCGCATTGGCTTGCGCACCCACAGTTTGCGCGGGCGGTCGAGGACTTCCTCGCGCGCGAGGGCGAAGGCGTGGCCGCCTACCTGAGCGAGCTGCGCGAACGCGACCCGTTCAAGGGCTGACAGCCCCGCCTCTGCTCACTTGCCCTTGAAGTCGCCCGCCACGGCACTGACGAAGCGCTGCGGGTCGATGTACTTGCGCCAGGCGGCCGTGGCCTGCTCCGCGGTCACCGCGGCGATCGCGTCGTCCAACTGCTGCGACACGGTGAACCGCCTTCCCAGGTAGTCGTTGCGGACCAGCGCGCCGGCCAGGTTGCCGTCCTGCGCGCGCGCCAGGCGCCGGTAGTTCAGCAAGCCGCCCTTGGCCTGCTCTATCTCGGCCGGCGTGAAGCCCTCCTTCAGCACGCGCTCGGCCTCCTCCTTGAACGCCACCTCGACCTTGGCGCGATTCTGCGGCGCGAAGATCGCGGTCACGTGCCAGCCGGTGTTGGCGTCCTCGGCGTTCCAGTCCAGCGAGCTGCCCACGTGGTAGCTCAGGCCCTCAGCTTCGCGCACCCGCTTCCACAGGCGCGAGTTGCCCCCGCTGCCGAAGGCGAAGTTGGCCACCATCAGCGCCGCCTGGTCGGCGTCGAGCTCCTTGATCGGCAGCGGCTGGCGGACCTCCATCGTCGCGTTCTGCTTGTCCGGCGCCTCGAAGGCCAGGCGCGCCGGCGCGGCCGCCACCAGCGGCCGGGGCACGTGACGGTAGCCCGTGGCCGGCGCCCAGCCCGCGAAGGCCTTGTCCAGCGCGCCGCGCACTGCACCCACGTCCATCGAGCCCACCGCGGCGAACTGTGCGTTGCCCACGCCGAGGAAGCGCTTGTGGAAAGCCTTGAGCTGGTCGATGGTCACGGCCTTCACCTCGGCAACCGTCTCGTCGAAGCTGCGCGCGTAGCGAACGTCGCCCTTGGGATAAGGGTTGCCGTGGCGCTCCAGCGCCTCCTCGACGATGGCTTCGGGCTCCTTGCGGCTTTGCTCGACGCTGGTGATGACCTGGCGGCGGACCTCCTCCAGCGCATCGGCCGGGAAGCTCGGCTGCCGCAGCAGCTGCCCGACCAGTTCTATCGCGGCCGGCAGGTTCTCCCTCGTCGTCATCACCCCCACGGTCAGGTCCTCGGCGCTGCCGCCGATCTGCACCTCGGCCTTGAGGGCCGTCATGCGGTCCTGGATCTGCTGGCGCGTCATCTGCGCCGTGCCCTTGTCCAGCATCGCGGCCATCATCTCGCCGGCGACCGACTGGCCCTTGAGGCTGGACTCGTCGCCCAGGCGCAGCGTGAGCTGCGCATTGACGACGTCGCCCCGGGTCGCCTTGGGCAGCAGCGACACCTTCAGCCCCGGCGCGATCTCGAAGCGCTGGGTGCGGGCCTCGATGTTGGCCGGCGAGGCATCGAAGGCTTCGGCCTGCGCCAGCTTCTCGACCGGGGTGAAGCTCTTGAGCTGCTCGGCCACGTCGACCATCTCCGGCTTGGGCGCTCGGGCTGGCTGATCGGTCGGCATGTAGGTGCCAAGCGTGCGGTTGTCTCTCAGCAAGTAGGCGGTGGCGACGCGGTTGACGTCGGCCGTGGTGACTGCCTTGACGCGGTCACGCAGGAGGAAGAACAGTCGCCAGTCGCCTTGGGCCACCGTCTCCGACAGGGCCACGCCCACCGTCTCGGGATCGGAAAAGCGCAGCTCCCAGTCCTTGAGCCACTTGGCCTTGGCACGGGCGACCTCCTCGTCGGTGATCGGCTGCGGGCCCAGGGCCTCCAGCGTGGAAAGCAGCGCCTCGCGGGCCTTGTCGAGACTCTGCTCCGGCGAGAGCTGCGCGCCGAAGAGCATGAAGCCGGGATCGTGCAGGTCGGCATTCCACGAGAACACGCTCGACGCCAGCTGCGCCTCGACCAGCTTCTTGTGCAGGCGGCCGGCCGGCACGTCGCTCATCACCAGGCCCAGCAACTCGACCGCCGCCGTGTCGGGATGCGCCCCGGGCGGGACGTGGTAGGCGGAGAACAGCAGCGGCACACCGCCCTGTCGGCGCAGCGTCACCGCACGGTCACCGTCCTGCACCGGGTCGATCGTGTAGAGCTTGGGCAGCACGCGCTTGGGTGCCGGGATGCGGCCGAACTCGGCCTGCACCCAGCCCAGAACCTTGGCCGGATCGAACTTGCCGCTGACGATCAGCGTCGCGTTGTCGGGCTGGTAATACTGGTGATAGAAGGCCTGCAGGCGCGGGATGTCGACGTTTTCGACATCGGCCCGGGCGCCGATGGTGTCGTGGCCGTAGTTGTGCCAGTCGAACATCGTGGCCAGGGTCTTCTGGAAGAGGATGCGCGAGGGGCTGTTCTCGCCCTTCTCCATCTCGTTGCGGACCACCGTCATCTCGGTGTCGAGATCGCGCCTGGCCACGAAGCTGTTGACCATCGCGTCGGCCTGCCATCCGAGGTACCAGCGCAGGTTGTCCTCGTTGGCCGTGAAGCTGGCGAAATAGTTGGTGCGATCCAGCCAGGTGCTGCCGTTGTAGCTCAGGCCGCGGCGGCTGAACTCGGCCTTGGGATCGCGGTGCCTGGGGGAGCCCTTGAACAGCAGGTGCTCCAGCAGGTGGGCCATGCCCGTCTCGCCGTAGTTCTCCTGGCGCGAGCCGACGCGGTAGGTGATGTTGACCGTCGTGGTCGGCTTCGAGTCATCGGGCGCCAGCAGGACTTGCAGCCCGTTGGACAGGCGGTACTCGGTGATGCCCTCGACGGTGCGGACCGGCTGAAGCGCGGCAGGCGTCGCAGCGGGCGCGGTGGCCACCGCCTTGCGGGGGGGCGCCTTGGGCGCCGGCTTGCGTGCAGGCGCAGCGTGGGCCGCACTCAGCAGCAGGCAGCCAACGATGGCCCATAGTGACGGGACGACAGGACGCATGGGTAAAGACTCCTGGTGCGGAAACGGTGCCGCCCCAACGAAAACGCCGCCCGGTGAGGCGGCGTTTGCGGCTGGCAGGCACGCCAGCTCGGACGATAACCCAAGCGTGTTGCCGGCCGGTATCTGGCCGGAATCAGGCCTTCTTGGCCTTCCAGTTGGCCTGGCCCAGGCGAATCTCCTCGCGGGCCGACTCCGGACCTTCCCAGCCCAGCACCTTGACCCACTTGCCGGCTTCGAGGTCCTTGTAGTGCTCGAAGAAGTGCTGGATGGTCTTCAGCCGCATCGGGTTCAGGTCCTCGGGCTTCTGCCACTGCGTGTAGATCGGCAGGATCTTGTCGATGGGCACGGCGATCAGCTTGTTGTCGCCGCCGGCCTCGTCGTCCATGCGCAGCATGCCCAGCGGCCGGCAGGTGACGACCACCCCGGGGATCAGCGGCACCGGCGTGATCACCAGCACGTCCACCGGATCGCCGTCGTCGGCCAGCGTCTGCGGGATGTAGCCGTAGTTGCACGGGTAGTGCATCGACGTCGACATGAAGCGGTCGACGAACAGGGCGCCGCTGTCCTCGTCCACCTCATACTTGATCGGGTCGGCATTCATCGGGATCTCGATGATGACGTTGAACTCGTCGGGGGCCTTGGCGCCCGGGGTCACGTTGTGCAGGCTCATGGTGTTCTGGCAGGTTGGCAGTCAGCGGGAAAACCCCGATTCTACGGACCGCCCTTGCCTTGCCCTGACGCTGCGCCGTCTTTGATGCACCGCAGGAAAACACCAAGCCGGGTGGCAGGGGCATCCCGTAGCATGCCAGCGCGACCACCCTGGGGTGGCCAGAAGCACGCACCGTGCCAGTCGGCTCAATCGGCCGTGGCGCAAAAGCACAACGAGTGTCTGTGAGCGGAAGGAGATCCCTTTGATGTCGACCACCATGGCGCTGTACGTGGCGCTGGCTTGCGGCCTGGCGGCCGTGATTTACGGCTTCGTCCAGCGCAGCTGGATCCTGGCCCAGGACCCGGGCAATGCCCGCATGCAGGAGATCGCTGGTGCGGTGCAGCAAGGCGCCGCGGCCTACCTGGCGCGGCAATACAAGACCATCGGCATGGTTGGCGTCGTGCTCGCCATCCTCATCGCCGTCTTCCTCGACGGCAAGACGGCCGCCGGCTTCGTCCTCGGGGCGGTGCTCTCGGGCGGCTGCGGCTTCATCGGCATGAACGTCTCGGTCCGCGCCAACGTGCGGACCGCGCAGGCGGCCACCCAAGGCATCGGCCCTGCGTTGAACGTGGCGTTCAAGGGCGGCGCCATCACCGGCATGCTGGTGGTGGGCCTGGGCCTGCTGGGCGTGGGCCTGTTCTTCTGGTGGCTCAGCGGCGGCACCAACGCCGACACGACCACCCTGAAGCCGCTGCTCGGCCTGGCCTTCGGCTCCTCGCTGATCTCGATCTTCGCGCGCCTGGGCGGCGGCATCTTCACCAAGGGCGCCGACGTGGGCGCCGACCTGGTGGGCAAGGTCGAGGCCGGCATCCCCGAGGACGACCCGCGCAACCCGGCGGTGATCGCCGACAACGTGGGCGACAACGTCGGCGACTGCGCCGGCATGGCCGCCGACCTGTTCGAGACCTATGCCGTCACGC
>CAMLGG010000261.1 GCA_946479475.1 uncultured Ideonella sp. | reverse complement strand
TGCACTGGATCAAGGCCGAGATCCACGAGTACATCCTGCGCAACTGGCGCATGGTCAAGGTCGCCACGACCAAGGCGCAGCGCAAGCTTTTTTTCAACCTGCGCTCCATGAAGCAGGGCCTGAAGGGCCAGGCCGCCGAGGGCGAGACCTTCCGCAGCGCGCTGACCCCAGCCGAGATCGACGTGGTCGCCCGCGAACTGAACGTCAAGCCTTCCGAGGTGGTCGAGATGGAGACCCGCCTGGCCGGCGGTGACGTCGCGCTGGAGCCGCAGAACGACGACAGCGGCGAGGAGAGCTTCGCGCCCATCGCCTACCTGGCCGACGAGACCCAGGAGCCCACGCGGGTGCTGGAGGCCCGCGGCCGCGACCAGTTGTCCGGCGACGGCATCGCCCACGCGCTGGACCAGCTGGACGCCCGCAGCCGTCGCATCGTCGAGGAGCGCTGGCTGAAGGTGAACGATGACGCCACCGGCGGCATGACGCTGCACGAGCTGGCGGCCGAGTACGGAGTCAGCGCCGAGCGAATCCGACAGATCGAGGTGGCGGCGCTGAAGAAGATGCGCAAGGCGCTCGAGGCAACGGCCTGACGAGCCTCCTGCTTCATTGACGACGGCCCCTTCACGGGGCCGTCTCGCTTCACGGGCTCAGGCGCCGTCGAGCAAGGCTTTCACGTCCTGGGCCAGGGCATCTGCGCCCGCGCCGTAGCGCTCGGCGAGCCGGACCCGGCCCTGCGGGTCGAAGACGAACGAGTTGGCGGTGTGGTCCATGGTGTAGCTGCCGTCGGTGGTACCAGGCACCTTGGCGTAGAAGACCTTGAATTCGCGCGCGACCTCCTTGGTCTGGTCCACGCTGCCGCGAAGCGCGACGAATCCCGGGCCGAAGCTGCCGACGTAGGACTTGAGCACGGCCGCGCTGTCCCGCTCGGGGTCGATGGTGACGAAGACACCGACCACCTTGTCGCCTTCGGCGCCGAGCTTCTTCTTCACCGCCGCGATCTCGGACAGCGTCGTCGGGCAGACGTCGGGGCACTGCGTGTAGCCGAAGAAGACGATGGCCACCTTGCCCTTGAAATCGGCCAGGGTGCGGGCCTGACCGTCGGCGTCGGTCAGGTTCAGCTGGCGGGCGTAGTCGGCGCCGGTGATGTCTATGCCCTGGAAGGCGGGCGGCGTCTTCTGGCAGGCCGCCAGGCCGGCGAGCAACAACGCGGCCACGGAGCTCGCCAGCAGGCGGCGAAGGGGCGAAATCGTCATGGTCGGTGTACTTTCGGGATCAGGCCAGCAGAGGGCTCAGGTAGTGATCGACCAGCAGCGCCGCGAACAGCAGCGACAGGTGCAGGATCGAGAAGCGGAAGGTCTTGCGGGCCAGGGTATCGGAATAGTCGCGCCACAGGCGGAATCCATACACGATGAAGGCGGCGCCGAGCGCCACCGCGGCGACAAGGTAGATCCAGCCGCTCATGCCGTACACGAAGGGCAGCAGGGTACCGGCGAACAGCACGATGGTGTAGAGGAACACGTGCAGCCGGGTGAACTCGGCGCCGTGGGTCACGGGCAGCATCGGCAGCCCGGCGCGCGCGTAATCCTCGGCGCGGTACAGCGCCAGGGCCCAGAAGTGCGGCGGCGTCCAAAGGAAGATGATGAGGCACAGGAGCCAGGCCTCCGGGCCGGCATCACCACGCACCGCCGCCCAGCCCAGCACCGGTGGCATCGCGCCGGAAGCGCCGCCGATCACGATGTTCTGCGGCGTCAGTGGCTTGAGCACGACGGTGTAGACCACGGCGTAGCCGACGAAGGTCGCCAGCGTCAGCAGCATCGTCAGCGGATTGACCCAGAACCACAGGATCGCGCAGCCGAGCGCGCACAGCAGCAGCGAGAAGGCCAGCGTGTGGCGATCGGCGAGCTCGCCCTGCGCCGTCGGCCGCCAGGCGGTTCGCTTCATGCGGCGATCGATCTCGCGCTCGACCAGGCAGTTGAAGGCGGCCGCGGCGCTGGCCACCAGCCAGATGCCCGCCGTCGCGGCGATCACGATCCGCCAGTCCGGCCAGCCCGGGCTGGCCAGCAGCATGCCGATCACGGCGCAGAAGACGATGAGCTGCACCACCCGGGGCTTGGTCAGTGCCAGGTACTGCGACCAGCGGGGAGGATGGGAAGGTGACAAGGCGGTCGTGGACACGATCGAGTTCATGGTGAGGTGACGCTGTGCGGCGCGGCCGCGGCGGAGGGCGCTGCAACGGGCGCGGCGAATGCGCGCACCTGGAGCGCCACGAGCAGCCAGGCGAGCGCGGCAGCGCCCGCCGTGTGCATCAACGCGGCGACCAGCGGCCAGTGCAGAACGACGTTCGCGGCGCCTGTGGCGACCTGCAGGGCCGTCAAGAAGAACAGCGCGCGCGCTGCGGCGCGCGCGGTATCGGCCGGCTGGCGCCACAGCGCGACGGCCAGCGAAACGAGCGCGGCGGCCAGCACCACGGCGAAGACGCGATGGGCCCAGTGGATGGCGACCAGCGCCTCGGCCGGCAGGAAGCCGCCTTCGCCGGCCCGGCCGAGGTGGCGCAGCACCGTGAAGCCTTGCGCGGCATCCATCGCGCTCGGCCACCATTCGCCGTTGCACTGCGGGAAGCCTCGGCAGGCCAGGACCGCATAGTTGGTGCTGACCCACGCGCCCAGCAGCACCTGCACCAGCAACAGGGGCAGCGCCGCCGCCAGCAGCGGGCGGGCCGTCGTGCCGAGGGCCAGGGAGCGCCCGCGATACCGCTCGGCCTGGAAGGCCAGCAGCCCCAACAGGATCAACCCGCCCAGCAGGTGCAGCGTCACGATCGCGGGATAGAGCTTCAAGGTGACCGTATAGCGCCCGAACAGGCCCTGCACGATGACCCACGCCAGCGTGACCAGCGGCCAGGCGATCGAGAACGGCAACTCGCGCCTCGCCTTCAGGCTGATGGCGGCGATCACCAGGATGAGAGCGCCGACCGCCCCCGCCAGGTAGCGATGGACCATCTCGATCCATGCCTTGTGCCGCGTGACCGGCCCCGTCGGCTGCGCCGCTTCGGCGGCAGCGATCTGCTCGCCGGCGGCAAAGGGATGCGACTCGCCGTAGCAGCCCGGCCAGTCAGGGCAGCCCAGGCCGGAATCCGTCAGGCGGGTGAAGGCACCGAAGACCACGAGGTCGAAGGTGAGGAAGAGCGTCAGGACGGTCAGCGCGGCGCGTTTGGCCGAAGGCCCGGCCGAACGCTGGCGCCATGCCCACCAGCCCAGCGGCAGCAAGGCCAGGCCCGAAGCCAGCGCCAGCAGGCCCAGCGCGGGCGAATAGTCGACCGGGGCGACGCTGTTCATGCCCTCAACGCTCCCTGCCGGGGCGGTCCCAGAAGGCGGAGGCGCGCAGCAGGCGGTCCAGGTCCTTGTGGAAGCGCTTCGGATCCAGGACCGCCGGTGCCCGCATCATCCATTCGCCCATCGGGTCGACCAGGTAGAGGTGGTCCTCCAGGGCCTGGCCGGGCGCCGGCTGCAGCCATTGGGCGAGCGCTTCGCGCGGTGCGCGCAGGACGGTTGCCGGCGCATCGCCCGTGGCCATGGCCTGGGCGATCGGCGGGCGCAGCGGTGCGTCGTCGTCCACCAGCCAGACCCGGTCGATGCGATCGCGGTCGCGGCCCGTCATCTCCCGCAACTGGCGCTGGGTGTAGAGGTGGTCCTCGCAAGCCTTGTCGCACTGCCCGCCGGCCACGACCACCAGCAGCCACTGGCCCTTGAGCGACGTGCTGGCGACGGGTTTGCCCTCCAGCGTGCGCAGGCCGAGCCCTTCGGGGATCGAACGGGTGGGTTGGACCAGGTCCGCGTAGTTGTTGCGCCCGCTCGGCCGCCAGACGTAGTAGGTGAAGTACGAGACGATCACCGGCGCAGCGCACGCCAGCAGGACCAGCAGGGCCGTGAAGCGGCCGCCGCGGCGCCGGCGTTCGCCGGCGGGCAGCAGCGGCGAGGGGCTGCTGTGGACGGTCATCGCGACCGGATCAGGCGCGGGCGCCGCGACGGGGCCGGATGAGTTGGAACCAGACATAGAGTCCTGCAGTGAGGGCGCAGAAGGCGAACCACTGCGCGGCGTAGCCGTAGTGCTTGGCCACGTCGACGGCCGGCAGCGGCCATTCGCGCAGCAGGCCGTCCCCGGCTTTGCCCGGCTGGGCCAGCTCGGTCACGGACAGCGGCCGCAGCGCCAGCTGCGTTGCGGCGGCGTAGTCGGCGAAGTCGAGATTCTGCCGGATCGGCCCGGCGGACTCGGTCCCCAGGGACGCCAGCCGCGACGGCCAAGGGGCGATGCGGCCTTGCACCTCGACCTCGCCCTGCGGCGTGTCATACGGGGCGATGCGCGTGCGCTCGGCCATGTTCCGGGGCAGCCAGCCGCGCTGGACCAGCACGGCGTCGCCGCGCGGAAGCTTCAAGGGCGTGAGGACGAAGAAGCCGGGCCGGCCCTGCATCTGCCGGTTGTCGAGGTAGATCGTGTGCTGCGGCAGCCACGTGCCCTTCAGCGTGATGCGGCGATAGAGCTGCTGCTCGGCCTGCGCCTCGCTGGCGGGCAACTCATGCGGTGACAGCGCCGGCGCGGCCGCCTGCGACGCCATGGCGGCCTGCAGCGACTCCTTCTGCGCTGCCCGGTCGAGCTGCCACCAGCCCAGCCGCGCCGTGACCGCCATGGTCAGCAGCGCGGCGGCGAGGATCACGAAGCGGCGATGCGGCGAAGTGTGGCGATCGTCCATGGCCCGGTCTTCATCGCCGGAGTCTCGAGGGGCGGGTGGAATAATCTGCCCGCATGAAGGTGTTCATCGTGCTGGCGCTGCTGGCCATCGTCGCGGCGCTCGGCAGCGCAGGCCTGTTCATGGTGCGCCGCAAGGGCACCGACGCCGCCGACGGCAGTGGACAGCCCTCACGCGACAAGCGAATGGCATGGGCGCTCGCGCTACGAGTGGGCCTTTCCATCGCCTTGTTCCTGCTCATCCTGCTGGCCTACTCGCTCGGCTGGATCCAGCCTTCCGGCTTGCCCCTGAAGTAGCCCGGCCGTTGCCTGAAAAGCGAAGCGCCGCAGTCAGCGGCGCTTCATGGTTCATGAGGCGCCACGGCGCCCGAGGCTCAGAGCCAGTACACCACGACGTACAGGCCGAGCCAGACCACGTCGACGAAGTGCCAGTACCACGCCGCCCCTTCGAAGCCGAAATGCCGCGTCGGCGTGAAATGGCCCTTGGCCAGCCGGATCGTGATGAACAGCAGCATGAGCATGCCGACGAACACATGGAAGCCGTGGAAGCCGGTCAGCATGAAGAAGGTCGAGCCGTAGATGCCCGAGGTCAGCTTCAGGTTCAGCTCGTGGTAGGCGTGGATGTACTCGTAGGCCTGGAAGCCGAGGAAGGTGATCCCCAGCAGGACCGTGATCCACATCCAGAACACCGCCTTGGAGCGATGGGCGGCGATCAGGGCGTGGTGCGCGATCGTCAGCGTCGCGCCGGAGGTCAGCAGGATCGCGGTGTTCAGCGTCGGGATCGGCCAGGGACCCATGGTGCTGAACGGCGCGATCGTGCCGGCGGGCGAGGCGGTGGCGCCCGCCGCGACGCTGGGCCAGACGGCCTTGAAGTCGGGCCACAGAAGCTGGTTCTCCAGGCTGCCGAGCGAAGGCACGGAGTAGATGCGGGCCCAGAACAGCGCGCCGAAGAAGGCGGCGAAGAACATCACCTCCGAGAAGATGAACCAGCTCATGCTCCAGCGGAACGAGATGTCGATCCGCTGCGAGTACTGGCCGCCTTCGCTTTCGCCGATGGCATCCCTGAACCAGAAGAACAGGGTACCGAGCCAGATCACCAGGCCGGCGAGCAGCGAGTAGGCACCCCAGGTGTGGCCGTTGACCCACTGCCCCGCGCCCAGGATGACGAAGAACAGGCCGAGCGCGGCCGTGGCCGGATGGCGCGACGGCGCGGGCACGAAGTAGTAGGGCGCTGCCCCGTGGTTGCTCGCTGCGGACATGTTGGTGTGCTCCTCGAACCTAATGTTGCGCGTGTTGTGTTTTCAGGTGGCGACGCCGCTGCCGATGATCCATTTGACCAGGACGATCAGCAGCAGCACGAACACCACCGCGCCGATCACGCCGGCGACGATGACGTGGACGGGGTTGAGCTGGGAGACGTCCTCCTCGTAGCCCTTGCCCTTGCGGATGCCCAGGAAGGACCAGGCAACCGCGCGCAGCGTCCCCAGGAAGGACCCTTTGCGGCCGACGGCGGCACGCAGCCCGTCTTCATCCCGCGGTTCGCTCATGACTTCGGTGCCTCCGCGACGGCCGAGGTCGCGGCATTGGTGGCCGGCGCCGGCGGCACCTTGCCGCCCACCTCGAAGAAGGTGTAGGACAGCGTGATGGTGGTGACGTCCTTCGGCAGCTTGGAATCCACGTAGAAGACGACCGGCCACTGCTTCGCCTCGCCCGGCTTGAGCGTGTACTCGTTGAAGCAGAAACACTCGAGCTTGTTGAAATGCGCCGCGGCCTGGTGCGGCGCATAGCTGGCGATGGCCTGCGCGGCCATGGTGCGGTCCTGCCGGTTGCGGAACTCGTACATCACCGTGGCCATCTCGCCCGGATGAACCTGCACCGAGGCGACTGCCGGCTTGAAATCCCACGGGCCACGGGCATTGGCATCGAACTCGACCGTGATGCTGCGGGAGGTGTCGACCTGCGTGTTGGCAGGCCGCTCGCGCTTGCCGCCGTTCTCGCCCAGGCTCAGGACATTGATGCCGAGCGCCTCGCAGATGTGCTTGTACAGCGGCACCAGGGCGTAGCCGAACGCCGACATGGCGACGACGACGACGAGCAGCTTCGCCACCATCTGCCGGTGATCGCGCCGCGCCAGTGCCGAGGGCCAGTTGAACTTCATGCGAGACGCCGACCTGCTGCCTGGGCCGCGTCAGCGGCCGAGAAGCACCACCTTGGCCACGAAGCCGATGCCGAACACCAGCGCCACCGACGCCAGGATCCAGGCCAGGCGGCGGTTCGCGCGTTGCTGTTCGGGCGTGAGCCTGGCCATGGTCTTCAGCCAATCACCTTGGTCGCCGAGGCGTCCAGCTTGGGCGGGTTCTCGAAGGTGTGGAAGGGCGCGGGCGAAGGCACCTCCCACTCCAGGCCCTCGGCGCCTTCCCAGGGCTTCTGCGGCGCCGGCTCGCCCTTGCCGCGCATCATCGGCACGACGACGAAGACGAAGAAGTAGACCTGCATCAGGCCGAAGCCGAAGGCACCGATGGACGCGACCATGTTGAAGTCGGCGAACTGCATCGGGTAGTCGGCGTAGCGGCGCGGCATGCCCGCCAGGCCCAGGAAGTGCATCGGGAAGAAGGT
>CAMLGG010000260.1 GCA_946479475.1 uncultured Ideonella sp. | reverse complement strand
GCAGGCGTGCAGGCACCAGGCCTCGTCGCACTGGGTGCAGGTGTAGGGCACCTTGCGTCCGGTCTCGTGGAAGTCGAACACCTTGATGCGCGACTTGGCGGGTGCGAAGACGGCGTAGTTCTCGTACGAGCAGGCCATCTCGCACTGCAGGCACCCGGTGCACTTGTCCGGGTTGATGTGAAGGCTCTTCTGCATGGCTTCCGCCTCCTTTGGCGTGGGCTGTAGGGGCACCTATGCAATCATCTGCATAGCGCCCTTCCGGTGGAACCTAGGCGTTACCCGAAGGGGCCCCGCCGGTTGTTCCACGCTGGAGCAATCCCTCAGGCGAATCCATGGGTTATGGTCGGATTCCCTGTCCGATCCGGCCTTCCGGCCCCCGTCGATGCGCACCCGCGGCGTCCACCTGCAGTACACCTTCGAGTCCGACGGCCAGCGCGGCGCGGCGCTGCAGAACCCGCTGTTCGACCTGCTCGCGGCCATCCACGAGAACGGCTCGATCCAGCACGCCGCCAAGGCGCGCGGAGCTTCCTACCGCCACATCTGGGGCTCGCTGAAGCACTGGGAGACGGTCCTGGGCCAGCCGCTCGTGCACTGGGCCCGGGGCCAGCCGGCGCGGCTGACGCCCTTCGCGGAGCGGATGCTGTGGGCCGAGGCGCGCGCCCGGGCCCGCCTGACGCCGCACATCGAGGCGCTGCGGGCCGAGCTGGAGCGGGTCCTGGCCGACGCGCTGGACGGCAGCCAGCAGGTGCTGACCATCTACGCCAGCCACGACCTGGCCCTGCCGTTGCTGCGCGACCACGCCAGTGCGACCGAGCGCCTGCACATCGACCTGCGCTTCGCCGGCAGCCTGGATGCCCTGCGCGCCCTGGCCGAGGGCCGCTGCCTGGTCGCCGGCTTCCACGTGCCCCGCCTGCCGGAGGGCCACCAGCTCTTCGCCAGGGCGCTCAAGCCACTGCTCAAGCCGGGGCGGCACAAGCTGATCGGCTGCAGCCGGCGCACCCAGGGGCTGATCGTGGCCGCCGGCAACCCGCTGGGCCTGCGCGACCTGGCTGGGGTGGCCGCCCTGAAGGCGCGCTTCGTCCATCGGCAGGCCGGCTCGGGCACCCGGCTCCTGGCCGACTACCTGATGGCGCGCGACCGGCTCCCGGCCGACGCGCTGAACGCGGTCGCCACGGCGACGGAGGACAGCCACAACGCCGTGGCGGCGGTCGTGGCCAGCGGCGATGCCGACGCCGGCCTGGGCATCGAGGCCGCCGCGACGGCCTACGGGCTCGGCTTCGTCCCGCTGCTGGAGGAGGACTACTTCCTCGTGTGCCTGAAGGACGCACTGGACCATCCCGGCGTGGCGAAGTTGCGCGGCGCGCTGGCGGCCAGCGCCTGGCCTTCGCTGCTGGCCGGGTTGCCGGGCTACGAGCCGGCCGAGCGGCCGGGCGAGGTGCTTTCGCTCACCCGGGCCCTGCCGTGGTGGCAGTACAGGACGGCCAAGGGCGAGAAGGCGCCTTCAGCACGGGGCTGACGCCCCGGGGCGCGTCAGGCTGACCCTGTCGAAAGCCCGGCGCACTGCGCGTTCCCTTTCGACAGGCTCAAGGCGAACGGGTGGGGGGAGGCTCAAAGGTGAATGGGTGGGGGCGTGCGCCCCCCCTCCCTTCGGCCTGAGCCTGTCGAAGGCCCTTCACCCCCCCGTTCGGCCTGAGCTTGTCGAAGGCCCTGCGCGCTCAAGCCGCCGACACGGCGCCCTCGGAGGCGCCGCCGCCGTACACCGGCGGGGAGGTGACGATGGAGCTGAGCGCCGGCTCCACCGGGCCGAGCTTGTCGAGTGCCGGGCGCGGGCGGCGCAGCTCGGGCAGCGGCGAGAACGCCCGCTCCATCGCGGCCGCCGCCGAAAGCAGCTCCAGGTCGCCCCGGAAGCGGCCCACCACCTGCAGGCCGAAAGGCATGCCGCGCTCGTCCAGGCCGCAAGGCAGGCTCAGTGCCGGCAGCGTCGTCAAGGTGACGACGTACGTCAGCGCCAGCCAGCGGTAGTAGTTGGCCTGGGCCTTGCCCTCGACGGTGTCGGCATACAGCGTCGTCCACGGGAACGGCGACACCGGCGTGGTCGGAGCCAGGACGATGTCGAAGTCCCCCATCGCCTGGCGCCAGCGCGCCAGGATGCGCGTCTGCTCGACCTGCGCCCAGGCACTGTCCAGCAGGCTCATCGCGGCGCCGATCTCGTAGTTGGCCCGGGTGTTGGGGCCGAGGCTGGACGGGTCGCGCTCGTAGGCCTCGCGCGTGCCGGCGACGAAGGCTTCGGCGCGCAGCACGTCGAAGCAGCGGTGCACGTCGCCCAGGTCGAAGCGCAGCTCCTCGCAACGGGCGAACAGGGGCTTCATCGCGCCGATCTTGCGGCGGAAGGCCCGCCGGATGTCCTCGTCGACATCGCAGCAGCCGAAGTCCTCGGTCCAGCCGACGCGCAGCCGGCCGACGTCCTGCTCGGGCGGTCGGGCGAAGCTGCCCGCGTCGACCGCGTAGCTCAGCGGATCGGTTGCCGAGAGCCCGGCCGAGGCTGCCAGCTGCAGGCACAACTCGCCGACCGTGCGCCCCATCGGCCCGACCACCGAGATCGGCGACCAGCCCAGCAGCTTGCGCGAGCTCGGCACCAGCCCGGGCGAGGGCCGGAAGCCCACGACGCCGCACAGCGCCGCCGGGATGCGCAGCGAGCCGCCCGTGTCCGAGCCGGTGCACACCGGCAGCATGTCGCAGGCCAGAGCCGCCGCCGAGCCGCCCGAGGAGCCGCCGGCGTTCAGCCGCGGGTCGAACGGGTTGCCGGTGGCGCCCCAGACCACGTTGCGGGTGTTCGCGCCGGCCCCGAGCTCGGGGACGTTGGTCTTGCCGACGACGATGGCGCCGGCCGCTCGCAGACGGGCCACCAGCGTGTTGTCCGCCGCCGGCACGTTGCCGCGGTAAAGCGGCGAGCCCAGGGTCGTGAGCAGGCCCGCGGTGGCCTCCAGGTCCTTCACGCCCATCGGCAGGCCGTGCAACAGGCCCAGGGGATGACCCTGGAGGACCGCCCGTTCCGCGGCCCGGGCTTCTTCGAAGGCGCGATCGAAGCAGGTGGCGGTGATCGCGTTGACGAACGGATTCACCGCCTCGATGCGGGCGATGCAAGCCTCGAGCAGCTCGACGGGCGAGAGCTCGCGCGCACCGATCATCCGGCGCAGCTCGACCGCCGAAAGCGTCACCAGCTCATCCTGCGCTGCAGCCATGTTCACTCCGCCTTGATGTTCGCCTTCTGCGCAATGGCGCGCATGCGGGGCAGTTCGTCGTCGATGCGCGCGGCCGCTGCGACGGCCGGCTCGTAGGCCGCCTGCAAGCCGCCCTCCAGCAGCTTGTCGCGCACCTCGGCATCGTTCATCACTTCGGCCAGGGCCGTCTGCAGCCTGGCGCGCGCCTCGGGCGGCAGGCCGCGCGGCGCGGCCAGCGCCAGCCAGGAGTCGGCAGTGAAGCCGGGGTAGCCGCTTTCCGCCACCGTCGGCACACCGGGCAGTTGCGGCGCGCGCGTCGGGCCGGTCACCGCGATCGCCTTGATCTTGCCGGCCTTGATCTGCGGCAGGGCGGCGGCGACGGTGTCGACCGTCAGGGGGATCTGGCCGGCGATGAGGTCGGTCATGGCGGGAGCGCTGCCTTTGTACGGCACATGCTGCACTTTGACGCCCACCGCGCTCCAGAGCAACTCGCCGGCGAAATGGCTGGTCGTGCCGCTGCCGAACGAGCCGTAGAAGTACTTGTCCGGCGCCTTCTGCGCAGCGGCCACGAGCTGCTTCAGGTTGTCGACCGGGAAGTCGCGCGTGGCCAGCAGCACGAGCGAGACGCGCGCCACGCCGCCGATCATCTCGAAGCTCTTCACCGGGTCGTAGGCCAGCTTCGCGTGCAGCGCGGGGTTGGCCGTGAAGGTGGATCCCGAGCTGATCAACAGCGTGTAGCCATCGCTGGGCGCGTTGGCCACGAAGCTGGCGCCGACGATGGTGCCCGCGCCGGCCCGGTTGTCGATCACCACCGGCTGGCCGAGCTTGTCGCCCAGCTTCTTGCCGACCAGCCGGCCGACGATGTCGGTGGCCCCGCCCGGCGGGAAGGGGATGACCAGCGTGACGGGCTTCGACGGGTAGGCCTGGGCCAGCGCGCCTTGCCATGGCGCGAGCCAGGCACTGCAGGCCGCCAGGACGCCGATCAGGACTCGCTTCGCATTCATGGGCACGCTCCTGTTGCTGCTGTTTCAAGTCACGGCCAGCGATGCGATGTGCACCAGGCCCTCGTGTTGCTGGACCTGCGCCTCGCGGTCGACCTCCTCGACCGCCCGCAGGCTGGCCTGGACGATGGAGGCGGCGTCGATCTCGAAGTACGAGCGCAACGCGCCACGCGTGTCGCTGCAGCCGAAGCCGTCGGTGCCGAGCGTCAAATAGCGCCGCCCGGGCGGGACGAAGGGCCTGACCATCTCGGGCAGCGCACGCGCGTAGTCGGTCGTCGCGACGATGGGGCCGCTCGTGGCCCGCAGGCGCAGCTCGAACCAGCTGTCGACGCGCTCCGCATGGCCATGCCGCCACAGCCGCTCGCTGGCGATGCCCTCGCGGGCCATCTCGGCGTAGCTCGTCACGCTCCACACGTCGGCCGATACGCCATGCCTGGCTTCGAGCTGCGCCGCGGCCTTCAGGACCTCGCCCATGATGGCGCCGCTGCCGAGAAGCTGCACGCGGCGTGAGCCGGCCGCGCCGCGCTTGAACAGGTACATGCCGCGGATCACGTCGTCGTGCACGCCCGCCGGCAGGCTGGGGTTGTCGACGTTCTCGTTGGTGACGGTGACGTAGAAGAACTCGTCGGCCTGGTCTGCGAGCATGCGCCGCATGCCGTGGTCGACGATCACCGCCAGCTCGCCGGCGAAGGCGGGGTCGTAGGCGCGGCAGTTCGGGATGGTCGCCGCCGCGAGGTGGCTGGTGCCGTCCTGGTGCTGCAGGCCCTCGCCGCCAAGCGTCGTGCGGCCCGAGGTGGCGCCGACGAGGAAGCCACGGGCGCGCTGGTCGGCCGCGGCCCAGATCAGGTCGCCCACCCGCTGGAAGCCGAACATGCTGTAGTAGATGTAGAACGGCAGCATGGCCAGGCCGTGCGTCGAGTAGCTCGTCGCCGCCGCCGTCCACGAGGACAGCGCGCCGGCCTCCGATATGCCCTCCTCCAGCATCTGGCCGCTGCGGTCCTCGCGGTAGGAGAGCATCGAGCCTGCATCCTCGGGCTGGTAGAGCTGCCCGAAGGGCGCGTAGATGCCGACCTGGCGGAACAGGCTGGCCATGCCGAAGGTGCGCGCCTCGTCGGCCACGATGGGCACGATGCGCGGGCCGAGCGCCGGGTCCTTCAGCAGGTTGCCCATCATTCGCACCATGGCCATGGTCGTGCTCATCGACTTGCCTTCTGCATCGAGCGCGAAGGCCGCGTACGAGACCATGGCCGGCACGGGCAAGGGCAGCGCGGCGGTGCGGCGCTGGGGCAGGCACCCGCCGAGCGCGGCGCGGCGATCCTGCAGGTAGCGCTCGGCCTGCGGATCGGGTCGGAGGAAGGCTGCAGAGCGCGCGTCCTCGTCGCTCAAGGGCGGCTGGAAGCGGTCGCGGAAGGCGAGCAGCTTGTCCGCGTCGAGCTTCTTCTGCTGGTGCGTCGTCATGCGACCCTGGCCCAGCGAGCCCATGCCGTAGCCCTTCATGGTCTTGGCCAGCACCACGCTGGGCCGGCCCTGCGTCTGGGTGGCCAGCGCGAAGGCGGCGTGGATCTTCACCGGGTCGTGGCCGCCGCGGCGCAGGGCGTCGATCTGCTCGTCGGACAGGTGCGCCACCAGCTCGCTCAACGCGGGACTCTTCGCGAAGAAGCTGCGCCGGTTGAACGCGCCGTCGTTGGCCGACAGGGTCTGGAACTCGCCGTCGACGGTGCCAGCGAAGGCCTGCGCGATGGCGTGGGTGTGGTCGCGGGCGAGCAGTTCGTCCCATTCCGAACCCCAGAGGCACTTGACCACGTTCCAGCCCGCACCGTGGAAGAGCGACTCCAGTTCGTCGACGATGCGGCCGTTGCCGCGCACCGGGCCGTCCAGGCGCTGCAGGTTGCAGTTGATGACGAAGGTGCAGTTGTCGAGGCGCTCGCGGGCGGCCAGCGTCAGCGCGGCGATGGACTCGGGCTCGTCCATCTCGCCATCGCCGAAGAAGCCCCACACGCGCCGGCCGGCCGTCTGCGCCAGCCCGCGATGCTCCAGGTAGCGCATGAAGCGGGCCTGGTAGACCGCGTTGATCGGGCCTATGCCCATGGAGCCGGTCGGGAACTGCCAGAAGTCCGGCATCGACCAGGGGTGCGGGTAGGAGCTGAGCCCCTGGCCGCCCTGCCGCCGCGCGGTGATCTCCTGGCGGTAGTGGCGCAGCGCGCATTCATCCAGCCGGCCCTCTACGAAGGCCCGCGCATACACGCCGGGCGCCGAATGCGGCTGGAAGTAGACGAGGTCCGCGCCGGCCGGTGCCTCCGGCCCGCGGAAGAAGTGGTGGAAGCCGACCTCGAAGAGATCCGCCGCCGAGGCATAGCTGGCGATGTGGCCGCCGAGGTCGCCGTAGGCCGCATTGGCCCGCACCACCATCGCGACCGCGTTCCATCGCAGGATGGCCGACAGGCGCCGCTCGATCTCCAGGTCGCCGGGGTACGGCGGCTGTTCGTCGAGGCCCACCGTGTTGAGGTAGGGCGTGGCGGCTTCGGGTCGCCAGGGCAGCCTCAACCGGCGGGCGTGCTGTTGCAGCGCGTCGAGGATGGCACCCGCCTGCCGAGCACCGGCTTCAGGCCCGTAGGCGGCGAGCAGGCCGTCGAGTGCCTCGCACCACTCGTTGACTTCCTGCGGGTCGAGCGGCCCGGCGTCGGCGGCCTCCATCGTCAGCCGTTCCGGAAGATGAAGCTGTAGGCGTTGAGCGCAGGCACGCCGCCGAGGTGCGCGTACAGCACTCGAGAGCCCTCGGGGAACTCGCCGCGGCGCACCTTGTCGATCATCCCGTGGGCCGACTTGCCCTCGTAGACCGGGTCGGTGAGCATCGCCTCCTGCCTCGCGCACAGGCGGATGGCCTCCAGCGTGCCCTCGTTCGGCAGGCCGTATTCGGGGCCGCCGTAGCGCTCGTCGAGCACGACGTCCTTGTCGGTGATGGGTCGTCCGAGTTCGACCAGCTCTGCCGTGTGGCGAGCGATGCGAAGGATCTGCTCGCGCGTCTGCGCCGGCTTGGCCGAGGCGTCGATGCCGATCACCCGGTCGGCCCGGCCATCGGCCGCGAAGCCCACCACCATGCCGGCCTGGGTGCTGCCGGTGACCGAGCAGACGACGATGTAATCGAAC
>CAMLGG010000259.1 GCA_946479475.1 uncultured Ideonella sp. | reverse complement strand
AGACCACCGCGCCCTCGGTGGTGGCCACGTTGCGGCCCACCTCGAACACGCTCTCGTCGGTCTGCGAGACATGTCCCTGCTGCAGGTCGTGCACCAGGTGCTGGATGCCCTGCGCGATGCTCTCGCCGCGGCTCTCGAGCGCCTTGCGCTGCGCCTCGGGGTTGAGCGCCAGGAAGTTGCTGGGGCTCATCGCATCGACCCACTGCTGCACGGCGAAGCGCACGCGGGCCTTGGTCTTCTCGTCGCCCTCCAGGCTCTCCGCCATCTGCATCAGGGTGCGAGCGTTGAGCAGGTACATCTGGGCGGTGTAGGCCGCCGCCGGGTTGGCTGCCCAGTCCTTGGCGGCGAAGCGGCGGTCGCCCACCGGCCTGGACTCCTTGCCGTCTGAAGTGCCGAGCGCCTCCAGCGTTCCGTTCCACAGGGCGGTGGCCTGCTTCAGGTAGTCGCCCTGCAGCTGGCCGAGAGTGGCCTGGGGAAAGTTCAGGCCCGAGAATGAGCGCCAGATGTCGCCGACAGCATGTCCGAAGGCTTCGGCCTGGGCCTGGGCCTCGGCGCCCAGGGGCGTGAAGGCTTCGGCGGCGCTGAGCTGTGGGGAAGGCTTGCCTTTCACTGCGCTTGTCTCCTGGTATTTCGGGCGAACGACGTTGTCCGCGGCGGCCTTGTGAGAAATGTCTCGATGCAAGGGGATTGGACAGGCGAGAGCTTACCGCATGATGACTCTATTTTTCGTTACGTGAGATTACGTACCGCCTTCTGAAATGCACATCGTCGCACTGGGTTGGATGTTCGTGGCGCTTCTGATGAGCCTTGCCGAGGCTACTTCGCCTCAAGGCTCGCTGCTCGGCGCGGCCATTACCCTCGTCCTCTACGGGGTGCTGCCCGTGGCGGTGCTGCTTTACGTGATGAACACCCCGCACAGGCGTCGCGCCCGACGCCGGGCAGAGGCTGCGGCAGTGGCCGCACAAGGCTCCGATGCGGCGGACGACCCGGCCTAGCGGATCCAGATGGCAGCGGCGTGACGGCCGGTGAGCCGCTCCCGGCGATACGAGAAGAACAGCGAGGGATTGGTGAAGGTGCACCACGTCCCGCCATTCACCCGAGTCACCCCGGCTCCCTGCAGGCGCCGGCGAGCCAGGGCAGGCAGATCGGCCCACCACTTGCCGTCCGCCAGCCCCGGCCGGAAGCAGCCGGCCGCCGCGGCGCCGAAGGCCTGGCGCACCTCGTCGCCGACCTCGAAGGCCTCCGGGCCGATGCAGGCACCCAGCCAAGCAGTCACTTCGGCCGGGGTGCAGCCGGCGGCTTCGCACAGCACGGCAAGCGCAGCTTCGACCACCCCGCCTGCCAGCCCCCGCCAGCCCGCGTGTGCCGCAGCGACGCCGCGCCCTTCAGGCGCGGCCAGGAGCACCGGCAGGCAATCGGCCACCAGCACGGTGCAGGCGATGCCATGCTCCGTCGTGACGCTCGCATCGGCCTGATGGAAGGGACGGTTCGGCACCAGGTCGGCCGACGTCAGGCGCACGACCTGGCGGCCATGCACCTGGTCGAGGTAGACCGGTTGCGCGCCTTCGAGCCAGGACGCGAATCGGCGCTGGTTCTCGTGGATAGCCGCGGGCTCGTCCGCCGCATCGGCGCGCAGCGCTGCGGGCCGCAGGTTCAGGCTGTCGAACGGCGCGCGGCTGACGCCGCCTCGACGCGTGGACATGAGGCCACCGACCTCGGGCGGCAGGCCTTCGGCCGGCAGCCACGGACGCGCCTGGTCAGGCGGCATCCGGGCACTTCTCCGGGCGCGTGCCCTCGAAGGCGTCCAGCTTCATGCAGGCGTCGAAGACGCGCATCACGTTCGGCACGTGGTCGAGCCGGCAGTCGAAGCGCTGGGCATTGAAGATCTGCGGCACGAGCACGCAATCGGCCAGGCCCGGCTGATCGCCGATGCAATAGTGCGCCGGCGCGGCGGCCATCTGTCGCTCCACCGCCTCCAGGCCCGTCTCGACCCAATGGCGATACCACCGGTTCTTCGCCTCCTCTTCCACGCCCAGCGGGCCGACGAGGTAGCGCAGCACGCGCAGGTTGTTCAGCGGGTGGATCTCGCAGGCGATGTCAAGCGCCAGCGCTCGGGCCCTGGCCCGGCCCAGCGGATCCTTCGGCAGCAGCGGCGGCTCGGGGTGCGTCTCGTCCAGGTACTCGATGATCGCCAGCGACTGGTGGACGTAGGCGTCGCCGTCCTTCAGCAGGGGCACGAGGCGGCTGGCCGAGACCGCCGAATAGGACTCGGCCGTCTGCTCGTTCTTCTGCAGGTGCACGGGCTTGTAGTCGTACGGCAACCCCTTGAGCGCCAGCGCGATGCGCACGCGGTACGAAGCCGAAGAACGGAAGTAGTTGAAGAGCTCCATTCGTCCTCCTCTCTCAGGCCTGCACCGGCCCGATGCGCAGCTGCAGCTTGCCCAGGCCCTCGACGGAGCCCACCAAGGTGTCGCCCGGCACCACCGCGCCGACACCGGCCGGCGTGCCGGTGAAGATCAGGTCGCCCGGCGCGAGCGTCCAGGCGCGGCTCAGGGTGGCGATGGTCTCGTTGATGTTCCAGATCAGGTCGCCCAGGTCGCCGGTCTGGCGGCGCTGGCCGTTCACGTCGAGCGTGATCGCGCCCTTCGTCAGCTCGCCGGTGGCGGACTTGGGGTGGATGGGGCCTATCGGCGCGCTGTGCTCGAAGCCCTTGCCGATGCTCCACGGGCGGCCCTGCTTCTTCATCTCGTTCTGCAGGTCGCGCCGGGTCATGTCGAGGCCGATGGCGTAGCCCCAGATCAGTTCGGCAGCGCGTTCGACCGGAATGTCGCGCCCGCCGGCGCCCAGGGCCACTACCAGCTCGATCTCGTGGTGCAGGTTCTGCGTCTGCGTCGGGTAGGGCATGGTGCCCGTCTCGCCATCGGGCACGTACAGCGCGGCGTCGGCCGGCTTCAGGAAGAAGAAGGGCGGTTCGCGGCCGGTGTGGCCCATCTCGACCGCATGCTCGGCGTAGTTGCGACCGACGCAATAGATGCGGTGGACGGGGAAGGAATCATGGCCGCCCGCGACCGGCACGGCGGCCGGCGCGGCGGGCTGGAAGACATAGGACATCGGAGGCCTCGCGGGGGGAATCGGTCGATGATGCCACGGCTGCCGTGGCTACACTGCCAGCCCATGCTGACCATGCCCCCGGGCCGCACCATCGTTCACTGTCGCGCCTGCGGCACCAAGGTCGACTACGTGATCCCCGCAGAAGACAACCGGCCGCGCGCCGTGTGCCCGAGCTGCGGGACCATCCACTACGAGAATCCGCTGAACGTCGTCGGCACCGTGCCGGCGTGGGAAGACCAGGTGTTGCTGTGCCGCCGCGCGATCGAGCCGCGCTACGGCCTGTGGACGCTGCCCGCCGGCTTCATGGAGCTGGGCGAGACGACCGCCGAGGGTGCCCTGCGCGAGACCGACGAGGAGGCCGGCGCCCACGTCGAGCTGGAGGGCCTGTTCACGGTGCTCAACGTGGTCCGGGTCGGCCAGGTCCACTTCTTCTACCGAGCCCGGATGCTCGACACGCACCTGGACCCGGGCAGCGAGACACTCGAGGCCCGGTTGTTTCGCGAAGACGAGATCCCGTGGGACGAGCTGGCCTTCCGCACCGTGCGCGAGACGCTGACCCGCTACTTCGCCGATCGCCGCCAGGGGCGCTTCGGCGTCCATTGCGCGGACATCGCCTGACGTCCGCGCAAGCCCGGCTCACATCGGCGGCACGACCGGCCCGGTGATGCCGTCCAGGCCGCAGGCGTCCAGCGCGGTGGCGTCGTCCGAGGAGGCCACGCCCTCGGCGTAGACCTTCAGCCCGATGCCGTGGAGCATGCGCACCGCGCCTGCCACGTGTTCGCGCCGGGCATGGTCTGCGGCCAGCCCCTCGACGAAGCTGGCGTCGAGCTTGACGAAATCCAATCCCGATTCGAGCAGGCCCGAGGCCTCGGTCAGGCGCTCTCCGGCATGCTCCAGTCCGACCCTCGCGCCCAGCGCGTGCATCTGGTTGACGAGCTCGCGCATCAGCTCGATGTGGCGCAGCGCCCCGTCCTCCGGCACCTCCAGCCACAGGCCCGGAGCCTCGGAGGGATAGCCCTGCAGCAGGGCGCGCAAGTTGGGCACGAAGCCGCTGTCCAGCAAGGAGCCGGGGCTGACGTTGACGGCGCGGGCCATGCCGTCCTGGGCGATGGCCGTCAGCGCAAGGCGCGCCGCCACCAGGTCGATGCGGGAAGTGAGCTGGGTGCGGCGCGCCATCGGCAGCCATTGCGCCGCCGGGACCATCTCGCCCCCCTCCTCCAGCTGCAGGCGCAACGGGCACTCGCGGTGCACGACCGCTCCGCGCATGTCGACGAGGGGGAATTCGACCAGCTTGGCACGCTGGTTCGCCACCGCGCCCTGCAGCCTCTCGCGCCAGGCGTCCTCGCCCAGCACCAGGCCATCGCCGGTGTCGTCCAGCTCGACCGCATAGGCGCCCCGGGCCTCGGCCCGCGCGAGGGCCTGGTCGGCCGCCGCCAGCAGCGACGACAAGGGCGCGCCATGCCACCAGCGCACGGCGCCGACGACGGCGTTGGCATTCGGATCGTGCGCCCGCAGCAGGTTGCGCAGCCGGGCCGCCACGTCGACCGCCGGCTCGCGCAGGGAGCCGACATCCGACAGCACCATGGCGAAATCCGAACCGTTCAGGCGGCCCACCTCGAAGGAGCCGGCACGGCGCGCGGATTCGACGATGGCGGCCGCCGCCTCCTGCAGCACGCGGTCTGTCGCCGCATGGCCCAGGCGGCGGTTCAGGCCCTGCAGGTCGGCCAGGCGGACGAGCACGATGGCGCCGCCGGCACTGCCGTCTTCGCTGCGAAGCGTCACTTTCAGCCGGCCCATGAAGTGAGCGCGGTTGGACAGGCCCGTCAGCGCATCGCAGTTGGCCTGGCGGCGCAGCTGGTCGACCTGCGCCGTCTGCTCGTCGAACATGCTCTTCAGCCGCGTGACCATGGTGTTCATGGCCCGCGTCACGTCGCGCAGCTCGGGCACGACCGGCTCGCTGATGGTGATGAACCGGCGCTCGGTGATCGCGGTGGCCTGCTGGACGGTGGCCTGCAGCGGCAGGCGGATGCGGCGCACCCCCACCGCAGCCAGGCCGCCCAGCAGGAGCGACAGGGCTGCCAGGAAGATCGCCGCCGAAACGGAGCTGTGCCACAGCTGGTCATGGGCGAAGCTGGCCTGGCTGCGGACCTCCAGCCGGCCGAGCTGCTTCCAGCCGTCGCCCACCTGGGCCAGGCCCGAAGGCGGCGAGATGCCGAGCGAGCGTACGAACCAGCCCGGCGCCTGGCCGGACTTGGGATCGGCATGGCGATCCAGGATCACGTGGCCGTCGGTGCCGGTCAGGCGGATCAGCTCGTAGTAGCCCGTGTCGAACTGGCTGGTGATGACCAGTTCCATCGCCGTCGCGTCGCCCTTCTGCTGCGAGAGGGCCAAGGCGAGGAACTGCGCGGTGTCGTTGTTCTTCAGCGCAAGCTGCGTCTCGAGCACCTGGCGGGCCGAATGCACGGTGATGCCGAACGCCGCGGCGAAAGCCAGCAGCAGCGTCAACGCGAGCAACAGCCAAACCTGGCGAATCAATGACATGGTCTCTCCTGCTGGGGCATGCTTATACCTCCTGTTACCGACTGCCCAGGGTGCCGGGCTGGAGCCGGCCCGCCCCCCGAGGGGGTTCAACGAAGTTGGCAGGGCCACATTCCCTTGAGAGCTCGTCACTGAAAGAACCCTTCGTCGTGTGCCTTGGCCAGCACTTCCCGCCAGCGCCCCAGGCGTTCGACGGGGCCAGCCCCGCCGACAGCCACCTGGCCGACGCCTTCCCAGAGGCCATCGGCGTTGAAACTGAAAACTGGAGTCAGGTCGCTGCGTTCACTGGCCAGGTGGAGTTCCTGCACCACGTTGTCCAGCACCACGGGATCGTCCTGCGGCGCGGGGTAGTAGGCCAGCACCATGTGAGGTTGTACGGTACCGCCGCCCGTGGCGCCCATGGTCGCGCGGACGTAGACCAGCCGCAGCCGCTCGGGCGGCAGGCCCATGGCCACCAGGGTGAAGAACTTGGCGATCGCGAAATCCTCGCAATCGCCCGACCCCTGTTGCAGGGCCTCCAGCGGGCTCGCCCAGTGATCCGCCTCGCCCCAGGTCTCGATGTCGTCCCGGTACTGCAGGCGTTGGTTGTAGAAATCGTTGACGGCCGCGACGCGCGAGACCTCGCTGCTCTTCACGGCAGACTCCATCGCCGACTGCAGTTCCCGGGCGCCTTGCTCGGCGAGTGCCCCGCGCAACGCGGCCGCGCGAACGATGCGCTCGGGATGCCAGGCCGGACGCGCCAGCGACCACCCTGCCAGCCACGACAGAGCGACCAGGACGAACAGGGCGGGAAGGCGACGCATCGCAGTGATGTCGGCCGTTGGGGCGCCGGCTTGAATGCTCCGGCGATGCGCACGCGAAGCCGCGCCGAGATCGTCCACCGGCGTGACAAAGTTGCCGGCCGAGGCGGCCGCGGACCCGTCTTTTTCCCGCCTTTTCCGGGCCGGATCCGCGATCGATTTTCGTTAGACTGCCGGGGGCCGCGCCAGCCGGTCGGCTTTTCTCGCGCCCCCTTGCTGCACGCCCCATGCCTCTTCGATTGCCCAAGACGCCCTTCCATCCTGGCCTGATGGCCTCCGTCCTGGTGCTGGGATCGGGCGTGGCGGCGCCCTCGCAAGCGCAGGCGCCGCTCGCCCCTCCCGCGGCCAGCGCCCCCGTGAGCCCCGAGACGGCCGAGATACAGCGGCTGATCAAGGAAGGGCAGCACGAGAAGGCGCTGAAGCTCATCGACGAGTCGCTGGTGAAGAACCCGCGTGATCCCCAGATGCGTTTTCGCCGCGGGGTCGCGTTGTCCATGCTGGACCGCAAGGCCGAGGCCCTGGCCGTGTTCCAGAAGCTGGTCGAGGACCACCCGGACATGCCGGCACCCTACAACAACATGGCGGTGATCCTCGGCGCCCAGGGCGACTACGAGAAGGCCCGGCAATCGCTCGAGAAGGCCATCCGTACCAACCCCGCCTATGCCACGGCATACCAGAACCTCGGCGATGTCTACGCCCAGCTCGCCAGCCAGGCCTACAGCAAGGCTCTGCAGCTGGACAAGGCCGACACGAGCGTGCAGCCCAAGCTCGCCCTGCTGCGGGAGCTGACCTCGGGCGCGAGCGTTCCGCCACCGGCGCCCTCGCCTGCGCCGCCTGCGCCCAAGCCCGTCGCCAAGGCGGCGCAGGTGGCGCCGCCGCCCGCTGCACCGAGCGCGGCCGCCGCGCCGATGGCGGCGGCCGCGCCGTCGCCCAAGCCAGCCCCT
>CAMLGG010000258.1 GCA_946479475.1 uncultured Ideonella sp. | reverse complement strand
TTCCTTCGCGCTGACGATGGTCGCGCTCGGCGCCAGCCTGGCCGTCCAGGCCAACCCCGCCCTCGTCGATGCCGACCTGCAGCGCGCCGAACTGCGCTACGTGGCCTCCGAGGTGCTGGTGCAGTTCCGCGCCGGCCAGGGGCCGGCGGTGCGAAAGGCCGCGCTCGAGGCCCTCGGCGCGCGCTCGCTGCAACTGCTGCGTGCGACGAGCCGCGATGGCGAGCTTCACCGGGTGGCCCTGCCTGCGGGCCTTGCGGTGCCCGAGGCGATCCGCCGGCTGCGCGCCCAGGCCGGCGTCAGGTTCGTCGAGCCCAACTGGGTCTACACGACCCAGGCCGCGCCGAACGACACCTACTACCGGAACGGCAGCCTGTGGGGTGTCTATGGCGACGCCTCGCCGCTGAAGCAGAACGCCTTCGGCAGCCAGGCCGCCGAGGCCTGGAGCGCCGGCAAGGACTGCTCGAGCGACGTGGTGGTGGGCATCATCGACGAAGGCGTGATGACCAGCCATCCGGACACCATGGCCAACATCTGGCACAACCCGTTCGAGATCGCCGGCAACGGCATAGACGACGACGGCAACGGCTTCGTCGACGACGTGACCGGCTGGGACTTCGAGAACAACGACAGCTCGACCTTCGACGGCGTGGGCGACGACCACGGCACGCACGTGTCCGGCACGATCGGAGCAACCCGGGACAACGGCATCGGCGTGGCCGGCATCTGCGGCCAGGTCAGCATGGTCAACGCCAAGTTCCTCGGCGCCAACGGCGGCACCACCGCCAACGCGATCAAGGCGATCGACTACCTCACCGACCTGAAGACCCGCCACGGCCTGAACCTGGTCGCGACGAACAACTCCTGGGGCGGCGGCGGCTACTCGCAGGCCCTGAAGGATTCGATCGACCGCGCGGGCGCCGCCGACATCCTGTTCATCGCGGCCGCGGGCAACGGCAACCTGTTCGGCATCGGCCAGAACACCGACAAGAAGCCGAACTACCCCTCGGCCTACACGAGCGAGAACATCATCGCGGTGGCGGCGATCAACAAGAAGGGTGCCAAGGCCGGCTTCTCGAACTACGGCCTGGTGTCGGTCGACCTAGGCGCGCCCGGCGTGGGGATCTGGTCGACCGTGCCCAAGCTGGTCAACGGCGTGATCACCCCGAGCTACGCCTCCTACGATGGCACCTCGATGGCGACGCCGCACGTGACCGGCGCCGCGGCGCTCTACGCGTCGCTGCATCCCGGCTCGAGCGCAGCCCAGATCAAGGCCGCCATCCTGGCGGCCAGCGTCCCGACCACCTCGATGGCGGGCAAGACGGTGACCGGCGGCCGCCTCGACGTGAGCGGGTTCTGACCGGCCGGCGGGAGAGAAACGCCGACGCACCGCCTGGGTTGTTCCTTCCCTAGGAAGAAGGGTCGACAGCACCCGGGCGGTACAACAGCATGCGATTCCCCTCGGGCCTGCCGCCGCTCGGCCCCTCGCCTCCGCCGCCGCCCCGGCAGCGGACTTCTGCCTTCTTCCTGCAGATCGAGGAATCCACATGTCCCGTTTCACTCCCCGTTTCTCCCACACGCTGATCGCTTCGGCACTGGTCGTCCTGTCGGGCGCCAGCTGGGCCGGCGGCCAGCCCGAAAGAGTGCTGGCCGAGCTGCAGCAGTCGCACCGTGAACGCGTGGCGGACGAACTGCTGGTGCAGTTCAAGCCGGGCGTCGCCGCGATACTGCGCCAGGCCGCGCTGGACCGCGTCGGCGGCAAGCTCGTCGAGCACCTGCGCGCCGACCTGCATCGCATCAGCCTGCCCAAGGGTGCCGACCTGTCGGCCGCCATCCGCGCCCTGCATGCGCATGACGCGATCGACTTCGCCGAGCCGAACTGGATCTACCGCCACACCAAGGTCTCCGACGACACCTACTACGTCAACGGACAGCTCTGGGGCATGTACGGCGACACCTCGCCGCTGAAGCAGAACCAGTACGGCAGCCAGGCCGGCGAGGCCTGGGATGCGGGCCATGTGAGCTGCAAAGGCGTGCTCGTCGGCGTGATCGACGAAGGCGTGCAGTACACCCACCCCGACCTCAAGGCCAACCACTGGACCAACCCCGACGAGATCGACGGCAACGGCGTCGACGACGACGGCAACGGCTTCGTCGACGACACCCACGGCTGGGACTTCGACGGCAACAACAAGAGCGTCTACGACGGCCCCGGCGACGACCATGGCACGCACGTCTCGGGCACCATCGGCGGCAAGGGCGGCAACGGCAAGGGCGTCGCCGGCATGTGCTGGAAGGTGAAGATGGTGCACGTCAAGTTCCTGGGCGCAGGCGGCGGCACCACGGCCAACGCGATCAAGTCGGTCGACTACATCACCGACCTCAAGACGCGCCACAACCTGAACCTGGTGGCCACCAACAACTCCTGGGGCGGCGGCGGCTTCTCGCAGGGCCTGAAGGACTCGATCGACAACGCCGGCAACAAGGACATCCTCTTCATCGCGGCCGCGGGCAACAACGCTTCGAACAACGACGCCAACCCGTTCTATCCGGCCAGCTACACCAGCTCGGCGATCATCTCGGTGGCCGCCTTGACCAGCTCCGGCACGCTGGCGAGCTTCTCCAACTACGGCGCGACCTCGGTCGACCTTTGCGCACCGGGCGCGGGCATCTACTCCACCGTGCCGACTGACTCCTATTCGAGCTACAGCGGCACCTCGATGGCCACGCCTCACGTGACCGGTGCGGTCGCGCTGTATGCCAAGAGCCATCCCGGGCTGACGGCCGCGCAGATGAAGTCGGCGATCCTCGGCACGACCACCGCCACGAGTGCCTGCAACGGCAAGACCGTGAGCGGCGCGCGCCTGAACGTCAGCACGTACTGAACATCGGGCGCTTGACGAGTCGAAAGGGCCGGGCGACCGGCCCTTCTTCATTTTTGATCACGGCGACGTGGGGATCGCCGGGGGGCGAGTTACTACTCCCCTAGGCCAAAGGGTCGACAGCTTCCATCCCCATCCCGAGCATCGTGGCTCCTCAAGTTCGGCAGTGGTTTGCCGCACGATCCCATAAGGAGCCTGTCCATGCCTCGTTCTTCTGGTCGTTTCCCGCGCGTGCTGGCGGCGCTGGCCCTCGGCGTGCTTTGCGGCACCGCCCTGGCCGGCGGCCGTCCGGACATCGTGCTGTCCGAGCTGCAGCAGCCGCACCGGCACTACGTCAAGGGCGAGCTCCTCGTGCAGTTCGAGCCCGGTGTCGCCGAAGCGGTCCATTCGCAGGCGCTGGCCCAGGTCGGCGGTCGCTTCCTCGAGCGCGTGAGCGGCGACCTGCAGCGCATCAAGCTGCCGGACGGCGCGAATCTCTCCGACGCCATCCGCGTGCTGCACGCCGCCGCGGGCGTCGACTTCGCCGAGCCCAACTGGCTCTACTACCCTGACGAGGTTGCCGACGATCCGTACTACACCAGCGGTCAGCTCTGGGGCATGTACGGCGACGCTTCGCCTGTCAAGCAGAACCAGTACGGCAGCCAGGCCGCCGAGGCCTGGGACAAGGGCCACACCGACTGCGGCAAGACGATGGTGGCGGTGATCGACGAAGGCGCGCAGTACAAGCACCCCGACCTGCGTCGCAACTTCTGGGTCAATCCGTTCGAGATCCCCGACAACGGCATTGACGACGACGGCAACGGCTTCATCGACGACACCCGCGGCTGGGACTTCGCCCGCGACGACAAGACCACTTATGACGGCCCGGGGGACGACCACGGCACGCACGTGTCGGGCACCATCGGCGCGCGCGGCGGCAACACCAAGGGCGTGGCCGGGATGTGCTGGAAGCTGAACATCATCAACGTCAAGTTCCTCGGCACGCGCTCCGGCTCGACGGCCAACGCGATCAAGTCGATCGACTACGTCACCGACCTGAAGACTCGCCACAACCTCGACCTGGTAGCGATCAACGCGTCGTGGGGCGGTGGCGGCTACTCGCAGGGCCTGAAGAAGTCGATCGAGATGGCGGGCAAGGCGGGCATCGTGTTCGTGGCCGCCGCAGGCAATAACGGCGGCAACAACGACACCGATCCGCACTACCCCTCCAGCTACGACAGCCCGTCGATCATCTCGGTGGCCGCCATCGGCTCGGCCGGGCTGCTGGCCAGCTTCTCGAACTACGGGGCGGTATCCGTCGACCTCGGTGCGCCCGGCGTATCGATCTACTCGACGGTCCCGGACGGCTACGCGGCCTACAGCGGCACCTCGATGGCCACGCCCCACGTGACCGGCTCCATCGCCCTGTACGCCTCTTCGCATCCCAAGGTGCGCAAGACGGCGGACCTGAAGGCCGCGATCCTGTCGAGCGTCATCCCGACCGCCTCGCTGTCCGGCAAGACGGTCACCGGCGGGCGCCTGGACGCCAGCGGCTTCTGATCCAACCCGGCGCGAGCTGACCAGGAAGGGGCCGGCCTGCCGGCCCCTTTTCCTTTCGCCCACGGTTTGCAGGGCTGTTCCGGCGATCGCCCCGCGGGGCGCCGGTTACAATGCGCCCATCCCCCCGAGGTCCAGCCTCGGCGGCGGCTTGTCAGTCCTGACACGGCGCCCGTCCCGCAAGCGGATGGCGCCTCACCTTCCCGGCCGGGCCCCTGGCTGGTGCCCCGGCAGCAACCGCGGGCGGCGGGCCGGCCCCAAGCTCCCACGAGCCCCGATGACCTTCGAATCCCTCGGCCTGGCCGAACCGCTCGTTCGTGCCGTGCGCGAACAAGGCTACTCTCAACCCACCCCCATCCAGGCACAGGCCATCCCGGCCGTGCTCAACGGCGGCGACCTCATGGCCGGCGCCCAGACCGGCACGGGCAAGACCGCCGGCTTCACCCTGCCCCTGCTGCACCGCCTGGCGGCCCAAGGCCCCAAGCGCGACGGCCGCGGCCGCCTCGCCATCCGCGCCCTCATCCTCACCCCGACCCGCGAGCTCGCGGCGCAGGTCGAGGAGAGCGTGCGCACCTACGGCAAGTTCCTGCCGCTGCAGTCGATGGTGATGTTCGGCGGCGTCGGCATGCAGCCGCAGGTCGACCGCCTGCGCAAGGGCGTCGACATCCTCGTCGCCACCCCGGGCCGCCTGCTCGACCACCACCAGCAAGGCACCCTGGACCTCTCGCACGTGCAGATCTTCGTCCTGGACGAGGCCGATCGCATGCTCGACATGGGCTTCATCCACGACATCAAGAAGGTGCTGGCCATCCTGCCGCAGCACAAGCAGAGCCTGCTCTTCTCCGCCACCTTCAGCGACGAGATCAAGGCCCTGGCCGACCGCCTGCTCAACCAGCCGGCGCTGATCGAGGTCGCGCGCCGCAACGCCACCGCCGACACCATCGCCCAGAAGGTGCACCCGGTCGGCCGCGACGGCAAGAAGGAGCTGCTGGCCCACCTGATCCGCGAGGGCAACTGGCACCAGGTGCTGGTCTTCACCCGCATGAAGCACGGCGCCAACCGCCTGGCCGAGTTCCTGAACAAGAACGAGATCAGCGCGATGGCCATCCACGGCAACAAGAGCCAGGGCGCGCGCACCAAGGCGCTGGCCGACTTCAAGAGCGGCGAGCTCCAGGTGCTGGTGGCCACCGACATCGCGGCCCGCGGCATCGACATCGACCAGTTGCCGCACGTGGTGAACTTCGAGCTGCCCAACGTGCCGGAGGATTACGTCCACCGCATCGGCCGCACCGGCCGCGCCGGCGCCCAGGGGGAGGCGGTCTCGCTGGTCTGCCCCGACGAGGAGCTGTTCCTGCGCGACATCGAGAAGCTCATCAAGCGACAGATCCCGCGCGAGGCGGTCGCCGGCTTCGAGATCCCCGCCGGTGAGAAGGCCGAACCGATCGTGCTGGGTCGCATGACGATCGGCGTCGGCGGCACGCGCCGCGGCAATGGCGGCGGCGGCGGTGGTGGCGGTGGCCATCGAGGCGGCCGGGGCGATCGCCCGGCGGCCCACGAAGGCCGCGGCGAGCCGCGGCGCGATGGCCGCGCGGGCGGCTCGGCCCCCCACAAGCCTGCCGCTCCCCAGGGCCGCGCCGGCGGTGCGCCGGTGCACGGCGGCCACAAGCCGGCGCACAAGCCCGGCCACCCGGCGGGCTCGCCAGCGGCCCACGCCGGCGGACACAAGCCGGCCCATGGGCAGCGCCCGGCTTCGTCCAACGGCGGCGGCAATAACGGCAAGTCTCAAGCATCGCCCGCGCGCCTGTTCCGCGGCAAGGACTGACCCTCGGCCGAGGCCGGCCAATCTTGCCGGCCGCGGGGCGGAATGGGACACTGCCCCATGGACCGCCCCACCCTCGTCGACCCCCAGTCCCTCACCTGGCTCGAGCTGGGTGAGGCCCAGCGGCTGCTCATCGACCAGTTCCCTCGCCTGGTCTTCGGCCTCGATCTCGAGGGCCGCATCCAGTGGGTCAACGCGGCCGGCGCCGAGTCCCTCGGCTACGAGCGCGGCGAACTGCGCGGCAAGGCCCTGATAGGCAGCCTGCTGGCCCGCGAGGAGATAGAAGCCCGCGCCGCCATGCTCGGCGCGGAGCTGAGAACCCGAATCCCGGCCGACGCCCGTGTCTTCCATGCACGCCTGCAGCGAGGCATGGCCGACGAGTACGGCTGGCTGCTGCGCACCAAGGGTGGCGAGGCCCGCAGCGTCACGCTTTCGCTCGGCACGCTGCGCGACGCCAACGGCTTGGTCACCGGCCTGATCGCGGTCGAGCAGGCCGGCCCCGCGCGCGCCGACGCGCCCATCCCGATGAGCCACCACGACAGCCTCACCGGCCTGCCCAGCCGCGCCGTGCTGCAGGACCGGGCCGAGATGGCGATCCAGCGCGCCGCGCGCGCCGGCACGCAGATCGGCGTGCTGCTCATCGAGCTCGAGGGCTACGCCGCGTTGTGCGAGCGCCAGGGCCAGACGGTCGGCGACGACCTGCTGCGCGCCACCGCCGGCCGGCTGCACTTCGAGCTGCGCAAGACCGACAGCGCGGTGCGGCTGGACAACGGCCAGTTCGCGGCGCTGCTGGTCGACCTGCACCACGAGGCCGAGGCCGAGATGGTGGCGCGCAAGGTCGCCGCCGCGCTCGCCGGGCCGGTCAACACCGGCATCGAGGTGCTGCACCCGCGCTGCCGCATCGGCGTGGCCGCGTATCCGCGGCATGGCAACCAGCTGCTGGGCCTGCTGGAGGCAGCCGAAGGCGCGTTGCAGGCCGCGCGTACCGAACCCGACACGGTCGTGCGCATGGCCAGCGCGCCGGCTGCAAGCGAGCCGGCGGCCGACGCGACGCCGGCCTAGAAGTGGATGCCCCGCATCATCTGCTGAAGCGCGATCGCCTCGGCTGAGAGCTGGGGTTTGGCGGACTTGGCGCCTTGCGCAGCGTCGGAGTCGGGGAACATGCGGAAGCTGGTGTTCATCACGATCTGCGCCACGCGTGGCACCAGCGCGTGCAGCAGCTGGCCGGTGATGCCCAG
>CAMLGG010000257.1 GCA_946479475.1 uncultured Ideonella sp. | reverse complement strand
GCCTCGATGTGCAGCTGGCGCTCGCAGCGCTCGGCCAGGGCGCGATCGTGGGTCACCATGACCAGCGTGGTGCCGGCCTCGCGGTTGAGCTCGAGCATCAACGCCATCACCGTCTCGCCGGTGGCGAAGTCCAGGCTGCCGGTGGGCTCGTCGGCCAGCAGCAGCTTGGGCCGGACGACGAAGGCGCGGGCCAGCGCCACCCGCTGCTGCTCGCCGCCCGAGAGCACGCGTGGGTAGTGCGAAAGGCGCTGCCCGAGCCCGACCCGGCCCAGCATCTCGGTGGCCAGCGCGCGCGCGTCGCGGCGCCCCGCCAGCTCCAGCGGGAGCATCACGTTCTCCAGCGCCGTGCGGTTGGCCAGCAGCTGGAAGCTCTGGAACACGAAGCCCAGCTTGCGCGCGCGAAGGTTTGCGCGGGCGTCCTCGTCGAGCGCGAAGAGATCCTCTCCATCGACCATCACCCGGCCCTCGCTCGGCACGTCCAGCCCGGCCATCAGGCCGAGAAGCGTGCTCTTGCCCGAGCCCGAGGCGCCCACGATCGCCGCCGACTCCCGCGGCCGCAAGGTGAAGTTGATGTCGTGGAGAATCGTCAGCGTGCCGGTGGAGTCGGACACCCGCTTGGTGAGGTGCTCGACGGCGATGATGGGCTCGGACATGCGCAGCTTGTGGGACTTTCTCGGGGTTTGGCGGCGGGCCGGCGGGCCGCGGCGAAAGGCTGTCCACTTTAGCCTGTGGCTTGCCGGCCTGCTGCTGGCACCGGCCGCGATGGCCGCCCCGGCCAGGCTCGTCGTCGTCGGCGACAGCCTCTCGGCCGAGTACGGCCTGGCGCGCGGCACCGGCTGGGTCGCGCTGCTGTCGCAGCGGGTCGCGAGCGAGAAGCTGCCGTACGAGGTCGTCAACGCGAGCATCAGCGGTGACACCACCGCCGGCGGGCGAGCGCGCCTGCCGGCCTTGCTGAAGGCGCAGGCACCCAAGGTCGTGGTGATCGAGCTGGGCGGCAACGATGCACTGCGCGGCCTGCCGCTCTCGCAGACACGCGACAACCTCCAGGCCATGGTGAAGGCCGCGCGCGCCACGGGTGCGAAGGTGCTGCTCGCGGGCATGCAGGTCCCGCCCAACTACGGCCGGCAGTACACCGCCGACTTCGCGCAGGCCTTCGAGGACGTGGCCAAGGCCGAGAAGGTCGCGCTCGTGCCGTTCCTGCTCAAGGGCGTGGCCGACCGGCCCGACGCCGAAGAGTGGTTCCAGGCCGACAGGATCCACCCCGTCGCCAAGGCCCACCCGATCATCCTTGACAACGTCTGGCCGGTTCTTCGCGGCCTGATGCGCTGAATGTTCGTTATGCCCACGTTCTAGGGGAAAGCCCGAGTGCCCTGGAACAGTCCCCATGCAAACCTTTACATATCTGGCGGCTCCAACCGCCTTTGGAGGGTGTTCCGTGGCTCATCGTCCCAACCCATCCGGCCCGGCGACTGAATCGTCGCCGCCCGTCTCGCGCCGCAGGCTGTTCGCCGGCGTGGGCACCGCCGGTGCCCTGGCCGCGACCGCGGCGGCCCTGCCCCTCGTGCAGGCGCCCGAGAGCGCAACCCCGCAGGAGCCCGCCGACGGCGGCTCGTCGCAAGGCGGCGGCTACCGCCTGAGCGCGCACGTCCAGCGCTACTACCAGACCGCCAAGGTCTGATTTCCCCTCCCCACCCAGGTGCTCCGGCACGGCCGGGGCGGCCACCAGGAGACACCTCATGCTGCTGACTCGCAGAGCTCCCGCCCAAGGCGCGGCTGCCAGCAACGCGACTTCCCCCCTCGTCGCCAGCCTGGCCCGCGGCGTGGCCCGCGCGATGCCCACCATGGACCGCCGCGCCTTCCTGCGACGCTCCGGCCTCGGCGTGGGGGCCGGCATCGCGGCGTCCGAGCTGATGCTGGTCCGCAAGGCGCGGGCGGCCGACGACAAGCCGGCCGCCGCCGCGGATGCGCGCAAGGTCGAGGTCAAGCGAACCGTCTGCGGCCACTGCTCGGTCGGCTGCGCGGTCGACGCGGTGGTCGAGAACGGCGTCTGGGTACGCCAGGAGCCGGTCTTCGATTCGCCCATCAACCTCGGCGCGCATTGCGCCAAGGGTGCCGCCCTGCGCGAGCACGGCCACGGCGAGTACCGCCTCAAGTCGCCGATGAAGCTGGTCGACGGCAAGTACCAGAAGATCAGCTGGGACCAGGCGCTCGACGAGATCTCCGCCAAGATGAAGGAGCTGCGCCAGGCCAGCGGGCCCGACTCCATCTTCATCGTCGGCTCGTCCAAGCACAACAACGAGCAGAGCTACCTGCTGCGCAAGTGGGTCAGCTTCTGGGGTTCGAACAACTGCGACCACCAGGCGCGCATCTGCCACTCCACCACGGTGGCCGGTGTCGCCAACACCTGGGGTTATGGCGCGATGACGAACTCCTACAACGACATGCAGAACGCCAAGGCGGCGATGTACATCGGCTCCAACGCCGCCGAGGCGCACCCGGTGTCCATGCTGCACATGCTCCACGCCAAGGAGACGGGCTGCAAGATGATCGTGGTGGACCCGCGCTTCACCCGCACCGCCGCCAAGGCGGACGAGTACGTGCGCATCCGCTCGGGCTCGGACATCGCCTTCCTGTTCGGCCTGATGCACCACATCTTCAAGAACGGCTGGGAGGACAAGCAATACATCGCCGACCGCGTCTACGGCATGGACAAGGTGCGCGAGGAGGCGCTGAACTTCTGGACGCCGGACAAGGTGCAGGAGGTCTGCGGCGTCGACGAGGCGACCTGCTTCAAGGTCGCGAAGATCATGGCCGAGAACCGGCCCAGCACGGTGGTGTGGTGCATGGGCCAGACCCAGCACACCATCGGCAACGCGATCGTGCGTGCCTCCTGCATCCTGCAGCTGGCGCTCGGCAACGTGGGCGTCTCGGGCGGCGGCACCAACATCTTCCGCGGCCACGACAACGTGCAGGGCGCGACCGACGTCGGGCCCAACCCCGATTCATTGCCCGGCTACTACGGCCTGGCCGAAGGCGCGTGGAAGCACTTCGCCAAGGTCTGGAACGTCGACTTCGACTGGATCAAGAAGCAGTACGCGCCGGGCATGCTGACCAAGCCCGGCATGACGGTCTCGCGCTGGGTCGACGGCGTGCTCGAGAAGAACGAGCTGATCGACCAGGATTCGAACCTGCGCGGCCTGTTCTTCTGGGGCCATGCGCCGAACTCGCAGACGCGCGGCCTGGAGATGAAGCGGGCGATGGACAAGCTCGACCTGCTCGTCGTGGTCGATCCCTACCCGTCGGCCACGGCCGCGATGGCCGCGATGCCCGGCAAGCCGGAGGACCTGAACAAGAACCGCGCGGTCTACCTGCTGCCCGCGGCCACGCAGTTCGAGACCAGCGGCTCCGTCACCGCCAGCAACCGTGCGCTGCAGTGGCGCGAGAAGGTCATCGAGCCCCTGTGGGAGTCCCGGTCGGACCACATGATCATGTACCAGCTGGCCGAGAAGCTGGGCTTCGGTGCCGAGCTGGTCAAGAACTACAAGATGCAGAAGATCAAGGGCATGGACGAACCCGAGCCGGAGTCCATCCTGCGCGAGATCAACCAGAGCTGCTGGACCATCGGCTACACCGGCCAGAGCCCCGAGCGGCTGAAGGCCCACATGCGCAACATGAACGTCTTCGACGTGAAGACGCTGCGCGCCCGGGGCGGGGTCGACAAGGAGACGGGCTACTCGCTGGACGGCGACTACTTCGGCCTGCCCTGGCCCTGCTATGGCACCCCGGCTCTCAAGCACCCGGGCTCGTCCAACCTCTACGACACGAGCAAGCACGTGATGGACGGCGGCGGGAACTTCCGCGCCAACTTCGGCGTCGAGCGCGAGGGCGTCTCGCTGCTGGCGGCCGACGGCTCCCACTCCAAGGGCGCCGACCTGACCACCGGCTACCCCGAGTTCGACCACGTGCTGATGAAGAAGCTCGGCTGGTGGGGCGAGCTCACCGAGGCCGAGCAGAAGGCCGCCGAGGGCAAGAACTGGAAGACCGACCTTTCGGGCGGGATCATCCGCGTGGTGATGAAGAACCACGGCTGCCACGTGTTCGGCAATGCGAAGGCGCGGGCGGTGGTCTGGAACTTCCCGGACCCGGTTCCCAAGCACCGGGAAGCGCTCTACAGCACCCGGGCCGACCTGGTCGCCAAGTACCCCACGCACGACGACAAGAAGGCCTTCTGGCGCCTGCCGACGCTGTACAGGACGGTGCAGGAGAAGAACGCCGACATCGGCAAGAGCTTCCCGCTGATCATGACCTCCGGCCGGCTGGTCGAGTACGAGGGCGGCGGCGAGGAGACGCGCTCGAACCCCTGGCTGGCCGAGCTGCAGCAGGACATGTTCGTCGAGATCAACCCGAAGGCAGCCAACGACCGCGGCATCCGCCACGGCGACTGGGTGTGGGTGAAGACGCCGCCGATGGCGGCGGTACCCGACTTCAAGGGCCTGAAGGTCAAGGCGCTGGTCACCGAGCGCGTCGATGCCGGCACGGTGTTCCTGCCCTTCCACTTCTCGGGTCGCTGGGGCGGCATGGACATGCTGCCCTACTACCCCGAGGGCGCCCACCCGGTCGTCCGCGGCGAGGCGATCAACACCGCCACCACCTACGGCTACGACAGCGTGACGATGATGCAGGAGACCAAGACGACCGTTTGCCAAGTGGAGCGGGCCACGGCCTGAGCAGGAGAACACGATGGCCAGAATGAAGTTCATCTGCGACGCCGAGCGCTGCATCGAGTGCAACAGCTGCACCACGGCCTGCAAGGCGGAGCACGAGGTGCCCTGGGGCGTGAACCGGCGCCGCGTGGTGACGATAGACGACGGCATCCCGGGCGAGAAGTCCATCTCGGTCGCCTGCATGCACTGCTCGGATGCACCGTGCATGGCGGTGTGCCCAGTCGACTGCTTCTACCGCACCGACGAAGGCGTGGTCCTGCACGACAAGGACGTGTGCATAGGCTGCGGCTACTGCTCCTACGCGTGCCCGTTCGGCGCACCGCAGTTCCCGAGCAACGGCACCTTCGGCCTGCGCGGCAAGATGGACAAGTGCACCTTCTGCGCCGGTGGGCCGGAGGAGAACGGCTCGCAGGCCGAGTTCGAGAAGTACGGGCGCAACCGCTTGGCCGAGGGCAAGCTGCCGGCCTGCGCGGAGATGTGCTCGACCAAGGCGCTGCTCGGTGGCGATGGCGACGTGGTCGCCGACATCTTCCGCAACCGGGTGCTGGTGCGCGGCAAGGGCAGCGAGGTCTGGGGCTGGGGCACGGCCTACGGCAAGCCCTCGCAGGGCGCCCCTTCGGCGGCACCGTCGCAGACCACCGCGGAAGGCAAGTCATGAGCCGCACCCCAATCGCCCTCGCCGCCGCCCTCGCGGCCGTCCTGACCTTGCCGGCATGCGGCGAGCGGTCCCAGGCCCAACCCGGCCCGTTGAAGAAGGCCGATGCCAAGGCTTCGACCGGCGCCCCTGGCGAGCCCAAGGTCTACACCGCCAGCGGCTGGGCCACGGGCGACGAAGCGAGCTGGCAGAACCAGATCCGCGGCCGCACGCAGGGCCAGAACGAATACGCGCGGATCAGCTCGACCCACGGCTCTGCCACGGCACCGGATGCATCGCCACCGGCTGTCGCGGCCAGCGCTCCCGCGGTCGCCAAGAACCCCTGACCGGCACGTGCCAGGAGGCGTCACCATGCATCGCCTGATCCGTGCCGGCGCCTTGGCGCTGGCTTTCCTGGCGGCCGCCGGCGGCGCGCTCGCGCAGCCCCCCGCCGCGCCCGCGCCTGCCGCCGCATCGGCCGCCGCCGCGCCCGAACCGCAACCGAACGACACCAACGCGCAGCGCGCCCGAAGCCAGCCCGGAAACAACGCGCCGATGTGGCGCGCGGTACGAGACCAGGGCGGCACGAGCTCGCTGCCCGGCGCCGAGAAGGGCGTGCTGATCCAGCCCTTCACGAAGTACCCCGGCTCGCGCTGGACCAATGCCGGCGAGGCCTGGCGGCAGGTCCGCAACGACTGGCTCATTCCCTACGGCGGCTCGCTGCTGGTCATCGTCACGCTGGCCATCGCCTTGTTCTACTGGCGCAAGGGTGCGCTGGGTCACACGCCCAACGACGGCACCGGCCCGATCGAGCGCTTCACGCCCTTCGAACGGGCGGCCCACTGGGTGAACGCCATCGCCTTCGTCGCCCTCGCCGTCTCGGGCATCGTGATGGCCTTCGGCAAGTTCTTCCTGCTGCCCCTGGTCGGCTCTACGCTCTTCGGCTGGCTGACGTACGCGCTGAAGACGCTGCACAACCTGGTCGGGCCGCTGTTCGCGGTTTCGCTGGTGGTCATCATCGTCGCCTTCGTCCGCGACAACCTGCCCCGTCGGGGCGACCTGCATTGGCTCACCCATTTCGGGGGAATGCTGAGCGATCGCGAGATCCCCTCGCACCGCTTCAACGCGGGCGAGAAGCTCATCTTCTGGGCCGGCGTGCTGGTGCTCGGGCTGACGGTCGTCGGCTCCGGCCTGGTGATGGACAAGCTGGTGCCGGGCCTGCCCTACCTGCGGGCCGACATGCAGCTGGCCCACATGATCCACAACACCGCGGCGGTGCTGATGATGGCCATGTTCCTCGGCCACATCTACATCGGCACCATCGGAATGCACGGGGCCTACAGCGCGATGCGCAACGGCTACGTCAACGAGGCCTGGGCGCGCGAGCACCACGAGCTCTGGTACGAGGACATCCGTTCGGGGCGCATCCCCGCGCAGCGCTCGTCGCCGCCAGCGCCCGGCACCCCGCAAACGCCGCCCGCCGCCCGCGCCTGAACCGCCTGGAGTCCGCCTCATGAAGCCTGCCGCCCTGACCACCGCGATCCTGGCCCTGGCCTGCACGGCCCCCTGGGCCAAGCTGCCCGCGCCCAGCGACGAGGCCAAGGCCAAGGCCGCCGAAGCCGCGGCGAAGGCCAAGTGGACCGACAGCGTCGCGGCCTACCAGCTGTGCAAGGCTCAGGATCGTGTCGCCGCGGCCTACTTCGCCGAAGCGAAGAAGGCCGGCAAGCCGGCCTCGGCGCCCGCTTCGGCACCCCCGCCCTGCGTGGACCCGGGCCCCTTCGCCTACGTGCCGGCGACGCCGGAGAACAAGCCGATCGAATCCTCCGGCGCCCACTCTCCGGCAGCCTTGGCCACTTCGCCGCCCAGCACGAATCAGCCGGCCGCGGCGGCCAGCGCCCCGAAGAAGTAAGCTGCCTCGATGACGCTGGCCCGCCCCGCTTCCCCGCCGCCTGCGCCCCCCTCGTCAGGGGCGGCCCGTGTGCCCCGCATGACGGCTGCCCGCCAGCCGCTGCTGCGCGAGATCGAGATCCTCGACGAGTACGGTGCCCGCCGCCGCATCCACATCCCGGCCGAGCGACCGCTGACGCTCTTCGTGGACAAGCGCGAACTGGTCACC